>JAFRHH010000048.1 GCA_017433405.1 Clostridia bacterium | reverse complement strand
GCATCGCCCAGGCCCTGTGCGGAAATCCGGAGGTTCTGATCCTGGACGAGCCCACGGTGGGACTGGATCCCCAGCAGGTGGCGGAGACCCGGGAGCTGATCCGGAAGCTGGGGGAGGAGCATACCATTCTTTTTTCCAGCCACATGCTGCCGGAGGTGCAGCAGCTGTGCCACCGGGCGGTGATCCTGCATGAGGGGCGGGTGATCCGGGAATTCGACCTGCGGGAGGACAACCCGGAGGGGGAAGACCGGCTGCGGATCCGGGCGGCGGGAGACACCGGAGCTCTGCTGGACGCGGTCCGGAGCCTGGGCTGCGTGCGGAAGGCGGAACGGCTTCCGGAAACGGAACCGGGCACGGCGGAGATCCGGCTGACGGGCCGGCGTCAGGACGAGAGGGGCCGGATGACGGATCAGGTTTTCCGGCTGGCGGCGGCCCTGGACGCGCCCCTGCGGGGCATGTGGCAGGAGAGGAACGACCTGGAGACGGTGTTCCTGGAGGCTACCGGAAGCTGAAGAGACGATCGAGTAGGGAGAATTTAATCTCCCTCTCACACCACCGGACATGCCGTTCGGCATCCGGCGGTTCGGTTCAATTTCAAGGCATGTTGGTTCATGTAGTAGTCCAAACAACTGACCAGGCCCCGCCTGGTCAGTATTTCTTTGGATACTGCTCGTTTCAGGCAGGACTTTGACGCCACAAAGATGTAATGGTCACCCCATTGCGACGTCTTGTTTGCCAGCCATTCCGGTACTCCGAGCTTTAACAATCCCCATTTCCGTTTTGACGGTACTTTCCACTGTTTCCAGATAATCACTCGCATCATAGTCCTCAGGTGTTCATCCACACATTGCATAGCGTACTTCATATCGCTCAATGCAAAGTAGTTAATCCACCCCCGGATGACTTCATTGAGCTTCTTCAGGCGGTAGTCCATGTCAACACTCCACCGCCTGCAGCACAGCTGTTTCAGTTTACGCTTGAACTTCGTCACGGATTTCTCGTGCGGTCTTGCTCTCCAGTTGCCTTCTTTGTCTTTCCAGAACCCAAAACCGAGATATTTCAGCTTTGTTGGCTTCGTGATGCAAGTCTTTTCTGCATTCACTTTTAATCCCAGTTTGCGTTCTATCCAGTCTGTAATGGAGTACATGACCCTCTTGGCTGCTGCACTGCTGCCCACCACGATTACACAGTCATCGGCGTATCGGGTGAACTTCAGGCCCCTGGCCTCAAGTTCCTTGTCCAGCTCATTCAGCATAATGTTGCTGAGTAATGGCGACAGGTTCCCTCCCTGCGGTGTTCCGGTTAGCGTTTCTTCGTACTCTCCTTTGACCATGACTCCGGCTTGCAGGTACTTTCGTATCAGCGATTCTGTATCTCCGTCATGGATCGTACGGTTAATAATGCTCATTAATCTGTCCTGTGGTACTGTATCAAAGAACTTCTCCAGATCAATGTCCACGATCCATATGCTTCCGTCGTTGAAATATTCCAGCAACTTCACAATGGCTTGTTCACAATTCCTTCCAGGCCTGAAGCCGTAGCTGTTCTCACTGAATTGTTTCTCAAATATCGGTGAAAGCACCTGCGCTATTGCCTGCTGGATCGTTCTGTCTACCACCGTCGGGATTCCGAGTTTTCTTACGCCCCCGTTTTCCTTCGGGATTTCCACCCGTTCCACTGGTTGTGGCTTGTACCGCCTCTCCCGGATCGCCTGCTCGATTTCCTTCCAGTGATCAGACATATACAGGCTCAGCTCATCCACCTTCATGCCGTCAACTCCGGATGACCCCTTATTGGCGCACACTCGTTTCATGGCTCGCTGTATGTTCTCCCACTCCAGAATTCTGTCCAGCAGGCTTCCCATACCTCCGTCTCCTTCCTTTCCGCTCCCCGTCGCATCTTCCTATGTGCGCCGTTTCCCCTCATGTACGTTTCGGTTCCTCGGCCTGTCGGACTTGCTACGGGGACATACATTCATTTGACGTCTTGAACCGTTTGGCCCTTCGCCTTTCGGCTACTATGGCCTCTGCTGACTTCTCGCAATTCGTTGTTACTACGGCTGATGAGACCGCTTGCGAGATCTCACGGGATAAGTCCCCAACCTTTCCTCGTTTACCCGCTCGATCTACGCCGCTGGGTTACGGTTGCCTTTTGGACTTTACGGCTTTTGGCCCGCTCATCCACCAGCGTCGCCTTGTTATCGGGTTCCTGTTCGTCGGGCCACGATTTCGCTATGGCTTCTTCCCCCCTGCACCTCGCGGTACAAAGCTTGCCATTCGCTATCGGGTTCGTCGGCAACTACGCCCCTTGGGACTTCCACCCAAGCTTCGGGACATGCCCGTCATACCAAAAAACGCCGGAGCTTTCGCTCCGGCAGATCAGGCCGTTCTCAGTCCACGGTGTAGGGCATCAGGGCGATGGCACGGGCGCGCTTGATGGCCTCACTCAGCTGGCGCTGATGTTTTGCGCAGTTTCCGCTCATCCGGCGGGGCAGAATCTTGCCACGCTCGTTGGTGAAGCGGCGCAGACGGTTGATGTCTTTATAATCGATGTATTCGATCTTATCCACGCAGAAAGCGCAGACCTTCCGGCGGGGACGGCGTCCTCCGCGGGGGCGGGGCCTTCTTTCTCCACGATCCTCAGACATGGGGTGTACCTCCTTTACAAGCATTAAAAGGGCAGTTCATCGGTCTCCACCGCCGTAAAATCGGCAGAGGCATTTCCCCCGGCAGGAGCGGCGGCAGACGCCGCGGGCGCGGCGTATCCGCCTTCGCCCTCCATCTCGCTGCGGGAAGACAGGAACTCAACGTCGTTGGCCATCACTTCCAGGGAAGCCCGGGTCTGTCCGTCGTTCCCCTGGTAGGTGTGCACGCTCACGGAACCCACCACAGCTACCTTCCGGCCCTTGGCCAGATAGCGCTGGCAGGTTTCACCCAGCTGGTTCCATGCGGAAACGCGGAAGAAATCCGCCTCCGGCTGGCTGTTCTGCTGGTCGCGGCGTCCGCGGCGGTTTACCGCCACGGTGAAGGAACAGACCGTTGCCCCGGAGGGCGTGGTCCGCTGCTCCGGATCCCGCGTCAGATTCCCGATGATGGTAAGTCTGTTCATCTTTTTCCCTCCCTGGACGCTTATTCAGCGTCGCCAGCAGGATCGGCTTCCTCAGCAGGAGCAGCTTCCACGGGAGCGGCTTCCACGGGAGCAGCCTCGGCGGGAGCGGCTTCCTCAGCGGGAGCGGCTTCCACGGGAGCAGCCGGGCGAACGGGGCGCGGCTTCACGGAGGAACGCTTTTCCTCCAGCTTCACCACCAGATACCGCAGAACGTTTTCATTGATCTTCAGGTTCCGCTCCAGTTCCCTGGGCAGCTCGGCGGGCGCCTTGAAGTTCACCAGCACGTACCAGCCCTCGGTCTTGTAGTCGATGGCATAGGCCAGGCGGCGTTTACCCCAGGTCTCGTCGACCTTTTCGATCTCACCACCGTTGGCGGAGATCAGTCCGGAAACCTTTTCGATCAGCTCCTTGCGAGCGGTTTCCTCCAACCCCGTGTCGATGATGTAGATCATTTCATACCTGTTCATCATGCTTTCACCTCCTCACGGACATATGGCGCTGCTTATCCTGCAGCGCAAGGATGTGCCAATTGAGGATTATATCAGAACCCGCCGCCCATTGCAAGCTTTTTTTTGCTCCGGCGGCGGGTTCTTTTCCGATTTTATTTTTGCAGGCTTTCTCCGGATCCCGGCAGTTTTTTCATTCCGGCAGCAGCATCCCGCTGCGGATCCGCCGTCCCAGCCGCCCCTCCGTATATTTCCGAAGAAGCGGGAAAGGCGCATAGCTCGCCGGCGAGTCCGTCCAGGAGGCGGATCCCTTCGTCAGGGTTTCCCGCATCCAGCGCACCTGCTGGGGGGCCAGGGGCTCCGGCGCCGGCTCCCCCGGCATCCGGTCCCGCATCAGGTTTTCCCGGCATTCCCCGCAGCACAGGCCTCCGGCTCCGATGTCAAAAAAGAAGGGACCCGTATCCTCCATGCGTCTTCCGCAGTGCACGCAGTGGTTCAGCCGGGGTTTGAAGCCCTCGCAGGCGGAAAAGTGCAGCAGGAATCCCGCCATCAGCGGCCGCCAGGGCTGATCCGAGAAAGCCAGCCGGCTCAGCGTGTGCAGCACCAGCATGAACAGCTCCTGCCGTTCCTGCTCCGGTTCCACCACCGCCTCCGTCAGCCCCAGTACATACGTCCCGCAGGTCAGCCGCTCATAGTCCTGCCGCAGGGCATAGAAGGTTTCGATCAGGTTCACGGAGCGCACCGTCACCCGCCCCTGGCTTTCGTACAGCATATAGTCTCCCAGGGCAAACAGCTCCCCGGCGTTCAGGTTGTGGGACCGGGGCTTCCGGCAGTTCCGGATCACTGCGTCCACCCGTCCCCGGGAGGGGCTGAAAAGGGTCACCATCCGATCGTTGTCCCGGTAGTTCACATGCCGCAGCACCAGGGCTGTGTTCTCTGTCACCACCATGGGTTTTTACCTGCTGTCCCGGTTCCGGATCTCGAAGCGGCGCACCTTGCCGGAGATGGTCTTGGGCAGCTCCGTCACAAATTCCACTCTCCGGGGATACTTGTAAGGCGCCGTCAGGTGTTTGACATGGTCCTGCAGCACCTTCACCATCTCATCGTTTCCCTCATATCCGGGCTTCAGCACCACGGTGGCCTTCACGATCTGCCCCCGCAGCGGATCCGGCACGCCGGTGATTGCGCATTCCAGCACCGCCGGGTGCTCCAGCAGTGCGCTCTCCACCTCGAAGGGTCCGATGCGGTATCCGCTGCTCTTGATCACGTCGTCCGCCCGGCCCACATACCAGTAGTAGCCCCACTCATCCTTCCAGGCCAGATCCTGGGTATGGTATACGTTCCCCTCCAGGGCCTCCGCCGTCATCTCCGGGTGCCGGTAGTATCCCGCGAACATTCCATAGGGTCTGCCGTGGTGCACCCGGATCACGATCTCGCCGGTGGTGCCCGCCGGGCAGGAATTCCCCTCCGCGTCCACGATGTCCACATCAAACAGGGGGGCAGGCTTGCCCATGGATCCCGGCACCACCTTCATCCAGGGGAAGGTCACCAGCGTGGGCAGCAGCTCCGTCTGCCCGAAGCATTCATGCAGTTCGATTCCCGTCTGCCGCTTCCAGTCT
>JAFRHH010000047.1 GCA_017433405.1 Clostridia bacterium | reverse complement strand
GTTCATCCGGAAAAGAAGGAATTTTATATTTCTGTAACGAAATTTTCATAAATACGGAAGGACGGTGTTTATCGGATGAGTCGGACAAGGAAAAAGAGCAAGGCAGTCCCGGTGGTCGCGGTGATCACCTTTCTGGTGCTGGCCCTGTGTGCCGGCTGCTTTCTGATCAAGCCCCTGGTGATCGAACCCCAGCGGAAGGCCCTCGCCGAGGCCGATGAGCGGGCCCGGGCCGAGGTGGAGGAGAAGAACCGGGAAATCATGGCGGAATACCAGGCCGCCCTGGCGGATCTGGAAAGCGAGCATACCGTTCAGGTCAATACCGCCTGGCCGGAGCACAAAACCGAGGGCTGGGACATTCTGGATCTGTCCGGCTTCCCGCTGGAGAACCCGACCGCGGAGCGAATGACCCGAGCGGACGTGATGAACAACGGCATGCTGCTGGTCAACGAGTGGCATTCCCGGCCGGACGATTTTGACGAATCCGGCCTGGTCAGCGTGACCCGCTATTTTGACCGGGCGGTTCAGGCGTCGGACTCCAATGTGTCCATGTTCCCGGTGGCCGCCGACGCCCTGAAGGAAGCCATCGACACGGCGGCTGCGGAAAACCTGACCCACTATATGGTGGATGAGGCCTACCGCAGCTGGGATACCCAGAATACCCTCTTCCAGAACCGGATCACCAAGCTTTCCGGAAAATATACCGGCGACGAGCTGATCGCCGCCGCCAAGAAGGAAGTCAACTATCCCGGAACCAGCGAGTATAATACAGGGCTGTCCTTCCGGCTCCGCCTGTATGACAGGAATGATCCGGATGTCGGAAGCCCCAAGTTCTCCACGACGGCCGCCGGCCGCTGGATGAACGAGAACGGCTGGAAATACGGGATCGTCTTCCGCTTCCCCCAGGCGAACTGGCCGCTGGAGGGCACCATGGACAAGAGCTTCAAGACCGGCGTCTCCCTGGCCATGAACCTCTACCGGTACGTTGGCAGGGGAAACGCGGCGATCATGCACTACAAGGATTTCTGCCTGGAGGAATATATTGAGTACCTCCAGGAGCATCCCCATATCGCGCTGTTTGAGGACGGGGCCCTGAAGTACGAAATCTACCGGCAGTATGTCGGCGAGGAGCCTTCCTTCGATGTGCAGCTGACCCGGAACGCCCGCAGTCACGTTTCCTCCCTGGACAACATGGGGGCCGTCATTACGGTCTTCGAGTACTGAGGCATGAGCGGCATCCTGATTACCGGCGCCTCCCGGGGCGTCGGCCGCGCGCTGGCGGTCGCCTGTGCCTCCGCCGGCCTCTATTCCCGGATCATCATCACCGCCCGGCAGGATGAGGCCGGCCTGCGGGAAACCGCGCGGCTGGTTTCCGCTGCCGGGTGTCCTCTTTGTATTCCCGCCCTCGGCGACGTCGGGGATTTTGACTGGGTCCAGCGGCTGCGGGCGGACTTCGGTCCGGTGGAAACCCTCGTCAACAACGCGGGCATCTCCCGGATCGGGCTGTTAACGGATCTTGAGCCCGGGGACTGGGCGGAGATCCTGCGGGTGAATCTCACTTCCCTTTACAATACCTGCCATACCTTCGTCCCGGACATGGTTCGGGCCGGGCAGGGAAAAATCCTGAACATCTCCTCCGTCTGGGGCCTTTCCGGCGCCTCCTGCGAGGTGGCCTACAGCGCCTCGAAGGGGGGCGTCAACGCCTTTACCCGGGCCCTGGCCAAGGAGCTTGCGCCCAGCCATATTCAGGTCAACGCCGCGGCCCTGGGCATCATCGATACCGCCATGAACGCGAGGCTTTCGGACGAAGAAAAGGCGGAGATCGTAGATAAGATCCCCGCGGGCTATATCGCCTCCCCGGCGGAGGCGGCTCAGGCGCTTCTGAAGCTCCTGACCATGCCGGAATACCTGACCGGCGAAATCATCCGGATCGACGGCGGCTGGCTGTAGCCGCCTTTTTTTGAAGAGCTTTCCCGATCGCCGGGGACAGCTGGGCCAGAACCACCGCGGCGAGCATCAGGGCGCAGCCCCAGATTTCGCGCCCCGTCAGCCGCTCCCCCAGCACCACCGCCCCCGTCAGCACGGCGAAAACGGATTCCATGCACATCAGCAGGGAGGCCAGGGTCGGATTCACATCCCGCTGGCCGATGATCTGCAGCGTATAGCCCATGCCGCCGGACAGGACGCCGGAATACAGGATCGGAATCAGCGCCGCCCGGATCCGCTCCAGGCTGATGCTTTCAGTGAACACCGCAATCAGCAGGGACAAAACGCCCGTGACCAGGAACTGATCCCGGCTCAGCCGCAGCCCGTCCACCACCGGCGCGTAGCAATCCACGCACAGGATCTGGCCGGTAAAGCAGACCGCGCAGCCCAGCACCAGCAGATCCCCCTTTTCCAGCTGAAAGCCCCCGGCGGGGACGCATAGCAGATACAGCGCTCCGAGCGCCAGCGCCACCCCGAGCCAGATCACCCTGCCCGGGTTTTTGCGAAACAGGATCCAGCCCGCCACCGGCACCAGCACTACATACAGCGCCGTGAGGAAGCCCGCCTTCCCCGCGGCCGTGTAGATCAGGCCCACCTGCTGCAGGTTGGTGGCCAGAAACAGCAGAAGCCCACACAGGAGCCCGGCCCTGCGCTGGTTCGCGGCCGCCTCCGCGGAGGGCTTTCCGGTCCATCCCGCCCGCTTCCGCCTGCGGTCGCTGAGCAGGATCAGCGGCGTTACCGCCAGGGCCGCCAGCAGCATCCGGATGCCGGTGAAATAAAAGGGGCCGACGCTGTCCATTCCCATGCGCTGGGCGGTAAACGCCGCTCCCCAGATGGCCGCCCCGGCCAGCAGGGCCAGGCTTCCCCGAAGTTCCTTATTCATATTTCGTCTCCCGGTCCTCCCGCGCGGTATAGGACACCGTGCTCCCCGGAGCCACGGAATGCGTCAGCCAGGTGTTGCCTCCGATGACGCACCGGTCCCCGATCACCGTATCGCCGCCGAGAATGGTGGCGTTGGCGTAGATGACCACGTGGCTGCCGATATCCGGATGCCGCTTGATCTTCTTGACGGGATTCCCGTCCTCGTCCAGCTCGAAGCTGCGGGCGCCGAGGGTAACCCCCTGATACAGCTTGACATGATCGCCGATCGTGGTGGTCTCCCCCACCACGATACCCGTTCCGTGGTCAATAAAGAAGTACTCCCCCACTTTCGCCCCGGGATGCAGGTCTATTCCCGTCTTTTCATGGGCGAACTCCGTCATAATCCGGGGAATCAGCGGAGCGCCGAGCTCATACAGTTCGTGGGCCAGGCGGTAAATGGAGATGGCGTAAAAACCGGGATAGCAGATCAGCACCTCCTCCCGGCTCACCGCCGCGGGATCCCCCTCATACAGGGCCTGAATGTCCTTCCTCAGCATCCCCTGAATCCCGGGAAGGCGGCCGGCGAAGCGCCGGCAGATCTCCTCCGCCTCCGCGCCGGCCTCCGCCTCCTTCCCGTCCCGGAAGCACAGCGCCGCGTGAATCTCCTCCCGCAGCAGGAGAAGCGTTTTCTCCAGCAGCGCCTCGTCCGTCATCCCGGGCTCCTCGCGGCGGAACCCCATCGGGAACATCACCGCCTGCAGGCCCTTGATCACGCGAACAACCTTCCGTCGATCCGGCGGGATGCGCTCTCCCATGGCGCTCCCCTGTCTCAGGGCCTTCACGATCTCCCGGATGGATTCAGTCAACGTTTTTCCTCCTCTGGTGAACGATAGTTCACGTCTGCCATTTTATCCGGATGACGATTTTGCAGCTATTTTTTTCTGGACATGCGGAGCACCGTATAGATGCCCAGGGAAACCGAGAATACCAGCCCGCCCACCGCGACCAGGGGGAAGCCGCTGGCGCTCTTCGGCCCGATATTCACCGTGCACAGAATGCAGGAGCCGAAGAACATGAAGCAGGCGAACAGGGCCAGCACCACGTTGCGGGCGGTCTCGTGCGCCCGGTCTGCCATATCCCGGAACCCGTCCAGATTGATGTTCAGCTTCGTCCGGCCCTTCACGATGCCGCTGAGGACATCGGAGGCGAGGGTGGGAATCTTCGCGGTCTTTTTGCTGGCGGCCAGCACGTCCTTGCCGCCGGAGAGCATCGACTGCTTCAGGTCGAAATCCTTCTTGGCCCGGGCCATCAGCTTGTCCGAAAGCAGTTTGAAGAGGTTCAGCGTCGGGCAGAGCTGCTCGATCACGCCCTCGATGGTGGCGATGGAGCGAACCAGCATCGTCAGCCGGCCGGGCAGGGAGATATCGTTCTTCGCGGCCAGATCGGTAATCTGCTCCAGGATGACGGCCATATCCAGATCATCCGTGCTGGTGACGGAGACGTAGCGGCTCATGAACTCCTCCACATCCTCGAGGAGCCTGTTCCGATCCGTCTTCTCCGAGCCGGCGCCCATGGATAGCACCGCGTTGACCAGGGCCTCCAGATCCGATTCCAGCAGAGAGAGCACCAGGTCCTGCAGCAGCTTGATATCCCCGGCGGAGATCCGCCCGATCATCCCGAAGTCGATCCAGGTCGGAACCCCGTGGGCGATCATGATGTTCCCCTGGTGGGGATCCCCGTGGAAGGTGCCCACGTCCAGCACCTGATGGACATAGTTTTCGAGGATGACCGTTCCGATCTGATCCGGATCGTAGCCGTCGGCGATCAGCCTGTCCCGCTTGGAAACGGAATAGCCGTCCACAAAGGTCATCGTAAAGATCCGCTCGGTCGTCAGCTCGTCGATCACGTCAGGGCAGGTGACCTTCGCCTCGTCCTCGATGCAGTTTTCCTTGAAGAAGCGGGTATTCTCCGCCTCAACGCGGAAATCCAGCTCCTCCTCCGTCACCTTCTCCAGCTCTTCGATCACCGACAACATGTCGACCATTTCTTCTTCGTCGTTGTTCTCGTTGATCACCTTGACCGCCCGGGCCACCTTCTTGAGCAGCACGAAATCCTTGCGCATCATGTCCGCGATCAGGGGGCGCTGCACCTTGGTGACCACCCGGGTCCCGTCCTTCAGCACGCCGTAATGGGCCTGGCCGATGGAAGCGGAGCCCAGGGGCTTGTCCCGGAACTCCTGATAGATCTCGTCGATGCTCTTCCCGGTCTCCTGCTCGATGACGGCGCGGGCAATCGCGGGATCCAGCTCCTTGACGTTCTGCCGCAGGGTTTCCAGCTCCCGGCAGTAGCTGGCGGGCAAAAGATCCGTGCGGCTGGACATGATCTGGCCGATTTTGACATAGGTGGGGCCCAGATCCTCCAGGGTGGACCGCATTTCCACCGGCGTAAAGCCGTTGGCATAGAAATTATGCTTGGCGAAGACCCCCAGGATCTCCGCGCTGCGGCGCTTTTCCTTCTTCCGGGCGGCCTCAATTTCGCCCTGCAGCAGCTCCCGGAGCTTGGCGCTCATCTCCTTCGGCGCCTTCTTCCATTGATTCCGCCGCTCCCGAAGATCCTTCAGCACCAGCGGCGCCCTTCCTTTGGTTGTCCGGGAGGCGTCTTCCGCCCGCGCGGCTTCCAGCCGGTCCTGCCGCTGCTGCAGCTCAGCGATCTGGTTTTTCAGCGCCGCCAGCATTTCTTCCGTCTGGGCGGCTTCCCGGTTCAGGTTTTCCTTCAGTTCTTCCGTATTGACCCTGTTGGCCGTCTTACTGACCCTGTCGGCCGTCTTATTGACCCTGTCTTCCGTCTTATTGACCCTGTCCGTCGTCTTATTTGCCTTGTCTGTCATCGATTTCCCCTCCTTATTCCTTCTCGCTTCGAATCGGCCAGATAAAGATCAGGCGAACGATGCCGACGAGCGAGGAGAACAGCAGCATGACGCCGATGATGTCAAACAGGGCAGGGATCGAATGCCACCAGGGATGGATCAGCACGATCAGGCCAAAAACAATGGAGAGGATGGCCAGGGCGACGAGAATCCACCAGCCTTTCCGCCCGGAACGCCGGGCATAGGTCAGGGCGTTCACCAGCTCCGCCACCCCGGAGATAATCTGGTTCAGCCCGAAGGCCAGGGCGAGGAGCTGGACCATATGATTCCTGAACACCAGGATGGAGCCTCCCAGCACCGCGATCACCAGGGCCATGGTAAAGGAAATATAGTTGATCAGCACCTTCCGGCTGGACATGAAATCCAGCACCAGCACAATGGCGAAGACGATCATCCCGTAGCCCAGCGCGGAAACCGCGACGGATATATATTTTTCCGGACAGATGATCATGCCCAGGCCGACGGCCATCAGGATGATCGAGGTCATAATCGAGGAACGTTTCAGTTTGTCCAGTTGCTGTAAAAGCATCGCAAAGCCTCCCGACAGTTTTTCAGGCGTATGAACGAATAAGAGCACCGGCTCCCGCCGGCTTCAAAGCCGCCGGAAAACCGGTGCGCGCGAAGAGATGGCTTAGCCCTCTTCCGTAGTGCCGAAGCGCTTTTCATACTCCTCGGCCGCCTCCACCGTGTCGAGAATCGCCAGCTGCGCGTTGGCGATCAGATACGCGGCGGTCTCATAGCAGTCCTGAATATACGCGACGTTGCCGTCGATATAGGCTTCGAGAGCCTTCTTATCCGTGGCGTTCTTCCAGTCCTCACCCTTGGCCTTCAGGGTCATCTGGGCCTTCAGCAGCGCGGCGGACATCCTGGACTTGTTTTCCTCGCCGGCGAGGCGGGCATTCTCCTGCAGGGCGGCTACGTTGCCCTTCAGGGTGCTCTTCTTTTCCCGCACAAAATCGTCCTTCAGATCCCACGCGGCCTTCGCGTCCTCGGAAGCGTCCTCGGCTTTTTTGCCCAGCTCAGCCAGGCTCTCGCTCAGCTCCTTCAGTTTCTTTTCCCATTTCTTTCCCATGGTGAATCACGCCTTTCCGTCAATCAAGCATTCTGCGAACCGTGTTTCCAAACCTTCTATAATGTAGCCTTTTGGGCACGTATTGTCAAGGCCGTCAGCCGGCTCAGGAGAAAATCGGAACACGACGCCTGTCCCCCGCGTTCCAAAGGATCGCGCTGAAGGCAGGTCGGGCGCACAACATGAAAAATCCACAGCTTGATTTCCGGCCGATTGTCAATATTTGCATTACCGCAATTGCTCAGCTTTCCAGCCGGCCCCCACAGCAATAATTACGCCTTCCTGCCGCCAAGGATGAACGTTAATGTAGAAAATTCAACGGTTTCCCCCTGCGCAAAAAACTAAAACCCGCTGCCATCGTTTGCACGCATACTGAGCAACAATCAATTATTAATAGAGCAAATTTTAACCAGACTACACCAAATGAGCCATTGCAGAAGTCCGTACAAGTTGAGCATAATATGATTATCAAGGACACCCCCGGGTGTCAAAAAAGAAAAACGGAGGAAGATACCATGAGGAAGATCACGGTCCGCTCCGCGATTTCCGTGGTGTCCGCCGTGCCGATCCTGGTGGTCTATCCCTTCCTGCAGAAGTATTTCGTAACCGGCATGGCGCTGGGCAGCGTCAAGGGCTGACCGCCCGCCGCCGGCGAGGCGGCACCAAAATCGTCATCCGGACAGAACAGCAGACGTAAACTGACGTTCACAGAGGAGAATGGACCGATGTCCGAGAAAAAGACCGCGGAAGGCGCGCAGCGCGCTTCCCGCTATGAAGACGGCTTCCGCGTTTTGCAGGGAGAGTGTGAATTCGTCACCTACCGGGAGGATTCCTCGCTTCGGATCTGGTATTCCGACGTCCCCTGGCGATATGAATCCCATTACCATTCGGCCGTCGAAGTCTGCCTGACAATGGAAGGCGTGGTGGACTATACGGTAAACAGCGTCGTTTACCATGTCCACAAGGGCGAGGTATTGATCATTCCGCCAAAGGTTTCCCACGGGCTGAACATGGAGCAGGGCAGCAGTCGCTACCTGTATCTTTTCGAGCCGGACACCGTCTTTGGCCTGCGGGATGTCAAGGCCCTGAACCAGCAGTTCAGCCAGGTTTTTTATCTGCACGACGGATCGGAAGCCCATATCCGGATCCGGGAGCTTCTCCGAAAGATCCAGGGCGTCTATGACAAGCAGGAGCTCATGTGGAACACCGTCTGTTTCGGCTATCTTCTCCACCTCTACGCGGTGCTGGGGCAGCACTACCTTTCCGGCGTTTATCCCCGGAAGGAAAGCTCCCACAGCGTGGACTCGGAGGTCATCGCCGCCGCCATGGGATATATCAACAGCCATTATCAGGAGGAAGTCACCCTGGACGACGTGGCTTCCTTCGCCGGATTCAGCCGGTACTATTTCTCCCGGTCCTTTAAAAAGCAGACTGGTTATTCCTTTAAGGATTATCTGTGTCAGAAACGGGTGCAGGTCGCGATGGATCTGCTGATCCGGACGAACCGGCCCATGCGGGATATCGCCCTGGAGAGCGGCTTCGGCAGCGTCGCCACCTTCAACCGGGTCTTCCGGGAGAAAAAAGGCTGTACCCCGTCCCAGTACCGCGCCATCTACGGCGCCTACTGAGGCCTCGAGCTCCCCTGACGCGGATCGCGGACAGAACCTGTCTCCCCTTTTTACAACAGCACCCTCTGCCTGTTATGCGTCCAGCTTCGCGGACGCGTCCTTCAGCAGGTCGATAATCGGAAGATGCTGGGGACATACGCTCTCGCACTGGCCGCAGCCGATACATTCGGAGGCGCGGCCATGCCCCTGTCCGATCACGCCGCCGTAGAAGGCCTTGGGCCGAAACACGTCCCCGTACAGATTCATGGTGTTGACCGCCCGGAACACGTCCGGAATGGAGATGTTCATCGGACAGCCCGGCGTACAGTACCGACAGGAGGTGCAGCCGATCTGCGGCACGTTCAGCATGATCACGCGAACCTTGTCCACCAGCTCCCGCTCCGCCTCGGACAGGGGCTCAAAGCGGGCGAATGTGCCGATATTGTCCTTCATCTGCTCCTCGTTGCTCATGCCGGAGAGAATCGTCATGACCCCCGGCAGGGATCCGACAAACCGCAGCGCCCAGGAGGCGATTGACCTGTCCGGCCGACAGGCCTTATACATCTCCTCCAGCTCCGGCTTCAGGCTCGCCAGCGTGCCCCCTTTAACCGGCTCCATGATGACCATGGGGATGTTCCGACGGTGCAGGATGTCATACAGCTCGCCGGAGCGGACCACCGGATTCGTCCAGTCGGCATAGTTCAGCTGGATCTGAACAAATTCAATTTCCGGATGCTTATCCAGGATCTGAATCAGATAGGCCGGGCTCCCGTGGAAGGAGAACCCGAAATGGCGGATCTTTCCCTCCGCCTTTTTCTGCAGGCCCCAGTTGTAGCAGTCCAGCCGCTCATAGGTCTCCCCGTTCCCGCCGTCCTCAATGGAGTGCAGCAGATAAAAATCAAAATAATCCACGCCGCAGCGCTCCAGCTGTTCGTTAAAGATCCGGTCCCGATCCGCCTTGTCCTTCATGCACCAGGCCGGGAGCTTCGTCGCCAGCATAAACCGGTCCCGCGGGTACCGCTTCACCAGCGCCTCCTTAATGGCCTTTTCCGAATTCCCCCCATGATAGACATAGGCGGTATCGAAATAGTTCATGCCCGCCTCCATGTAAGCGTCCACCATGCGGCACACCTGCTCATGATCGATCTTCCCGTCCTTCTCCGGCAGCCGCATCAGTCCGAAGCCCAGCTTCGGCATCGCCTTCAGATCAATTCCCATTTTCTCATTCTCCTCCCAGAATATCAGGTTATGTCTGCCTTTCTGTCTCCTTTTTTTTTTCGCTTCACGCATCGCTCCCGTCCGGTCTCTACATTTAATTGTATAAACCGGCTTTGCAAAGCGTTTCCCTTAAGCAGTTCCTTCTCTTCTCCATTGTATAAAAACAACCATCATTCCGTCAAGATTCATTTCGGACGAACACACGGGAACACACGGGGACGGTCCTTTTGTGCACGCCTCTGCCATTCTGTCCGGATGACGATTTTGCCACCGCTTCGCTGACGCCTTTGCGGACAAAACATCTCTCCTTTACAACCTGTCCGGAACGGAGATCAGGATTTCCCACTGGCCATTCCGGTGATTACCGTTTCTTCTTATAACGCCTTTTCCTGTAATGCCGGAATCATCCGCTTGATTGCTCTGTTTGGTATCATCAGCATCAAGTTTGGTCTCATTTTTGCCATGTTTGGTATACCCGGAATCGTGCAGCAAGCATACGGTATATCAGAAGCACTTTTCCCTGCGTTCTTTTTTGCACCGCTCGATCCGCCCGCAGCGGTAGCACAGCTCGTTGTCGCACAGGCCGTCCTTTTCAAAGCAGGACAGAATATTGGTGACCGTCGTTTCCGCAATATTGTTCAGGGCCTCCTCCGTCAGAAACGCCTGATGGGAGGTGACGATCACATTCGGCAGGGAGATCAGCCGGGACAGCAGCTCGTCATCCAGAATATGCCCGGAGCGGTCCTCAAAGAAGATATCCGCTTCCTCCTCGTAGACGTCCAGGCAGGCCGCCCCGACCTTCCGGGCCCGAAGGCCCTCCAGCAGCGCCTCGGCGTCGATCAGGCCGCCCCGGGAGGTGTTGACAATCACGACGCCCTTTTTCATCTTTCCGATGGCGGCGGCGTCGATCATGTGCCTCGTCCCATCCGTCAGCGGGCAGTGGAGGGAGATCATGTCGCTGGACGTCAGCAGCTCTTCCAGCGGGACATACGCAATGCCGCCGTCGGGAACCGGAAAGGGATCATACGCGATGACCTTCATTCCAAAGCCCCGGCAGATATCGATAAAGATTCTGCCGATCTTTCCCGTCCCGATCACGCCCATGGTTTTTCCGTGCAGGTCGAAGCCCGTCAGCCCGTTCAGGGAAAAGTTAAAATCCCGCGTCCGGTTATAGGCCTTATGGATCCGCCGCACGGAAGTAAGCAGCAGGGCGATGGCGTGCTCCGCCACCGCATAGGGCGAATAGGCCGGGACGTGAACCACGTGCACCTTGCCGAAGGCCGCGCGCACGTCCACATTATTGTAGCCCGCGGACCGCAGGGCAATCAGGCGAACACCGTATTCATACAGCCGGTCGATCACCGCGGCGTTCACCGTGTCGTTCACGAACACGCAGACAGCCTCGCTGCCCCTGGCCAGCTCCACGGTATCCTCGGTCAGCTTTGTTTCCAGAAATTTAAACCGGATGTCATGCTCAGCCCCGTAGCGCTCAAAAGAAGGCCGGTCATAGGCCTTCGTGTCGAAAAATGCAACCCTGATCATGTTCCCTTCCGCTCCCTTCCGTTCCGATTGTCTCTTCCAGCTCTCTCACACTCGGCATCATATCCATTATTTCCTTTTCAGTCAACGCCTGCGGAACAACCGCTTACACAACAATCAGCGTAATGATCTCTTTTGCCTTATCGCAGAGGTCTCCGATCCATTCTTTCTTCTGGATCGCATGACGATTTTGTTGCCGCTCACGCTGGCGTGATTCGCGGACAAAAACTGTCTCGACGCCGTTTGAGTTGTCCCAACCAATTCCGGTAATCTCCTGGTCTTTATAAAACACGGGAAAACGGAAGTCAATATGCTTGAGAATCCGGCCAGAAGGAAGGCGCTCGGGATAGATTTCGATGCGCTCAATAAAGGCGGCCATAAACTCTTTTTTCTCAGCATCGGTGAAATGATCATAGAGTTTATCAAAATACAGAAGGAACTGGAAAACATTATCGCTGCTGATTTTTTGCTGCTGAATGCTGAGCAGCTGTGCCTGAGTATCGGCGATACAGGCTTCTGCCTGGGCAATTTCATCATAGATTTTATCGTGGCGTTCTTGTAAATCCTGGTATTTACGGTTGTAATGCGGATCGTCGTATTCCAGGGCATCTATTTGCTGGCCAATACGGTCCTTTGTTCCGATCAGTTGCCGGAGGCGTTTCCGTAACTCGTCCAGTTCTTTTTCTACATCTTCTGTGTTGATCTGCTTACCGATTCTTTCGCGGATTGCGGCATTAAAGACAGTATTCTGTACCAGCTTTTTGACAGTGTCTGCAACAGCATCATTGATGATTTCTTCTCCCCACTGGTGATGATAATCACAGCGACGGCTGTCCATATGAAGGCGATGCTTGCAGGCGTAATAGAAGTAATCTTTGTAGTATTCTACATCGCCTTTCTTTTTTCTGTTTACGTTACCGTACATGTTTCCGCCGCATACAGGACATTTCAACAACCCGGTCAGGATATGTTCATGCTCCAGACTATGGATTTTATCATGCGATACATGTGTGGTTTTTCTGCGGGCATGAGCCAGCTGCCAGTCCTTCTCTGACACGATGGCAGCATGAATGCTGTCGTGAAGCATGTAATCATCAGTCATTACAACATGGTATTCATTTCGGGTTCCCTGTTTTTTTTCGTTTCGTCTGCGGCCATAGGCGATCTTTCCTGCATAAACAGGATTATCCAGCACACCGACAACAAAGGCGCCGGTAAAAGAATCCAGCATATTATTCTGCCTCTTTACCTTTTTATACCCGTGTTGATTCAGCCAGCTGGCAATTTTCCGGGAGCCCATGGTTGTGTGGATATACTTGTCAAATATAATTCTGACAACCTCGGCCTCTTCTTCTTCAATCAGAAGCTGTCCGTTTTCCAGCTTGTATCCATACGGTGCAAAACCGCCGTTCCATCTGCCCTCTCGGGCTTTCTGTCTTCGTCCTTCCATTGTCTGAACAAGGATATTTTCACGCTCAATCTCTGCAACAGCGGAGAGAACGGAGATCATCAGCTTTCCGGAATCCTTGCTGCTGTCAATACCATCCTCCACGCAGATCAGATTGACACCATAATCCTGCATCCGTTGCAATGAGGTCAGCACATCCGCAGCGTTCCGTCCGAAGCGTGACAGCTTAAAGACCAGCACATAGGAAACATTATCTTTTCCAGACTCAATATCACGAAGCATATGGAGAAATTCCGGTCTTCCCTCCACGTTTTTGCCAGACTTTCCTTCATCACAGTATTCACCGGCAATATGCATTTCCTGATAATCAGCATACTTTCTCAGGCGATCCTTCTGTGCATCCAGGCTGAATCCGTCTACTTGCATAGCTGTGGAAACTCTGGTGTACAGATAGCATTTGATGGCTTTCATGCGACCTTCCATGAAAATGGTTGTGAAAAAGAACCAACCGAGGAATAATATTGTCCCAACAGCATATTAGCATTTGAATTATCATGCGTCAAGACAAAAAAAGAGGCAGGGATGCCTGCAACGTCCCTGCCAGTGCCTGTCCCAACTTCTTTGGAAGCCAGGGTTTCGGGGAAACTGATTTGATCTCCGTATTTGATAATCATTCGTGCGAGGAAATCCATACATCGATTAAAAGCGGCTTCGCTGGCAGCATCTTCAAATTTCATGGACCCCACCTGCCTTCCATCATTGACCGTTGTGCTGTAGAAGATGATCAGATTGAATACAAAAAATCGATAGTCAGCAGGAGCGGCATCATAAAAACAGTCTGTGCCTACGCAAATAATTATAT
>JAFRHH010000046.1 GCA_017433405.1 Clostridia bacterium | reverse complement strand
TTCTGCGGAACTTACCTATAACCATACGTACTATAATAGGAATGACTGGGCGGATCAGATTAAAACATATGATATTTCAAGGGAAGAATTAATCAATATTATAACTGTCAAAACAGAAGATACCGATCCTTCTGATTCGAGTGATACCATTGACCTTACGCTGAATGATAATAAAACTGTAGACTCTGGGTGGTCTGAGTCTAAGCCTGAATATGAATTTGATCAGACGGCAAGTGGCGAGATGATTGATGCCAATCCTATGACAGAAAGTGGAATTGGTAGTTATAGTGTTATATGGAAACTGACAGAACATGGTGCAAAGAATTTCCAACTGAAATCAGAAAAATTGTTGATAAAAAACTTGACTGTTCACAAGGCAGAAATATTGTCTGTCACAATTTCAGAAGATGGAAATGATGAAGATGCCGGACATAAAGTCTATACGGATTATGACCACGAGGATTGGGTGAAGAGAACCGGAATCAACGACGCCGAAGTAAAATCACCGCATCATTATTTTATAATAACGGCCAAGACAAAGGCTCAAACGGTGTCTTCAGATATCAAAGAACTGGTAGCCCCTCCTAAAATAGACGATTTCATACTCAATGGTCCAGGCGAAGCTCAAGAAATCAGTCTTGATTTCCATAATTCTTCCGGAGCCAGCGTAACAGAGATCATCAATGCGGGAACCTATCCAATCTGGGTTGTGCTGAATGATACGAGTAACTTCAAGTATCTTGAAGAGAGTATCAATGAGGCAGACGGCATGAGCGGTGTCATTGACGAAAGTGCGGATCCGCAGTATGTAGCGCTGGGATTGAACGTCATTGAAAGATATCCAGTCATCCCGTTGAAGAATGAGACAACAAGCGTCACTGTGCTCAGCGCGGATTCAGTTGTGAGCTACGCGGATGTCTATCGCTTCGGACCGAATCAGAATCAGAGCGCCAGAACAATGGATGTCAGCGGAGAACCTGGAGAATTGATCAATGTGACTGTCGGCAATGAGACGATCACTGGCAGAATTTCCGGAACCAGGTTCAGCAACTACGATCTGACGCCGGCTCAGTACACCGGCACGATGAACCTGAACATCAGCTCCGGTGGTGTGCTGACGGCGGAAGGCGGCGAAGGCTCCATATCACTCGCGCATAACACGGATCTGACGATTGTCCTGGCTTACGCGGACGCTTCCAACCTGGAAGACCGCGGAGCGGAGGGAAGGAATCCTGCCTCTATTGAAATCCCGATCCACTTTGACAGCCAGAATCCGCAGATTGAAGATTCCATCGCGTCCTTCCTGAACCGGGATATGGAGGTTACCTTCCATGTACCGGAGGCTGGACGACTGGAGTACATTCAGTTCAGCGAGACGGTGAAAGTTAACACGGAAGAATTCTTTGACGTGCGCGACTATTCTGCCTTTAATGTGACCAGACCCGTGGAGTGGAACAGCGGCAGCAATCCGCAGCTGATTCATTCCGGAGCCGGTGCGCTGAGCATGGAATATACGGACCTGGTTTGCAATGTCACCCAAACCAACTTTGATATTGGACAGTCCACAGGTGCGCCGATCGAAATCCTGGTGGAGCCGATCCGGATTGCCGGCAGCCAGGAGCGGATCGACATGTCGGAAAGGCCTCAGCAGATTCGCATTACGATTACCGGCACAGGCTGGGAACTGATTCATACGGACCTGACGGCCGACGGCCGCGGACTTACGAGGAATTCCGATACGACAACGGCCTCCGGCACCTGGGCGCAGGCCAGTACGGGGGAATATTCCTTCATTGTGGATACCAATGTCTTCCCGGACGACAAGGATATTCTGACCGCGGCCAAGTATGACGACCTGATCGGATCAACCGAGTACACCTTCTATTATGATGACAAAGCGGACGGTCTGATCATTACCATGCCCGTCATCACAGAGGACAACTGGGTTATTCCCGGCATCGCGGAGCCCGGATCCAGCGTGGAGGTATATGTGGATGGCGAGAAGGTTTCCAACCGTAAGCGGGACGGATTCACCGTATTCGCCGCCAGAAAGGCGCAGCTGGAGGAGGGAAGCACTGTCCGTATCGTTGCGACGGATCTTTCCGGCAACCAGATCGATAAGACGATGACCGTGGAGAAGAGCCCGGCCAGCGGAAAGCTGACTCTGGACGCGTATGCTATGGGAACGACCCATACAACAGCCCATACGAACCGGGATTTCCCTGAATGGCTGATGGCGGGCCTCTATACGGAGGAAGAGCTGCTGCGCGGTGTGACGGTTCCGCTGGTTGCTTCCTGCGCCTTCCATATCGGCGAAGTGGATCTGCGATTGGCGAACGGTAAGATCGAATCCGTCTTCCATCCGGCGGAAGGGGTGGATCTGGCCGGCCAGAAGGTTACGATTCTCAGGACGCAGACGAAGGGATTCTCCATGGAAGAATTCAGAGAAGCCGGAGATTCTGTTGCGGAAGCGGAAAGGGCCTTCTACGGATACTGGGTCAGCGCTTATGTGGAAGCTAATATTCCGGTTGAGATGCTGCATAATTCCTTCCAGCTGGATGAGGAGCAGAAGGCGATCAGAGATTTCTACTTCAACAGACAGCGGAAATACCCGATGCCGGAAGACTGACCAGTTTCTTTAACTGACAGATTAAGGGAAACGCAGCAGTGAGGTGCAGACCGTGAGCATGCAGTACTGTCCGAGATGTGGTAGACCTCTCCGATGGAAGGATAAGTGTCCCAACTGTGGATTTGATCTTTCCAAACATCAGGAATCAGAACGAGCCCTGCCTTTGGGCTTCAGACTGGATCAGTATCTGGTCGGAGTTGTTCTGACGTCCAACCGGCAGGCTCAGTTCTACGCCGCGATCGAGGAGGATACGGAACGGCGCGTGATCCTGGAGGAATTCCTGCCCTATGTGACCATGGGGCGGATTTCCGGGCATGAGGAAACATCGGTCGTAAAGCATCCGGAAAGCGTTGAGGAAGCGAAGAAGCTTTTCCTGAGCAGCAGACAGCAGCGCTGTCTCCCGCTGATTAAATCCTTTGAGGCCAACAATACGGTTTACAGGGTCTATGACGCCGGCGAAGGAAATCTTGGCATCCTGGCTGAGCAGCTGGCGGACGATCCGATCCTCTTCCGAGACGGGGTAGGACGTCCGAAGATGACCATCACGGGGATTCCTTATCCAGCTATGCCGAGAAACAGGGAATACCGGGGCGCTGGCGTCAGGACGGAAGCCGCAGGGGGGAAAAGGGTCGGCAGAATTTTTCTGGCCATTGCCGCGGCGCTTGCGCTGATCGCCGGAACCTGGGCTGCGACAAAGATTCTGAACGGACTGGATTTATTCTCATTCCCTTTCCTGAACGGCCAGAAGGAAGACGGTGAAAATGCCGCAGAGTCCGCGACTGTGCTAACGGAAGCGCCTGCGCCGATGCTGACTGCATCACCTGCGGCGACGACCGCGGCAATACCAACGGCCACGCCCACGGCGACAACGACGGCCACGCCCACAGCGACACCTACGGTCACCCCCACGGCCACGCCGACAGCCACGCCCACGGCGACGCCGACGGCTACCCCCACGGCGACGCCGACGGCCACCCCCACGGCAACACCGACGGCTACCCCTACAGCAACACCGACGGCTGCGCCTACGGCAACACCGACCGCGTCCCCGACGGTGGAACCGACGCCGGCACCAACGGCCACGCCCACGCCTGTACCTACGCAAACGCCAAAGCCGGTCGAAGTAACGGAAATTATGATCAGTCCGGACGCAAAAACGGCTGTTTATGACGGGGAGGACTGGCGCGGAAGGGTGAAGATTTCTGTCAAGACATCCGTCGGGAACGCCCAGAGCAGCGATATCTTCACGCTCAATGCGGACAGCGCAGAGGAATGGATTCACGCCGGGCAATATGAAATCACAAGCGATCTGATTCAGCTGAGTCCGGGGTATGTCTTTGCGGAAGATGTTAAGCCGGGAATCCTTGTTGTTGAGCCGAAGGTGATCCCGTCGCCCCGTTGGGAGGAACCCTTCGCCGGGAACATTCCTTTTTTTGACAATCAGGACATCGAAAAGATGATTCGGATCAGCACTGAATCCTCAGAGAGTCAGGACGCTGAGAATTCGCGTCATTATACCATTCTTCTGGAGGATGCTGATTCATCCCAGTGCGAGTGGTTCGTGACGGGAACACTCGCGGAGCGTGATTTTGATGAAGGAGCGGTGACCGTTAAGCTTCTGAATCCGGATTACCGTTTCGAAAATGGCACAAACGAAGCAAGCCTGCCAATTAAAATTGTCTTCTGCCCGGACGGACAGGATGAGCCCGCCTGGACCCGCATGAAAAAGCTTGTATATCAGGCCCTGTATATGAAGCAGTACACTGAGGATGACAAGAAGGCGGAGGGACTTGAGGAGAATAATGATTTTGAACTGGCCCTCAGCGTTTTCAAAAGATTTTCCAGCGATTCCGAAAACGCGGAGGAGCAGGAAGAGTTTGCATTCACAAATGCCATCAAAAGCGTTGACGATATGGGGTCCGAATTCAGGCAGCTGATGAAATACTACGAACAGCAGTACGAAAAGGCGGAGAAGGAAAACGGAGATGTTCCGGATTCCGGCTGCGTCCAGGATATTGTTGCGTTTCTTCGGAAGACGGAAGAGGACAAGCTGATGACGCTGATGCTCTTTGGCGAACTGAACGCAAAGTTGCCGGAGGAAGCACCAGGTGAAGAAGCGCCCGATGAGGAAGCGCCCGGCGAAGAAACGGAAGCGAATGAAGCTGTGCGAAAGGCGGAAGAAGCGGATCAACTGGCAGACGGGGACGAAGATCGCGCAGCGCTGGAGAATGTGCGGGAATACCTGCTCCATACGGTTCAGGAAGAGGCGACAAATCCTCAGCCCAGGCCGGATTTGTCCGGCGACGGCATTTTTCAGAGCGTAAAGCATAATATCAAGTGGGTTTCCAACAGGCTCGATATCATTTACAGAAATCTGGGAGGCGAGCGGGCAGAGCTGAAGCCGGAAGAGCTGCTGAAAGCCATGATGCGTGATGCGGAGACGCTGAACGAAAAGCTTCAGGAATTTTCAACGGCCTATGCTGTCGCTGAACCTTTAATCGAACTGGACGGATCCTTTACAGAGCCTTTCTGCAGGGCGATCAATCAATTTCTGTCCGATCACGAGATGGTTGGCGGAAAGGATAAGTATTCGTATCAGAACGACGGCCTGATTTCCATAAAGGAAGCGATTTCGGACTTAAGCGGCGAGAAAGGCGCGGAAGAAGCGGAAGAACCGGAAGACGTGGAAAGCCCGGATGGCGCGGGTCAGTCGCCTGATCAGTAAAAGACAGCGCCAGAATCAGAAAAAGGCAGTTCGGTGGAATAGAAGGCGCGGAAGTGAATCCGCCATTGCCGGAAGAGAACAGATGAGTTGAAGCGGGGATAAGAACATGGGAAAGGCTGCACAGAGCGTTAAGGATGAAATCACGCTGCGGGGCGCGGTGATCAGCCACATTGGCTGCGTTCGCGGAAATAATGAGGATAATTTCTACTTCAACGGGGATTTCATGGACTTCAAAGAGGTGAATCAGGGCGCGGCCTTCCGGGTTGACTCAATCAGAGAACACCATCTGCTGTGCATCTGTGACGGCATGGGCGGACTGGAGGGCGGAGAGAGAGCTGCCGGGCTGGCTGTACAGGAAATCGGTAAGCTGGATAAGCCCTATTCCATTCAGGATATTTCCCTTCAGATTGACAGCTTTGCCAGGGATATCAGCGAAAAAATTCAGCAGGATGCCAATCAAAAGGAAGGAAAGAACAAAGAGG
This sequence comes from Clostridia bacterium, assembly GCA_017433405.1. GTDB lineage: Bacteria > Bacillota > Clostridia > Christensenellales > Aristaeellaceae > Aristaeella. The sequence continues at coordinate 52,012 of JAFRHH010000046.1, read as the reverse complement.
GTACGACGATGGCGCTGGCCTATCTGACGGGCGGCACGATGCATGTAGCCAACGTTGGCGACAGCCGGGTCTATGTTCTTCGAAACGGCATCCTGAATCAGGTATCCATGGATCAGACCCAGCTGTATCAGAGGATGCTGACGGGTCAGCTGACCCGGGAGCAGCTGAGAAAGCATCCGGACAGCAATAAAATCGATCATTACCTCGGTATGCCTCAGGATCGGATCAGCAAGGATTTCGTGTTTCATAAGAATTGCTCCCTGTGCGGAAACGATCGGGTGTTTCTCTGTTCGGACGGGATCAGCGATCTGATTCCCCACGAGCAGATGGAGCATATTCTTTACAATAACGCGTCCCCCATGGACGCGGCCAGGCAGATGGTTGAGGTGGCGCTGGAGATGTCCGGGAAGGACAACGCGACGGTGATTGTTGTGGATGTTCTGGGGCTGCATCTGCCGATGGCGACCCCTGCATCGCTTGCCGCCCTCACACTGCTGCATGAAAATACCGCAACCATCAATACGACGCAGTAAGTTCCGCCGGTTCAGAATTGGGGTTTTGAGGAAATCTGGTTAGAAAGGGGGTGTCCCGGTCTTGTTCTGCTATTCCTGTATGTTACAGCTTGATACGGAAGTGCCGGTCTGCCCTCATTGCAAAAGCCGGATTCCCTATGTTCCGCTTCATCAGGAAGACCTTCAGCCGGGAACCCGGCTGGGAGAGGATGGGCGGTTCATTATCGGGCGCGCCCTAGGTCACGGGGGCTATGGCATTACCTATATCGCCTACGACACCAAGATGGATGTTCGCCGAACCATCAAAGAGTATTTTCCAAAGGGAGCCTCCCGAAACTACAAGCTCGAGCCGGTTTATCCCGAAAGCGAAGCGGCCAACGTAGAACGAACGAGGGAGCACTTCCTTCATGAAGCCAGGATGATGATCCGGGCATCGGAAGGGCATATTCCCGGCATTGTCCAGGGAATCGATCAGTTCCAGGAAAACGGCACATCCTACATCCTGATGGAATACCTGGAGGGATATACGCTCGACGATTATATGCACAACGTGCTCTACGGACCATTCCAATGGGACGCCGCGGTGCATTATGTGGTCGAGGCGCTGGATGCCCTGCAGAAGCTTCATGAAAAAAACATTATCCATCGGGACATCAGCTGCAACAATATATTTCTGTGCACAGACAACACCATCCGGCTGATCGATTTCGGCAGCGCGGAGCCACTGGACAAGGCGCAGACGGATCCGGGAAGCCTCTGGCGGTCACGTAAGCCGGCCTATACCCCCAGAGAGCAGGCGGAAAACAGGGAACAGGGCGCCTATAGCGATATCTATGCCATGGGCGTCGTCCTGTTCAAGATGATCACAGGGAATGTGGATCGTCAGCTGAACGGACGCACGCTGCCTTCGGTTCGCGCAGCGGCAAATAATCAGGAAATTCCGGCGGCGCTTGACAAAATTCTGATGGAGGCGACCGCGGAGGATCCGGCCAGCCGTATCCAGACCGCTGCAGAATTCCGGAGAAAGCTGCTTCCACTCATCGGGGAGAAGGACGGAAAGGGCAGGAGAGGGGTCCTGCTGGGAGCTCTTGCGATCCTTTTGACCGCGCTGATTCTGGGCATTGTCCTGATTTTTTTCTCCGGGCGACCGGAAGACAGCTGGGCGGAAATTACCCTCAGCCAGGCAGAGCGGGAGGTCAGAATTGATTATGGCGGGAGCTACGGCCTGTCGGGTACTTCCCAGCCGAACGAAAATGTCAGGCTCATCGTGCGGGTGGCCGGGGGAGAACAGCAATTCGAATCAGAAGAAACATCGGCTGACAGCCAGGGAAACTGGCAGATCGAGTTTGATACCTCTGGGCTGCCGGTAGAGAAAAACCGTTCTGCCAAGTTTGAGACATTCGTGGAATATGGAGCCCAGGATCACAGGCGTTCTTCGGATTATGTGGATCTGATTGTCAGCCGCGAATTTGCGCCGCTGACACTGGGATACGCGGACTGGGCGGGAACCTATCAGAGTGTGGAATGGGGAGAGACGATCACGCTGAAGGGGACAGGCCAGCCCGGGGAAAAGGTGAGGATTTTCTCCGCGGAAGAGGGGATTGACCAGGAAACGGTCTGCGAAGCGGACGGCTGGTTATTGACGATCGACACATCCGAGATAGCCTTTGCTAAAGGAGAAGCGGAAAAAACCTACCATATCAGCGCGGGTTATAACAGCGAGTATGCGATCGGTTCAGGGACCGGCAGCCGCGATGAGCTGACGCTGAAGGTGACCAGGCAGTTTAAACCGATTACGATTTCCTTTGAGGACGGAAGCACGAGCCTGACGATTCGGGAAGCGGATCTCGGAACGATCATTCGGGGAACCGCCGAACCCGGTGAAACCCTTTCGCTGATGATTGGGACAGATATATATTCAGCTGAAGCAGGAGAGGACGGTCAGTGGGAATATGAGATTTCCGCCATCCGCGGCATTAGCGGCTATGTGACAAACAGCGAGGTTCCTTTTGATATTTATGCCCGGTATAACGCGAAGACCGCCCTTCAGTCGGAGCATTTAACCCTTATCAGCAACGTGCAGGTCGGCAAAACGGATCACACCCCGATTATTGCGACGGTCAGCCCGATTACCGTCACGGAAGGGAACGAGATCGTGCTGGAGGGAACGGCGGACGCGGGCGCCACAATGACCCTTCGGGTGTTCAGCGAGCGGGACAGTCAGAGCCGGAACCTGACATCCGGAATCACGGCCACCGCGGATCAGGAGGACGGCTCCTGGAAGTTGAGCCTGAACACCGGAGACATCGCGGAGGAGCGGAAGGAAGGAAGCTCCACCGGATATACCGCCCGAATGGAGCTTCAGTTTGGCGGAAAGGAATACCAGTCCAATCCGGTTACCATCTTTATTTCCAAGCCGAAGACCTACAGTATTCCGACCATCAGGTTCGAGGAAGGAACCGAACGCAGCTTGGCGCTTCGCTATACGGAGGCGGTCACCCTGACCGGTACAGCCAGAAGCGGCGAGCACCTGCGCATTCTGATCAATGACCAGGAGCAGCCAAACGATATTGTTGTCCGGTCGGACGGGACATGGAGTTATCGAATCAACAGCCTGGAAACCTGGAAGCCGGAGCTGGAAAAAACGACAGAGCTGTCGCTGCAGGTTCGCTATATCGCGGTTGACGTTACATCCGAGACGCCCTTGCGCCTGTCGGTGACCAATCCTAGGCTGACCCCTCTCACGGTTCAGATGGTTACCAGTCATGCCGTAACAGGCGGGGATGCCGACCGGACGATCGGGCTGCAGGGAACGGCCACGATCAGCGTCATCGGTAGCGCGGGGCAGGAGCTGGAGTTTCTGCGAAACAACGTTGTCTGGAAAACCGTGAGGCTGGATGAGACCGGAGCGGCCTCGGTTCAGCTGACCGCGGAGGATATTCCTTCCGGAAGCGTTCAGGCGGAACTGCAGTTCCGTTATATTCAGCAAAGCGAAAACACCTCAGATCCCGTCGTCCTGCGGGTGGACAGGATCGCCGACGCCATTCGAATCACGGGCGAGCTGACGGAGGAAAGCGCATCGATCCGCGGAACAGCTGAGGCCGGCGCGGAGATCGTTCTTTTCATCAACAACGAACCTGTCGCGAGTGTGACGACGAAGGGAGACGGTTCCTTCCTGTTTGATCACCTGCAGCTGGCGGCCGGGGATGCGGTATCCGTCTCTGAAACCGATCCCTACGGCAACTCCACGACTTGGAACGATCAGGTCAAAGCCGTCACGCGGGAAAACATTCAGCTCAATGAGTATGAAAACAACAGGACCATTCTGTACGGCCCTGAATCCGCGGAGCTGACGCTGTCCGGAACCGCTTCCAGAAACAAACTGCTGACAGCCACCATCCGGGAATCCGGCAGCTTCGAGGATCAGGTGCTGCAGATCCCGGTGGGAGAGGACGGAAAATGGGAGACCATGATTGCCCTGCCTGTCAGCGATCAGAAGCAAACGGATATTCTGATTCAGTATGAAGACAGCCGGGGCAATAATCTGATCCTTCACACATGGTGCGACGCGAGCGTTGAACAGCCGGATCTGCAGCCTGAAATCCTCTATGAGCACAGCCCGGATGAGCTGTCCTGCAGGCTGACTGAATCGGACTGCACGATTCACTGGGCGCTGATTTCTGAATCGGGGCAGATTAAAGCCGAAAAAACCCTTACTGGCGTCAGCGGAACGGTGACGATGATCGAGCTGCCGGCCGGCAGGGCTGCCGGGGATCAGTTTGTCGTAACCGTGACGGATCCCTACGGCAATCAGAGCGTCCGTTCGATCCAGGTGCAGGAGCAACGGGATGAGATCAGCGGTACGATTCAGTCCGTGGTGGACGCCAACGAGAACGAAGTGCATGATGGGGACAGCTTCAGCGGCACACTGCAGATTCAGGCTTATGCCGCGGCCGGTTACGAAGCAGCGGCAGATTCAGCTTCGGTGCAGCTGGTACAGAACGACATCATTGTCGCGCGTGTAAATCTGAGCCCGGTCACAGGCAACGATCTGCAGTGGGTAGCCGATAAGCTGAGCGGACATCAGGCCGACAAAGGCTGGCGGCTGAAAAAGGGGACGCTGGATATATCTCTGGCGGAGGAAGGGCCCTGCACGCTACGGCTTGTCGTCGGCAGCAAGGTCGTGGAAAGCTGGTCGCTGACCTGTTCCGGTGAGGAGGCGTCAGGCGGCACCGTCATGCATGTGGAGGACAGCGGAGACGGCTATGACATGGGGATGGACGCCCCCAGCCTGAGCTACAGCCCGAAGGCGATCTGCCTGAGCGGCTGGCTATACAACTACTATGACGACACGACCAGAGCCATCGGCAGCGGAAGGCTTACGCTGTACGAGGAGCAGGCCTGCGTCAACGCGGCGGCCGCCGCAAGCTCCTCAAGGAAGGAATTCAGGAAGAGGCTGCCGGGGACGACCTCCTGCGGCACGGATGCCCGGAATCTTGATGCCGCCGCCTATGAAAAAGGCGGATGGATCATGCAGTTCAAGCAGGTCAAGGTCGAGGACGGCACTTACTGGGCTGTGCTTGAGATCGACGGCGGCGATATCACATTCGGGCCGTTTGAGCTGAAAATTCAGAACAATAATGCGCAGGTCAAAAATCAGAAGGAATTTATCAAAAGCCTGACCTGGGCCACGGAGGATTGAGGACATGGATGGTAAAAAACGCCTGCTACTGCTGCTGACGCTGGTTCTGCTTCTGACGGCGCCGCTTTCCGCCTGGGGGGATGTGTCCGGATGGAGGATCCTGGACTCGCAGCAGAACGGGGACGCGCTGGAAGTCTGGTTTGCGACGGATGAACAGATTTCCTCCGGCCGGGTGATTTACAACTACGGCGGAATTCCGCTTCGGGAGACGAATCTGAGCACAACGGAGGGTGTTGGATACATCTTTGTCGTTGACAATACGAGCTACTATTCTCAGGCGACCGTGAAGGATCCGAGACCGCTGATTGAAGGCGCTATTCGCCGCATGTCCAATTATGACTCCGTGGCCTTTATCGGGATCCGCCAGGGCGATCTGGGGAAAAATACGGAATTTGTTCTGAAGGGAGGCTGGGAGCAGGCCTATAACAGCGTGCTGGGAACCGGCGCATCGAGCGCCAGCACCAAGGAATACACCTGGGAAGCCATTTCCAAGGGCGTTGCCTTTGCTCAGGAAATGTATCAGGCCAAGAAGGCCCGGGAAATGGTCATGATTCTGATTACGGACGGCGCGGCGCGGGGGCCGAGCAAAACGGCGGACACCTGTCTTGCGGAGATACAGAAGCTTTCCTTCACGCTTCCTTTCTACTGCCTCCATCTGACACCGACCAAGGATGAAGGAAAATTCATCGAATTTGCCGGAAAGCTGGCGATGGGCGCCAGCAAGACGGTGACCATTCAGAATGTGGATTCCATCGCCGGGGACTGCGTGGTTCCCTTCAGCAACCTCATCTATAAGAGCCGGCTGGATCTCGGCCCGGAAATCTATTCCGCGCAGGGCGAAAACCTGACCATCAGCCTGGCGGGAAGTCAGAAGGGGGCCAGCCAGGACGCGATCTCTCTGAATTTCAGCCTGATTCCTTCTCCAACACCTGAACCGACCGCGACGCCTGAACCTACTCCGACGCCTGAAATCAATCCGCAGTTTGTCGGGGAAGGTACCGGAAACGAGCACGATATCTGGGAACTGCAGCGGGTGCTGATTCAGTTGGGCTTTATGCCGTCGGACGCGGAACCCAGCGGTATGTGGGACATGACCACCGGAAGCGCCGTCAACCTGTACTACAGCATGAACGGGATCAGCACAAGCCGGATTCCCGCCAAGGGCGGGATGACGCTGGAGCTCTATCAGGAGCTGATGGCAGCGGCCAATGCCGGAACGGTTGTCACGCCGACGCCGGTTCCGACCGCTTCCCCCACGCCAGAACCCACGCCGGTTCCGACAGTTGATCCTGAAAGAGGATTGTATATCGGATATGACACGGAGGACAGAAGCCTGGTTCGGTTGCTGAACAGGGCGCTGAAGGATAAATATTATCTGGAAGCGGATCTGGATATTTCCGTATACAGCGATGCGACCCAGCAGGCGGTGGAAGATTTCTACAATGATCATCCGAACGAGGGCCTGAACAGACCGGACGCGGGCGAGGGCATCACCCGGAGGGCTTTTGAGGTCCTCTGCGATGAGGCGACGCTTCCGAAGACGACGCCGGAACCGACCCCGGAGCCGACGCCAGATCCGAATCCGGCTTATATCAGCTACAGCTCGGATGATCCCGATCTGATCGCCGAACTGAATCACGCGCTGGCGGATCGGTTTTTTGTGGAGGATCCGTCCCGGATTGTATGGAGTCAGTATACAGACGAAACAAACAACGCTGTGCTTGCGTTCTATGAATACTATGAGTCGCTGAACGTTCAGAAGGACGCTATTCCCAGGCCCACCAGAGGCGCGGGAATCACCAAAACTGCTTACGAGTTCCTCCTTCATCAGAACCCAAAGCCGACTGCGACCCCGATTCTGGACCTTCAGTTCACGTTCTCGGCGGAGGATCTGAAGTCTCCGGAAGCGATCAGCGCGGCTCAAAGGCTGAAAGAACTGGGATATCTGGAGCAGGAAGACAACCCGGACGCTTTCCGAAAGGCGGCCATTCTCTTTGCGCAGCGAAACAAGCTGTCCGAGCCCGATAAGTATCTGGATAAAGCAACCTATCAGGCCATTCTCCGGGAGGACGCCCGGCCGGCACAGGATCCGCCCGGCGTGCTGGTTCCCGGAACGGACCAGGAAAAGGAGCAGGTGGTCGTCTTCCAGGAAGCCCTGGACAAGCTGAAGTATTTCCGGGATATTCAGGATAAATACAAGACAGGATTCTTTGATGAGCCGACGCAGAAAGCGTACAGAAGATTCTGCGAGGTTTCCGGCCTCGAGTGGGACGGCGGGGAGGTAAGCTGGGAAGAGCAGAAAAAGGTACTGGAGTCCAAAACGGAGAATCCGGCGCTCAACCTGTTTGAAAACACGAAGCAATTTGTGACCGGACATTATGAACTTTTCGGGCGGGATATTCCCATGTGGATTCTGCTGGCCGCCGCCGCCCTGATTCTGATCGGCGTGATCGTGGTGATCGTTCTGCTCGTGAAGGGCCAGAAGAAATCCGGAAGCAAAAAACCGGGAGCGCCTTCGTTTATGCCGTCCGCACCGTCCGTGAACGTATCTGTGGACGCGCCCACGGATGAAGTGGCGGAAAGCGTTTCCACCGGTCTGGACGCCCCGACGGTCGATCCGGAGGGATGCGTGCTGTCCCTGATGATCACCAATCCCCAGGGGATCAGCCGGGATGTTTCCTACAACGTTCAGGACGGGGAACAGCTTGTGATCGGACGGGGATCTTCTGCGGATATCGTGACCGATACGGAGGATCTGAGCGTATCCAGGAGCCATGGCATTTTTCGCTACAACGCCAGATCCGTCAGCTATGAGGATACCTCCAGCCATTATACCGTTGTCGACGGGGAACGGATCCATCTCGAGACCAGACAGCTGACCCAGGGAAGCCAGCTGCAGATTGGAAAGAGCTTTATCAAAGTGCAATGGAGTTAAGGACTCATGAGCAATGAGCAGAACAGCGGGATGACGAAAGGCTTCTTTAATCCGGATGCGCCGACCATCGACAACAACGGCGGCGTGGGGGGGATGGGATATCAGACTTCGGAGGAGCAGACGCCGATTCAGGGCTTCAGCCCGGATATGCCCACCATCGACGGGGACACGAAGACCTACGTTCCCTCCAGCCGGAATGCCACCCGGAAGCCGCAGCAGGTAAATGTCACCCCGGACGCTCCGACCGAAGATGAGCTGGATAACGAACCGGCAAGTCCTCCGCAGCGTGTTGGGTCGCCGCAGGGCTTCAGCATAGCGGGCGGCGGTGGAAATGTGCCCTTTATTCCCATGGGACAGCAGAGAGGAAACGGAGGAACAGGCTCTGTTGCTCCCGCGGCGCCCTTCAGACCGATGGGAAGCAGCGGGCCGGCCGGACGGAACGTCGGACAGGTTCCCGGAACGTCGACCGGGCGGAACGCTGTGCAAAGCACCGGAACCGGCGGATGGAACGCCGGGGCGGCAGGGCGATCGGGGGGAGTTCAGGGACAGTCTGCGCAGCCGGTACGGCGGGATCCCCCACAACAGCCGGTACGGCGGGAGCCACAACAGCAGCCGATTCAGCGGAACGTTCCGCAGCCGCCGATTCAGCGGGAACCGCCGCGGTCCGGAAGGGAACCGGCGTATTCACAGCCGACTCCGCCTCCTCCGCCGAAGCCGTCGGAGTTACCCGGACAGGGAATTCAGTCCGATCACCGTTCCCTGACGCTGAAGGAAATGGTTTCCGTGGAGGAAAGACGGTATAGCGCTGAGGTTCAGCAGTATTCGGAGAACCTGGCCAGATGGAAGAAACACCTCTGGATCCCGTTCGTGCTGCTGATCGCGGTCGCTGGGGCCGCGCTGCTGGGCGGCGCATTCGCCGGGGCCGTCGGTGTGATCTTTGTGCTGATTCTCGCCGCTGCGACGACAGGGATCCTTACGGCGACAGGAAAGCTTCGGGGCTTCCTGAGACCCCGAAAGCCAAAGAAAAACCTTCCGGAGCTGGATGCGCCGGAGCTGACATCCGTCTATACCGTCAAACTCCGGCTCAAGTCCACGAACCTGCCCAAGCCGGTCGAGATCACGATCCGGAAGGAGGAGCAGCTGCTGGGATGCGACAGCGTGCTGTGCATTCAGCCGCTTCCCTATAAAGGGATCAGCCACAGGCACTGCACGATCATCAGTAAGCATCAGCATGGACACACGACGTATTTCGTCCGAGACGAGGGGAGCAAAAATGGCACGAAGCTGAACGACCGCAAGCTGGATCCCGGAATCGATTATCCGCTGCAGATTGGGGATCTGATCACGCTGGCGGGGAGATACCAGTTCAAGGTGCTGTCGGACGCCTATTAAGGAAAACAGGGAGGATTCGCAGATGGATACCGTTTCGGTCGAATTTCATGACAGGAGCCGTGACAGGACGGTGGATGTTCAGATTCCACTGTTTCTGACCGCGGGGGAGCTGGTGGCCGCCCTGACCCATGCCTATGATCTGCCGATCAATCTGGAGGATCCTGCTCAGGTTTACATGAGGGCGGAAAACCCGATTGCCTTTCTGGCCGGTCAGCAGACGCTGGAACAGCTGGGCATCGCCAACGGCACACGGATCTTTTTTGAACCCAGACACTGAAAAAGGGGAGCAGAACGATGACGGAACAGTTTCAGCTGAGATTTTCCCTGCCCGGCAGTTTCATCACAGTTCGCACCGCGGATCTGGGAATGCAGCGAAGATACACGATCGGAACCACGGAGGAGTGCGACAGGAGGGTCTTTGGCCCCGGTGTCTTCGCTGTGGCGCTGGTTCGGGAACATGACCGGTGGGATATCATTCCGGCTGGCGAAGGGACGAAGCTGTACGCGAAAGGCTTCAATGAGCAGTATCAGGAATTCCCCTCCTTTGAGCTGACGGATCAGGGGCAGGTTTCCGTGTGCCGAACTTCTGGAGGCGGGCTGGAGGAAGTCATGCAGATCTCGATGGACCGGGACTGCTCCGAGATGGTCAATACCCGCTTTGATCTGCGAATTCAGATCATGGATCGGGATATGGTGACCATCGGAACGGGAGACTGCACCATCTCCTTCGACCGGACGATGGTGCTGACCAACAGCGTCCGGATGAGCCGGGAGGGAAGGGACTGGAGCATTGAACCCTATGGCGAAGGGTCCGGATATCTGAACACCACCTATATTCAGCATCGCCTTCCGCTCTATGACCATGATTTTATTACCCTGGGCGGCGTCAGGCTATATTACATGGAGGGCAACCTCTTTACAGACGCCGGCCTCAGCCCGAAGACCCGGGGACTGAACGAGATTCCGGTGCGTGAATCCGCCGGGGCGCTGGCTTATCCGGTCTTTATCCGGTCCACGAGAATTCAGCATCAGATCGCCGATGACAAGATTGACATTCAGCAGCCGGCCAGGCAGAACAAACCCAATGAAGATAACCTGCTGCTGAGGATTCTGCCATCCGCGGCGATGCTGCTGGCGATGATCCTCATGCGGGGTGGAATGGGCGGAAACGGATTGACGATGGCCCTGTACATGGGAGCCTCCATGGGGTCATCCATCCTTGTCACATTTTTGACGAGGAAAGAGGCCAGGAAGAAGGCCGCGGAGGAGAGCGTCAACCGAAAAAACCGGTATTTTGAATACATCCAAAAGAAGATTGACGAAATCACGCTGAAACGGCAGGACGAGCTTCGGGTTCTGGAGCGGATTTATCGGTCTGAGGATGACAATATCAACATCATTCGAAACTTTGATAAGGGCTTATTCGACCGGTCGCCCCAGGATCTGGACTTCCTGGATATCCGGCTTGGAAGGGGCCAACGGGAGGCGGTTCTGAAGGTTTCAACCAACACGCCGGAATACCGTGAGACGGACGATGAGCTTGTGGACACCGCCGAACAGGTCATCGAAAAATACAGATATCTGGAGAAAGCCCCGATCGTAGCCCGGCTTGGACAGTGCAGCGCTCTGGGCGTCGTCGGCCGAAGAAAATGGCTGTTCGAAATGGTCAAGACCATGACCCTGGATCTGATCGTCCGGCAATATTACAGGGACGTGAAGCTTTATTACGTGATCGGCGAAGAGGACGCAGATCAGTTTGCCTGGGTTCGCTGGCTCCAGAATTGCTCCGTCGGGGACGGGTCAAGCATGAGGACCATCCTGTGCGACGACGAGAGCAACAAGCTGTATCTGGAGGTGCTGTACCGGATTTTGTCAACCCGCGCGGGACAAACGGACGGAAAGCCCGTCCTCTGGCCTGAATATCATGTCGTTTTCGTATACAGAATCGACGCGATTCGAAATCATCCCATTTCACAATACTTTGAAGTCAGCGCCTCCCTGGGCGTGCGATTCATCTTCATGGACGAGGCGGAAGAACGGATTCCGAGGGGCTGCGATCAGATGATCCGTCTGGACAACGCCGGCAATACGGGAACCATTTTTTATACAAAAGCGGCTGAACAGGATTCCACCTTCGAGTACAGCGCAATTATGGCGGAGAGAATGGAGGAAATCGTTCGCAAGCTGGCTCCCGTCAGGGTGGTTGAGTCAAGCCTGGCGAACGAAATGTCCAAAAACATTACCCTGTTTGAGCTTCTTGGCATCAGAGCGCCGGAGGACCTTGATCTGGCCAGACTGTGGGCCCAGTCCAATATCGTCAAGAGCATGAGCGTGCCGCTGGGCGTTAAAACAAAAAACGCGGTACAATATCTGGATATACATGAAAAGGCGCATGGTCCGCACGGACTGGTGGCAGGAACAACAGGATCCGGAAAATCTGAAATCCTGCAGAGCTATCTGATCAACCTGGCCGTCTATTTCCCACCGGACGAGGTCAATTATCTGCTGATCGACTTCAAGGGCGGCGGCATGTCCAACCTCTTCGAGGGGCTTCCGCATCTGACCGGCGCGATTACGGATATCGACGGACGGGAGATCGAGCGATCCCTGAAGGCCATCCGGGCGGAGCTGGAGCGGCGCAAACGGCTTTTTGAAAAAGCTCGCGTCAACAAAATCGATGATTATATCAAAATGCGCAAGCAGGATCCGGAAAGTGTTCCGGCGGCGCTGCCGCATCTGATCATCGTGGTGGACGAGTTTGCGGAGCTGAAGGCAGAGCAGCCGGAATTCATGAAGGAACTGATCTCCACAGCCCGCGTGGGACGGTCGCTGGGCGTACACCTGATTCTGGCGACGCAGAAGCCTTCCGGCGTTGTTGATCCGCAGATCGTATCCAACAGCCGCTTCCGGCTGTGCCTCAAGGTGGCCAGCAAGGAGGATTCCAATGAAATGATCAGCACGCCGCTGGCCGCGGAGATTCGCGAGCCGGGCCGGGCGTATCTGCAGGTCGGCAACAATGAGATCTTTGAGCTGTTCCAGTCCGCCTATTCCGGCGGAGCGGAGCCGAGCGCGGCTTCCCACGCGGTCAGGCCGTATACGGTCAACGAGCTGAATCTCTGGGGAAAGCCGACCCAGGTGTATTCTGTCGAAAGGCCGAAGGACCATTCCGGGGAATCGATCCGAAGCCGGAGCGAGCTGGAGGCGGTTCGGGATTATATCATCCAGTTCTGTAAGGATGTCGGCATCGAAGCGTTGCAGCAGGTCTGCCTGCCGCCGATGCCGGTGCTGATTCCCCTGGATTCGCTGCCCGTGCCGGATCGGAAGGAGCCGGGGACGGTGATCGTCAACGCCGCCATGTATGACGATCCGGAGGAGCACTATCAGGGTCCCTATTCGATCGATCTGGCGCAGAACAATACGTTTATTATCGGCGCGTCCCAGATGGGAAAAACCGAGGCGCTGATCAGCATCATACATCAGGCCACGATGAACTATGAAGCGGATGAGGTGAATTTCTATCTGATCGACGCGGGAAATCTGGCGCTGAGCGTGTTTGAAGGATGCGCCCACGTCGGCGCCGTGGTCGATTACAGAAACGAGGATCTGGTCGAGAACACCATGAAATTCCTGCGCCAGATGATGGACGCCCGGCGGGAGAAGATGATGGCGGAGGGCATCGGCACCTATCTGGGCTATCGGGCGATGGGGAAAACGGACATGCCCCTGGTGGTGCTCGTGATCGATAACATCGCCGCCTTCAGAGAGTATTATGACAAGTATGACGAAGTGCTGCAGGCGCTGGCGCGGGAGGGAATGAGCGCCGGCATCACCATGATTCTGACCGGCGTGGCCCTGAACAATATTCATTATCGTATGCAGACATCCTTCTCCCTGAAAATGTGCCTGACCGTGAACGATCCCACGGAATACATGGCCATGACAAACGTCCGGAATTTTGAACCGCACAATGTGCCGGGGTGCTGCCTGGCCCCCATAGAAAAGCGGGTGGTTGAGGTTCAGTTCGGCATGCCGCTCCACCTGGAGCTGGACGACGAGTTTGATTCCAGAACAGCCGGGGCGGAGGAAAAAGAACGGTATTATCAATATCTGGCCAAAGATGACAAGCGCAGAATCAACGCCCTTCGCAAGGCACTTGAACTCCGGACGGAATCTACGCGCGGGAGAGCCAAGGCGGTTCCGGTTGTGCCGTCCGTGCTGAACTTTGGCGAAACCCTGGCGGCCGCTCCCGAGCGATTCAGGACGCCTTACGAAATGGTGCTGGGGATGGATTACAGCACGGTGGAATACCTTACCTTCAATCTGCTTGAGAACAGCGCGCTGCTGATCAGCGGCCCGACTTCGGCGGATCTGTCGCAGCCGGTTCGGAATATCCTTTATCAGATCCAGAAGAACATCGTCCTGCACCAGACGGAAGCGTGGGTTTTTGACAACACGAAGCGTCTGCTTTCAGATGTTCGGGAACTGAGCTGCGTCAGGGACTATACGACGGATCTGAACCAGATGAAGGAGATTGTTGATTATCTGGATCAGGAGACGCAGAAGCGCCAGAGCATTCTTTACGATATGGAGGACAACGCATCGAGAGAAGATGTGCTGAGGCGGTGGCCCCTGCTTCTGCTGGTCATCTATGATGACCATCTGATTCAGCAGATCAGCGAGGATTCATCTATTTCACGCACGCTGCTGGAACTGGTTGAGCGGCGGGGCGACAGTAAGATTTGCGTCATCTTCGGGAAGTATCCGAATGCCAGACCGGGGTACGGTGACGATCTGGGTAAATTCCTGACGGCTGAATCGCCCACCCTCTTCTGTGACCGCCTAACAAACGCCAAGTATCTTGAAACGGTAGGATCCATGAAAAAGCTGCAGAGAAATTACGCTCTGAACGATGCCTACTTTGCGGCTTCCGGTGATATTTCACACATCAAATTAATGATTCCTTAACGATAACAAAAGAAAGGCGTGAGAAAAGTGGCCACCAAGAACACCTTCAACACCAACGATTCCCTTGAAGCCAATTCTCTGATTAACCTGGATCTTTCAAAGCTGGAAAAAGTATGCGGGGACATGGAAACAATCGACAAAGCCCTGACAGATATTAAGGATGACATTTCCTCCACCCGAAGGAGCATCGACTCGGTCTGGGACGGAGACGCGGCGGAGGCCTTTGTCCTGCAGTTTTCAAGGCTGAATGATGATCTGAAGGATTTTGAGGACGGCTTTAAAGACGTCAAGACGCTTCTTCAGGATACCTCAAACGCCTTCAGGCAGACGGATCAGGAGCTATATCGGGGAATGGACGAAGCGGCCAAGAAGGCGGAAAGCGCGAAAGCGGAGGACGCTGAGGAAATCGCGGATAAGCGGCCTTCCGTGGAGGCGGAGCTGGAGGCGGAAAAAGAGGCTAATCTGGAGGGCCGCAGGCGGCAGGAAGGCGCGGAGCTGTATTCGACCATGGAAGCGGAGCGGCCGGCCGTGCTGGAGGACTACAGAAGGCAGCCCAGACCTGAGCTTCCGGCGCTGCAAGAGGCTGCCCGTGACGCGATTGTGGAGAGCAGACTCCGCAACGGAAAGAGCGAGCTTTCCTCCACGGTGGAGGATGTCTACAACGCCCGGCTTGAGGACTCCGGGCGCACGGGGCAGGGGGAGCTGAGTTCGGCCATCGACGCGGAGAAAATCGCGGAACTGGCGGAGCAGCTCAGGGCCATGATGGAAGGACTCCTTTCCGTGCTGCCGGACGAGCGGGCGGCAGTCCTGATTCAGGCTCTCCGAACGATGCGGGCGGAGCTCTGGACAATCCTGGAAACCGCGGTGCAGGCGGTTCTGGACACCTATTCCCACGGGGCAAAAGGTGAATTGAGCTCTGAAATCCCGTCTCCTTACAACCCGATGTTTGAAGAGGTGAGGAGAACCCTGAAGGCGGAGCTTTATTCGACCATGGAAGCGGAGTACGTGCCCGTTTTCGAAGCAAGCAGAAGATCCTACCGCCCCATGCCCTGGACAGTGCTTTTTTTCGCCACCTATGTCGCCCTGCAGAACACGGCAAAGGCAGAAAAAAGCACCGCGGGAGAAACGACGGAGGCGGCTCGGGAGGCGGTTCTCTCCAGCAATCCGAAGACAACCATGCGGCAGGTGGTGGAGACGGTTCTGCAGGAGACCGTCGGCGGCCCGTATCTTCGTCCGGCCATGCGCTCGCGGATGGCTGACGCGGTGAGCGTCGTCATTGAGGAGATGCCGGCCCTGCTTGACACAGAGGCAAGAGGCACCGCCAGGGCGGAGTCGGTCTCCCAGGCGGTGATGGAAGATTACAATGCCGGTTCGGATCAGTACCGTTCAGTCCAGCGCAGCATCCTGGCGGATAAGACGGCCGCCGTCTGGATTGACGGCGCCATGAATAACATTCCGGAGGGACAACTGGCTCAGCAGCTTGGACAAAGGGTGCTGAAGCAGATTGCGCCATCATCGCTTGATATGAGCGGCGAACAGCAGACGCAGGCGGCTCAGGCTGTCGGGGAAAGGATGATCAACTATACGTGGAACACGGTTTCCTATGACGCTTTCAGAACCGCGGGACTGTCCGTACAGGAAGTTACAGCCGCAGTGATCGACGAATCAGCCGCCGGATCGCTGCCGACAGTTTAAAAAAGGGAGGGTTAGCAGATGGCGTCGTCTTACTATTGGGCCAATAAAAAGAATGAAGCATGGAGAAAATATCAGCAGTACGGAAATCAGTATAACGAGCTGAAGGACATTCGAGGAGGGCTGGATCAGTCCGGATGCGTCAAAGACATTAACTGGTCCATCGAAAAATGCATTTCTTCCATGAAGTCCGCGCTGACCGGATCCTCCAAGTTCACCACAAACGCAAACGCGATTGGCAATCACAAGGTGCAGTCCTATGGGGCGACGCCGAAGTTGAACGGCGCTTATTCATCCATTAATTCCGAGATGACCAGGATATCGAACGCCAAAGACAGAGCCTACAACGATTACACCTACTATAAGCGAATGGAAAGAGAAGCAAGACAGGCGGAGATGGAACTGGCACAGGGCTGATCTGATTTTCCGTGAGCAGAATAAAGGTCGGGGAGGAGCGGAAACATGTCATCGATTACGATCAATACCGGATATCTGGAGGATCTGGCGGAATATGCCGAAAACGCGGGAAAAGGCGTGGCCAAGCGGGCGAATACCTATTGGGACAAGCTGAAGCAGCAGGTCGTTGATAAGATTGATCGCTATTCGGGGGATCACAACTACAACATTACGTCAGCCAGAAGCAATGTGACGCAGTATAACAGTCAGCTTTTGACCATGGCTTCGGCGTTTTCCACCTTTGCCACCAAGGCCCGCGAGCTGAAGGAAAAGGCGGAGAATCATGAAGCCAAGGTGATCGGCACCATCAATACCGATCTGCGTGCTTTCTGCGACAGGCATGGCCTCGAATACAAGGAAATGGAGGAAAAGCCGGGATTCTGGGCGGGACTCTGGAACTCCATCTGTCAGACGTTCCATGACTGGAAGGACCGGTGGGATTCCTTCAAGGA
Source organism: Clostridia bacterium (assembly GCA_017433405.1). Classification (GTDB taxonomy): domain Bacteria; phylum Bacillota; class Clostridia; order Christensenellales; family Aristaeellaceae; genus Aristaeella. The sequence goes on along the minus strand of JAFRHH010000046.1, from coordinate 34,906 downwards.
GCATTTCAAGGACTGGTTCCACTATGACGGCGGAAAAGAAATAATTGAAGGTGTGTTCGCGGTGGTGCTGGCGATTGTGGCCATTGTCGTCGCCATTGCCGCATTCCCCGCAACCCTGGCGCTGCTGACCGGAGCGACCCTGCTGGGGACGATCTGCGCTATCGCCGTCATTGCGGCCTCGGCGATCAGTATAGGGCTATCCATATTGAATGCCTGCGTGAAGCTGGGGCATGCGGTTGAAGCGGCGAACGCAGCCTGCAATGACAGATACTTCGACGCAGCCTGGGAAACGAAAAAGAGGAATGAAGCGAGCTTCAGCGAATTCCTGCGGGACTGCGGACAGTATGATCTGGCCAATCTGATCGATACGGTCGATATGGTCTGCTCCGTGATTACCTTCATCTATGACGCCAGCAAATTCCTGACCAAGGCGCATAACTGGATTAAAGGGTTTTCCTTTAAGGGCTTTGTGGGAGACTTCTGGAAGAATACGAAGGACTTTTTCAAAGGCGGTCCCAGCAAATGGCTCTTTGGCGCGGATTATGACGGCAAGTTCTTCGGCGGGAAATTCGCGGATGTCATCGGCCGCGTAAAGACCGTGCTGACCGTTGCCAATACGACCTATAATATGGTTTCGTATCATGACGCGACACATCATAAAACGACTACGGAAAAGGTCATCGATCAGTTCAACAACGCCAAGCCGATCCTTGACATCATTACATCCAACTACAAGAGTGAAGCGTTTAAGCAGCGCCATGACATGGTGACCGATCCCAAATCGGAAAGGATCGTTGTGCAGAAAACCGGCGTGGACGCAAACGGAAATCCGGTGACGATCACCGAAACCAAGCAGAATGTGATTGACGCCACCACAGGAAAGCCGGTAGGGGAGAGAACAACCAGAATCGAAACGAATCCGGACGGCTCCTCCAGAACAACGACAACGACGTCCTATAAATATGAAAACAGTGTCTCAAACAAGACGGAAAGCAAGACCATCCGGGAAGTGGTAACCAGGAATTCGGACGGGTCCACGGACACCACAAAGACGACGGATTCAACCTCGACGAAACTTGGCGAAAGACAGCATAAAACGGAACAGACGACGGTGAAAAAAGAAACGGTTTCCACCCATGAAGGCGCGGATGGCTACAAGCGGACTTCCACAACCAGCGATTCGACAACCACCAGCAAGGTCAATGCCGGTTACGGAAAGGGAAGCGATACGAAGACCACGTCGCATTCTGAGAAGGTCACCGTGAAGAACGGCGACGGCACGTCCTACGAGAATGCCAGCAGCACCAAAACGGATGTGGCTCATCGGACGCATACCGCCACCACGGGCGGGAAAACGGCTACGGAAGCCAGCAGAACGACATCCTCCAGCGAGCGGACGGTTTATAACGCGGGAGACGGCAAAAAAACCTACGCGACGAGCAGCCAGTCTGACAGCAGCACTTCAAGCCTGAAGACGAACGCGGACGGCAAGACCACCTACAACAGAACCACGGAATCCAAATCCAGCGAGATCGGATCAAAAGGAAAGGGAACGCAGACCGTCACGAAGGACACGGTAAAAAAGAGCGGAACCGATGATTTCGCCAGAACGGACAAGGGACCTAAAACGTCCACGGTCCGGGAGAAAGCCCCCCAGGCGACGACACCCAAGGATCCCTATCGCCCGGTGGAGCGGGAATGGAAGCTTGGCGCAGATCAGGAAAAACGCGTGGTTGTAAACGAGAAGACGGATACCATCAGTCAGCCGAGCCTGCGGAAGGTCATTGACACCTATAACAAGACCGCGGAAAAGGTCAATACGACCATCGCACAGAACACGGACAATCCGGACGCAAAAGTTCTGTATACAACGAAGGATATTCCCGGCGTCCCCGGAGAGATCATCAACGATGTGGTTGAATCGTCCTCCACAACGAAGAAGATCACCAACGCGATTGAATTTGCTGACAAACACTTCTGACATCCAAAGGCGGCAAAGCAGCTGACAACAGAAAGGGAAGGGTATATATATGGATGAACGGAAAAATCTGGATCAGGTTTCCCCCCAGATGCTTGAGGCGCTCGATCTGACCGAGAAGGCGCATATGCTGATTGTGAATGATGAGTTTGAAGAGGCCGAAAAACTGTTGGAGAAGGCGGAAAAGACGGAGCCCATGTGTTCCAGAATCTATCTGGAAAAAGGCGGGCTCAAGGTTCTGAGGGCTGATTATGCAGGGGCGCTGGAAGAATACAGGCGGACGCTGATGATCGACGAAAATGATCCGGAAGCCCATTATATGATGGGCAACACCCATCTCCTGCTGGATGAATTCAAAACAGCCGAACTTGAATATGCCGCGGCGGACCGGGCCGGCTATGAGGATATGCACCTGCTGAACAATATGGGCTTTTGCCAGGAACGGCAGGGAAAGTATGACGCGGCCCTGCGGAGCTATCAGCGGACGATCGAAAAATATCCGGAGTGGGATGTGCCCTATATCCGGAGGATTGGCTGCCTGATGGTCATGAGAAAGATCGAGCAGGCGGAGGAAGAGGCAAAGGCGGCCAAAGACCGCTTCCCGGATATTCCGGCCGCGTGGAAGGAGTACGCAAGAACGCTTTCCTCGCAGTACAAATATGAGCAGGCGGAAAACCTGCTGCGGGAAGCGGTTCAGAGGTTCCCCGAAAACATTGATCTGAAACTCCACCTGATGGATGTTTGCATCATTATGGGGAAGGAAGCAGAAGCACAGAAGCTGTCCGCTGAGATTCGGGCGATCGAGGGGATTCCACCGGAGGTTCTGACCCATCTGGACAAGGTTGAAGCGGACGCTTATCTCAGGACGGAGCAGATTGACAAAGCGATTGAATGCTACCGGGCCTGCGTGGCGAGGGACACGCCTGAAAACCCCGACGTGGAAGCCAGACAGGTGCTGATGACGATTTACCGTACAACCGGCAGATACAAGGAGCTGCAGCAGCTCGCGGCAGATTCGACCAGAACCGTCAAGGGGGAGGATGAGCTGTGCAGCGCACATGTGATGGAAGCGATTGCGGTCGATGAGATGGGCAGAAAAGAGGAGGCGGCCGCTCTTTATCGGGAAGCGATTCGGAAAATGACCATGATCGCCGTAAAGCAGCGCAGCAGGGTTGACACGCACGTCTATCGGGCCATGTGCCATATCGGCCTTGGGGAAACGGATAAGGCCATGGAAGAAGTCGACTATGTGGAGAAGGTTTCCGGCGAGAATCTGGGCACAAAGGAATTAAGAGCGCAGATTCTTCGGAAGGAAGGAAAAACCGCGGAAGCGGAAGCGCTGGAACAGGAACTGAAGAAAGGCTTCGAAGCGATGAGAACGGGAGGCAACAATGGCTAAGATTTCATACGACATTGACGCGATGAACCGGTGCTGCAACAGCCTGAATTCATGCAGCCAGAGACTGCTTGAATTGAAGCAGGGCGTCGAAGACGCCAAGAAGGATCTGGATGCCGGATGGAAAGGAAAAGCAGCGGATCTTTTCAAAAGCGAATACATGGAAACGCTGAAGGATTCCCTGGCCAAATACAGCGATATGATCGATACCTTCTCCGAGCTTCTGACAAAGATCACCACCATGTATAACCAGCTTACGATCCAGGCGGAATCACTGAAGGTTTGACGAGAAAACCCTTCTATGTTCAGGTACCAACCGGAAAACGGTTTGTATAAAAAAATGAAAGGAGAACCCTAAAAATGGCAAACATCAAGGTAGGAGAGGCGCTCAGGAGCAGTGGATCACAGATTGAAAGCATGGCCACCACGTTCAACGGCATTCTTGCGGATGCCCGGAATCTGGTTCATCAGATCACCGCGAACTGGCAGGGCCAGGCTCAGGTGGCTTTCCTGAACGACTTCAACAGGACGGATAAGCAGCTGGAGTCTCTGCCGGATACGGTCAAGTCTCTGGGCCAGGCCGCGATCGGCGCTGCGGATGCTTACATTGCGGCGGATAAGAATCTCGGTTCCCGCAGCTGATGAAACGACAAAAAAAGAGGGAGGAAAAAGAAAATGGCTAATGTCGTGATCACGCCTGAACAGGTAATGAGAAAGGCCAATGAGCTGTCCCAGGTCGCTGAAAGACTGGACAAGCAGGTTTCCGTGCTGGGCGACATCGTCGATGAGATGACCACCCAGTGGACCGGTATGGGCTCCAACGCGTACTACAATATGTATGTCCGCATGGAGGAGAGCCTCCGGGGTTATCCCAAGCTGCTCGAAAGCATCGCCGCCGAAGCCAAGGCTTCCGCTAAGGCGCTCGACAATACGGATGACTCGGTTGCGGCCGGCTTCCGTGGGTAATTGTTTCAGGACTGCCGCCCCGTGTAAGCGGGGCGGCAGTCTGACTGTGCGGAAAGAATTGGTTTATGATATACGGATTGCTGCTTGCGGGAATCCTTGCGGGATTCCTTTATCAGGCTTATGTAAAAAAAGAAATGGCTCAGGCCCTGAAGCAACCTTCCGGATCGCCTGAAACCGCGGGAGAAATGGTTGCCAGATGGATTGAACGGGTCGAGGGAAAGAAAGCCGTTTTCGCGGTAACAGAGGCGCCCGGCGCGGATCATTACCAACCGGAAACAGGCATGCTTGTTCTGTCAAGAACGATCGCGCGCTCGAAAAGCATTGGCGCAATCAGTACGGCGGCCCATGAAATGGGTCATCTGGATCAGGATCACGCCGGCAGCGGCCTGATGGCTTTTCATTCCGCCATCAGGCCCGCTATGAACGGATGCTCCGCGTTTTCCTGGATCGTTCTTCTGGTCGGAGAAGCAGCGCACTGGGATCTGCTTCGGCTGCTCGGCGGCATCATGATCGTTTGCACGCTGATTTACGCGGGCCTGTCCTTCTTTCTGGAGACAGACGCCGGGGAAAGAGGAATCTCACGCTTGCGGGAAGACGGCATCTGCACAGCGACCGAAGAAAAAAAGGTGCGCAGAATCATGGCCGTTTCTGCCGGCAGTTATCTGCTTTCGGCGCTGTCCAATTCGATTCGGTTGCTCGGGAAAGTCGTGTCCGTCATCTTCCGGCAAGGCTCCGGTCAGGAGAGGTGATGGTTCCTGCGGTATAAACGACGTCTTTTCATTTCCGGGATCCGATATGCGATCAGGTCGTGAATGCGGTCATACAGGAATCGGATTAATTTCCATAAACCATAGCCCAGCAGGACGGCTATGCCGGCAAAAAGATCAAAATACAGGAACGAATCAACGCGGGCTGCGCGGATTGAATTGGGTGAGCCAGGCGCTTCCACAGGAAACAGGACCATCAGAATGGCCAGAAATGCCAGAGAGGCAAGCCAGATATAAAAAACGGTTCGCCAATAGAATGGCTTTTTCGGCTGAACTTCTGAACTGACGCGTGAAGGAGCGGGTCGAAGAGAGGCTCGTTCTTTTTCAGATTTTTTAAAAACGACCTGCGTTCCGCAGTAGGGACAAACACCCGATTCCTTTTTTTCATTATAGTCAAGAGAAGCTCCGCAGCTTGGACATTTGATGGAGAGCTTTTCTGACATGATGTACCTCCGACTCTCAGAAATGGACGGATTCGCGTTCCAATCCCTGAAACCATTATACCATGGATTATTTTCGGAGTAAAGGAGTGACTTCTCATGCGCGCGAAGGAGAAGACAGAAGCAAAGACCAGACGATGCTGCTACGCGATGTTATGGATAATTCTCGTTCTGGTGACATTCAATACCGGGTATGCTGAAGTTTCTTCCAATCTCCACAGACAGGAAACCGTCGGGAAGAAGAGTCGCCGTGTGGAGGAGGCCTGGTGGGAGAACGACGAGGGAACCCGCGTGTTCGCGGAGGATCTGGGGTGGGCCTCCGTTCGATATGAATACAACAAGAAGCCCCGCTGCATCAGGGAAAGCTATTATGACCTGGACGGCAATCTCTGCGTCATCAGGGATGGGTATGCGGTGGTACAGCAGAAGTGGGACGGAAATGGGCGCCTTCTGTGGCGGGCATATTTTGACGAGAAGGAAAACCCGGTGATCGGACCTGAAGGATATCACAAACGGGAAAATAAATACGACCACCTGAAGCTGGACAGTACGATCAATTACGGAACGGACGGCGAACTCCTGCGAAGCGACTCGCTGTGGGCGGTTCTGCAGTATACCTACAACAGCAAGCGGCAGTGCCTGAAGGCGGAATACTTTAACGCGGACAGGCTGCCCATGAATGGCCCTGGCGGATTTGCTGTCATGGAACGAGCGTATGTAAAGACTGAGATGAGCTCAGAATATTTCTATGATGAAAAGGGAAACATGGTTTATAATTCCGCAAGGGGTTATGCGGGGTACCTCCAGACCTATGAGGACAATCGGCTGGCGAGGGTCGAGTACTTCGGCGCCGACGGAAAGCTGATGATGTATAAAGGGCGATATGCCTATATCGAAAATGAGTACGAGAAAAGCCGGAAGAATCCGGCCAGGGTTCATTATTTTGATCAGGAAGGAAATCCGGCCATTCAGCCGGGCGGATGGGCTTCGGTGGGCTATACATATGACGCCAAAGGCCGTGCGGATACTGTCACCTATTACAACGAATCGGATGAGCGAACAACAACCAGCGAGGGGATTTCAAAAATACAGAGGACGTATGCAAAAACCGGGGATATCAGCCGGGAGGCTTATTATGACATCGATGACAGGCTGATGCTGCACCCGGAAAAGGGCTACGCCATTGTGACCCGGAGGATTCAGAGCAAGGGAATCTATCGGTATGAGGAATATTTTGATGAAGAGAAAAATCCGATGAACCTTCAGGGTGGCTATCATGGGATCTCCTATAAATGGAAAAAAGGGCGGAAGATCAGCGAGACGTTTATCGATTTTGACAGAAAGCCTGTTAACGGGATTGACGGATATGCAACGGTGATGTATGAGTATGATGAAGACGGAAACAATATCGCCCGGGAATATCTGAACGCTGAGGGTGAACCGGTGGATGGGGGTAAGGGATATTACCGCTGCGAAATCACCTATTATCACGAAAAGCCGAGAAGCTATCAGTATTATGGCGTCGACGGAACTGCGACGAACGGGCCGGAGGGCGTCCATGAGCTGCAGTACAAATACGATGAGCATTCGGCAGTGGCTGAAATATCGTGCTTTGGGAACGAAGGAGAAGCGGTGCTGTGCAAAAACGGCTGGCATCGATACGCGCAGAGAAGAGATGACGCTGGCAGAGTTGTTGAAAAAAGCTACTTTGACACGGAGGGATATCTGGTTGTCGGGCAGGATGGCTGGGCCGGACAGACCACGGCGTATAATGATCGGGGAAAGGTGCTGATGAGATCGACCTATGGGATCGACGGCAATCCCGCGCCGGCAGGGGATACATACGCAACGGTTTTCTACCAGTACAACGAGGAAACGGGCATTCTGGAAGCGGTGTTTTACTTCGACGGCCAGGGTCAGTCTGTTCGCTGCGAGAATGGATATAATGGCGTCTGGTATCTTCGAAATGATCAGGGGACGGTTATCGGGGAGCGCTATGTTGATGAAAACACGGAAATCATGATGATTGAAAAAGGATACGCGGGGACCGATTATGAGTATAATGAGGAAGGCAGGGTTGCTAAAATTACTTATGTCAACCTTGCGGGACAGCCTGTTGAAATCGGGATCGGTTATTGCGCGGTTGAAATGGATTATGACGAAAATGGGAAAGTTGTCATGCAGCATTTTATGAATCTCAGAGGAGAAGAGGTTTACGCGAGAGACGTAACGGAAAATCGATAGCGCCGCAATTCACTTTTTCCGCAAAACACTGAACAGCACATAACCTTCTATTTGACTTTGAATACAGAGGCCGGATATAATCAATACTGCAGGCGAGACAGATTTTGTCCGCGAATCGCGTTAGCGTGAGCGGTTACAAAATCGTCATCCGGACAGAATGGCAGACGTGAATTACCATTCACAAGAAAACACGAATGAAGGAAATGGATTGTGTTTATTTTCGAGGAGGTCTGCGGGATGGGCATCTATTTAAATCCGGGGAACAGTGGATTTGCAAGAATTGTGAATAGCAGCTATGTAGATAAAACCGGGCTGATCAGCATGATCAATCATTCAATTGGAACAACTGAGAATCTGACATGCATCAGCAGGCCGCGCAGATTCGGGAAGTCCTACGCGGCTCAGATGCTCTGCGCCTATTACGATTGGACATGTGATTCACATGAGCTGTTTGACAGGTACTGCATTTCCGGGGATGCTTCCTATGATTTATTCATCAACAGGTATCATGTGATCAGCCTTGATATTACCGGCTTCATTTCGAATGCGAAAAAGAAAAGAACTTCGTTAGGCGAGATCCCGGCCCAGATCGATGCGACGCTCCTGAAAGAAACACAGAAGCTTTATCCTGAACTCAAAGAAATCAGGGATTTGAACGAGTGCCTGCTTGAACTGGTAAGGGTAACCGGGAGAAAGATTGTATTCGTGATAGATGAGTGGGACTCCATGATCCGGGAGGCGAAGGACGACAACGATACGCAGGAAAGCTATCTGAACCTTTTGCGGGGGTGGTTTAAGAACAACAATTTCACACCGAAGGCTGTGGCCGCTGCTTATATAACCGGAATATTGCCGATTAAGAAGGACGGATCGCAGTCGGCAATATCGGATTTCGTTGAATATTCCATGCTTGATCCAGGGAAATTTGCCGGGTATGTCGGATTCACGGAGGAAGAAGTGAAGAGACTTTGTGAAGAATCAAATCGGCGCTTTGACGAGATGAAACGATGGTACGACGGTTATACAGTTGGCGTTAAGCATTCAATTTATAATCCCTATTCCGTTATGCATGCGATTCGTTCCGGGAAAATGAAATCCTATTGGAGGAAGACGTCGGCGGCGGAAACACTGATGACCTATATCGACATGGATCAGGACGGTCTTCAGGATACGATCGTAAGACTGATGGCCGGTGAAAGCATCGTGGTTGATCCGGATTCCTTTCAGAATGATGTGGAAACATTTACCTGCAAAGATGATGTCCTTACGTTGCTGATCCATTTAGGATATCTGACTTATGAGGAGGAGTCGGATTCCTATGAAGATGATACAGTCGAAGGACTTGTTACAATTCCCAATGAAGAGGTCAGAACGGAGTTTGATAAGATTCTGCGAAAAGCGAAGCATAAGAGTTTGATTGAGATGGTTCAAAAATCAGACCAGCTGTTGAGCGATACGCTGAAAGGGAAAAGCGACGCAGTAGCAAGGGCTATCGCTGAAGTCCATGACTCTGAATATGCCCCTACGTATTATAATAATGAGCAGAGCCTGAGATACGTAGTCAAAATGGCCTATATCTCCTGTGTCGATCAGTATGCCAAAGTGGAAGAACTGCCGAGCGGACACGGCGTTGCGGATGTGGTTTTCTGGCCGAAGCGCAGATCCACACTTCCTGCCCTGATCGTAGAACTGAAGTGGAATAAAGATGCGGAAGGAGCCATCAAACAGATAATCAACAGGAATTATCCGGATGCATTATCCCATTATGGCGGAAAGATTATTCTGGTCGGGATTAATTATGATGAGAATACAAAGAAGCATACCTGCAAAATAGAGGAATTCCATCGGGCCGCAGAAAAAAAGTGACGCGCATGCAGCCGGATAAGGCGCGCTACCGGTTTACCAGGGAATTTCTTTCGATGGCGAGGGCGATATCCGGATAGCGCCACTGGAGGGTATTGCGGTCCAGGATGCCGAAAAGCTCGCCGTTTCCGGAGAAGATTCCGTTATCCCACCAGCAGCAGGTGATGCCCCGGGAGCTGGCGGAGGCCACGTACCAGGCGGCGAAATTGACCCGGTCCTGCAGGTTTCCACCGCGGTTCACCGCGCCAAATTCGTCCATGATGACGGGAATGCCCCGGGAGACGAAACGGCGGTACAGCTGGTTCAGGAAGTTGGAGATCTCAGCCTTCTTGGCGGTGTCATCGAGGGTAAAGACGGAGTCGTGGCTGTCCGGCTGCAGGGCGAAGGGGTAGGGCGTATAGGCGTGGGCTTCCACCATCAGCCTGTTTTCGGCCGGATCCTTCGGCAGCTGGAAGGCCGCGTTCACCTCGAACCAGGGGCTGGCAGCATAGCCGGGAACCATCAGGAACCGGGAAGCGTTGTTTCCGCCGGTGGACCGGATGGTATCCACGAAGAGCTGGTTGAAGCGGTTGATGCAGTCAGCAGCCTCTTTGCATTCCGCGCTGGCGGGGTCCCAGCTCCATTCATACTTCGTACCCACGAGCCGGGGCTCGTTCAGGGATTCCAGAATCAGATGCTCATCGCAGTCGGCGAAGGCTTCCGCCATCTGGCGCCAGACGGCCTTCAGGTAGGCGGCGGAGCGGTCAAAATGGGCCTCGTCCGGATAGAACCAGGCGGACTGGTTTTCGTGGTTGTCATGATGGACATTGACGATGACGAACAGGCCGCGGGAGAGAGCGGCATCCGCCACCTCGCGCACCCGGGCCATCCAGGCCGGATCGATCGTATCGTTTTCATCCACGTGGTTATGCCAGCTGACGGGGAGGCGAAGGGTATTGAAGCCGGCCTCCTTCAGCAGGTCCATGACTTCCGGAACCGTAACGGGATTTCCCCAGGCGGTTTCCATCGCCGCGCCGGATCCTTTGAACCATCCTTCATCGTCATGGGCGTCAAAGGTATTGCCCAGATTCCATCCGGCCTTCATCCTCCGGGCGAAGGCCGTCGCTTCATTTTCGGGAACGGTAAAGGGCTTCAGTTCCTCAATCACGGGTATCACAATCCCTTCTGTCCGGATCGGCGGATCCGCCAGGGCGGCGGAAGAGCAGAGAAGCAATATACAAACCAAAAGGGCAACGGCTTTTTTCATGGCGAAAAACCTCCTGTGATGCTGTTTCCATTATAGGCGCTTTTATCAATTAATCAAGCGTTTCATTTGACAAGCCGTCCACTGTTTAGGTATAATTACCTTTGTTTAGACACCTTTGTCGGGAAGAATAAAAATTCGCGGAACACGGGGACAGGCCCCCTGTTCCACGTTCCGTGGAACAGGGGTACAGTCCCCATGTTCCGCAGGTCCCCATGTTCCGGACAGCATGACAAAGGTGAACAGACGTTCACAGAGGAGATGAACTCATGTCAAGAAGATGGCGGAATATCCTCATCGGCGTCCTGGCCGCCGCTGTACTGATTACGTGCGTCCTGCTTCTGAACCGGGGCGGCGGCGACTTCCGGGAGAAGTACGCGGGCACGGATCTGAGCAGCGATGTCAGCGGCATCGGCCGCGGCAATACCTATGAGGCCTATCTGGCCGCCCATGCCGGGGAGCCGGTTGTCAGCGCGCCGGTTTCGGTCGACGTGAGTTCCTTCGAGGGCGAGGGCGGGGAGGTCCGGGAGGATGGTCTCTACACCTCCGATTCCGCCGAGATCACCTGGCGGGTACAGGTTCCTCAGGCAGGCCTCTACAATGTCCGGATCAACTACCTGACAACGGAAAGCCGCGGCGTCGATATTGAACGGGAGCTGCTCATCAATGGGGAGGTTCCCTTTTCCGGCGCCTCCACCCTGTGCTTCAGCCGGCTCTGGACGGATGCCGGAGCGGTCAGGAAGGACAATCAGGGCAACGATATCCGACCCAGCCAGAAGGAAGTCTTTCAGGAGCAGACCGCCTTCTGCCGGGACGACATGGGATACCAGACGGAGCCCTATGCCTTCTGGTTCCGGGCGGGGGAGAACACCCTGACCCTCAGATCGGTCAACGAGCCGGTGATTCTCAAGGCCGTGACGCTGACGCCGCCGCTGCAGTATTCGACCTATGAGGATTATCTGGCAGCGCAGCCGGCGGTTCAGGGGAGCGAGGAGCAGCAGACTTTGGCCATGACCCTGCAGGGGGAAGACGCCTGCCTGCGGTCCACTCCCAGCCTGTATGCCCGCTACGACCGCAGCAGCCCCGCGACCGATCCCTATTCCGTCACCAAAACGATTCTGAACTATATCGGGGGAGATCCCTGGACCCACGCCGGGGAGTGGATCGAGTGGGAATTTGAGGTTCCGGAGGACGGATATTATAACATCAGCATCAAGGCCCGGCAGATGTATCAGCGGGGGGCGCTGAGCTCCCGAACGGTTATGATCGACGGGCAGGTTCCCTTTGAGGATCTGGCGGCGGTTCGCTTCGGCTACAGCACCGGATGGCAGATGAAGACCCTGGGGAACAGCGCCGGGGAGCCTTTCCGGTTCTATCTGGCCAGGGGGCGTCATACCCTGCGGATGGAGGTCACCCTGGGGGAGATGGGACCGATCCTGAAGCGGGTTGAGGACAGCATTTTCCGGCTGAACCAGATTTACCGGAAGCTGCTGGTGCTGACGGGGGCCAATCCGGACCGGTTCCGGGACTACAATCTGGCGAAGATCTACCCGGAAGCCATCGAGGCCATGGGGCTGGAGAGCAAGCGGCTGTACAAAATCGTGGACGACGTGGTGGGGATCACCGGCGAGAAGAGCGACCGGGCGGCGGCCGCGCAGGCCCTGGCGGTTCAACTGGAGCAGTTCGTCAGCGACAATAACCGCATCACCGAATCCTTCGTCAATTTCAAGGACAACATCACCTCCCTGGGAACCGCCATGCAGAACATGTCCGAGAGCAAGCTGGACGTGGATCTGATCATGATCACGGGGGAGAAGGCCTCCGTTCCGGCGGTTCGGGAGAATATCTTCCAGGGGCTGATTCATGAGATCCGGAGCTGCGCCAGCTCCTTCTTCGTGGACTACAATACCCTGGGGGACAAGTACGACGAGAAGGACGAGGTGCTGGACATCTGGATTACGACGGGCCGGGATCAGAGCACCGTCCTGAAGACCATGGTGGACGACACCTTTACCAGCAGCACGGGGATCAAGGTCAACGTCAAGCTGGTGCAGGCGGACGCGATCCTGACCGCCGTCGTGGCCGGAAACGGGCCGGACATCGTGCTCAGCGTCAGCGGCTGGTTCGCCGTGAACTACGCCATGCGCAACGCCGTGGAGGATCTGACCCAGTTCCCGGATTTCCAGGAGGTGGTCAAACCCTTCAGCCCCAGCATTCTGGAGCCGCTGACCTACAACAACGGCATCCGGCGCGGCGTCTATGGCCTGCCGGAAACCCAGAATTTCCCGCTGCTGTTCTATCGCAGCGACGTCATGGAGGAGCTGGGGCTGCCCATTCCCCAGACCTGGGACGAGCTGATCGCGGAGCTGCCGACGATTCAGGGAAACAGCCTGACGGTGGCGGTCAATTTCCCGGATATCGCGGTGGCGGACATCTCCGTGCTGGACTCCATGATCTTCCAGAACGGCGGGGCGATCTACGACGAGGACGGGAAACGGACGCTGATCGACAGCGAAGCCGGCGTGGGCGCCTTCAAGCAGTATACCAGCCTGTATAACGATTACGGGCTGCCGACGGTCTTCGATTTCGTCAGCCGCTTCCGCAGCGGGGAGATGCCGCTGGGCGTCGCCAGCTACGCCACCTACAATACCCTGATGGTCTCGGCTCCGGAAATCCGGGGGCTGTGGGATTTCACCCTCTTCCCGGGCACCCGGAAGGAGGACGGCACGATCGACCGGACGGCGCAGACCGACGGCTTGTGCTGTATGATGGTGGCCACAAAAGACGAAACCACGAAAAAGAACGCCTGGGAATTCATGAAATGGTGGGTCAGCAAGGAAGCGCAGACCCGCTTCGGGCGGGAGATGGAGAGCATTCTGGGGTCCTCGGCCCGGTATCAGACGGCGAACCAGGATGCCCTCCGGCAGCTGGCCTGGAGCAGCGATCAGCTGAAGGTGCTTCTGGATCAGATCGCCCAGACGCGGGGCTTCCCGGAGATCGCCGGCGGATATTCGACGACCCGGCACATCACCAACGCGATCCGGCGGGTGATCAACACCAAGGAGGATCCCCGGGAGACGCTTTTGAACTACGCCCGGACGATTAACGAGGAAATCCGGATCAAACGGCAGGAATTCAACCTGCCGCTGGACTAAAGGGAAGCGGAAAGGGGGAAGTCCTAAGATGCAGCAGACACAGTCCTTCGCATCCAGATGGCTGAACATGAAACGGGATCAGTTCCGGCACGGCTGGCAGCAGGCGAAACGAAACCGGGTATGCTACCTGTTTCTGGCACCCTATGCCGTCCTGTTCTTCGTTTTCTTTATCCTGCCCATCGTCACGTCCATCTTCTACAGCTTTACCTATTATAATATTCTGGAGCCGGCGCGGTTTATCGGGCTGCAGAACTATATCAACCTGATCCTGCAGGACGAGGTCTTTCTGACAGCGATCAAAAACACCTTCGTGATCGCTGTCATTACGGGCCCGGTGGGCTATATTCTGAGCTTCCTCTTCGCCTGGTTCATCAACGAGCTGCCCAAGTGGCTGCGGGCGCTGGCGGTCGTGATCTTCTATGCCCCCTCCATCGCCGGGGCGGCCTTCACGGTTTTCTCCATCATCTTCCGGGGGGACGCCTACGGCTGGTTCAACTCGATTCTCATGGAATTCGGCATCATCGAGGCGCCGCGGCTGTGGCTGACGGATCCGAACTATATGATGACGATCCTGATCATCGTCATCCTCTGGATGAGCATGGGCACGGGCTTCCTGAGCTTTGTCGCCGGCTTCCAGGGGATCGACCGGAGCATGTACGAGGCCGGCTATGTGGACGGGGTTCGCAACCGCTGGCAGGAGCTGTATCACATCACCCTGCCGAGCATGAAGCCGATGCTTCTCTTCGGCGCGGTCATGAGCATTACGTCCGCCTTCAACGTCTGCGACGTGCCGCGGGCGCTGTGCGGCTATCCATCCACCGATTACGCGGCGCGGACCGTGGTCACCCACCTGTTCGACTACGGCTTCAGCCGGTTCGAGATGGGATATGCCAGCGCGATCGCGACGCTGCTTTTCCTGGTCATGATCCTGTGCAAGAAGGCCATCAGCGCGATGCTGGGAAGGGTGGGGACCTGAGATGAGCGAGATCAATAAGGTCAGATCGACCGGCACGCTGGAAACCATCGACGGACGGAAATACCGCGGATATCTGGAGGCCGATGAGGAAGGCGCCACCTTCTATGCCAGGAAGACGAACAAGGCGCTGGCGGACTGGCGCTATAACCGCCTGCACAGGATGGACAACATCCGGCTCGGCGGGACCAGTACCCAGGTGACCGTGATCCTCAAGGACGACAGCCGGTTCATCTTTGACCTGGATCACGGAATGAAAGTATACAACTTCATGGACGAGCACTGGCTCGATAAACCGCAAAAAATACGGACCCGCGGGGACGAGCTGCACCGGCTGGCGGAGCTGCGGGGAGAGAAGATTCAGGTGAAGCGTCATCTGATTACCCGACGGCATCCGAACCGGTCCATCGCCGGCGATATCGGGATCTATCTGGTGCTGGCCATCGTGGGCATGCTGATGGTTTTCCCGCTGATCTTCCTGGTGGGGTCGAGCCTGAAGCCCCTGGATGAGCTGTTCCGCTTCCCGCCGCCCGTCTGGCCTCAGCATCCGACGATGGACAACTTCTCGGATCTCTTCGTGACGATGGGGCAGAGCTGGGTTCCCTTCAGCCGGTACCTGGTGAACACGGTCCTGATCACCGCCCTGGGCACCTTCGGCCATCTGATCATCGCCAGCATGGCGGCCTTCGTGCTGGCCAAGTACGATTTTCCGGGCGGAAAGGCGTTCTTCGCGGTGGTGACCACCTGTCTGATGTTCTCCGGCTACGTCACGGGGATTCCGAACTACCTGATCATGAGCCGGCTGAAGATGATCGACACCATGTGGGCGCTGATTCTGCCGGCCTTCGCGGCGCCGATCGGGCTCTTCCTGATGAAACAGTTCATGGAGGGGCTGCCGACGGCGCTGATCGAGGCGGCCACCATCGACGGAGCGGGCCAGTTCCGCATCTTCTGGAGCATCGTCATGCCGAACGTCAAGCCCGCCTGGCTGACGATGATCATCTTCAGCGTTCAGAGCCTTTGGAACACCAGCGCGGCGACGGTTATCTATTCCGAAGCCAACAAGACGCTGGTCTATGCCCTGCAGCAGATCCAGGCCGGCGGCATCGCCCGGACCGGCCAGGTCGCGGCGGCCAACGTAATCATCGTAGCGGTACCCATTCTGATCTTCGTGTTCAGTCAGAGCCGGATCCTGGAGACCATGGCTTCCTCCGGGATCAAGGATTAACGAGGGGGGACATCAGGATGAAGAGAATGAAGCGACTGGCGGCCCTGCTGGGCTGCTTCCTGATACTGATCCCGCTCGCTGCCACGGCGGAGGATGGGTTCAGCACGAGCTATACCTATACCTACGACTTCTGGGAGGATTCCCAGGCAAGCCCCGACGCCTACCGGGTCGCCACGGTGATCGACAGCATGACCCTGGGGCTGGACAATCTGGAGGGCGTCCGGATCAACAAGCCTCAGGCCCTCTATGCCCGGGGAAATCTCCTCTATCTCTGCGACACGAGCAACAACCGGATTCTTGAAATCGAGCGGGGAAAGGGCAACACCTTCACGGTGAAGCGAATCATCCGGGAAATGAAGGGGAGCGCCGTCAATACCTTCAGCCAGCCCTATGACGTCTTCGCCGACCCGGAGGGAAACCTGTACGTAGCCGACTACGGCAACCAGCGGGTGACCAAGATGGATCGGGATCTGAACTGGATTCAGGATTTCGTGAAGCCCGCCGACGCGACCTTTGACCAGAAGCTGAACTTCCTGCCGCGGAAGATCGTCGTGGACGTGGCCGGCCGGGTCTACGCCCTTTGCCAGAACGTCAACAAGGGGCTGGCGAAATACGAGGCGGACGGAACCTTCAGCGGCTTTATCGGCGCCAACGCCGTGAAGATTTCCATGGCGGAATACATGTGGAAGCGCTATTTTCAGACCCGGGAGCAGCGGGCGCAGACGGAGAGCTTCGTTCCCACCGAGTACGAAAATATCTATATTGACCGGGAGGGCTTCATCTACGCGACCAACATCGTCTTCAGCGAATACGACTTAAAAAGCGACAGCGCAAAGCCCATCCGCCGCCTGAACAGCCTCGGAAATGACATTCTGATCAAGAACGACCGCTTCCCCCCGATCGGGGATCTGTGGTGGATCGAGCAGGGCAGCGAAGGCTACGGCCCCAGCAAGTTTGTCGACATCACGGTCATGGACAACGATATCTACGTCGCGCTGGACCGGACCCGGGGCCGCCTGTTCGGCTACGACAGCCAGGGGGTCATGCTCTGGGCCTTCGGCACCAAGGGAAACGTGGAGGGCGCCTTTACCGGCGCGGTCAGCATCGAGCACATGGGATACGATCTGCTGGTGCTCGACCAGGTGGAGAACAGCGTGACCCTCTTTCAGACAACGGAATACGGTCAGACGATCTATGACGCGAGCGAAGCCTATCTGCGGGGCGAGTATGACGCGAGCGCGGATCAGTGGCGCAGCGTGCTGAAGATGAACGCGAACTATCCGCTGGCCTTCCGGGGAATCGGGCGGGCGGTGCTCCGCCAGAACCGCTACGAGGAAGCGATGGACTATTTTAAGCTCGCTCACGACCGGGCCAATTACGGAAGAGCCTTCAAGCTGTACCGGAAGGACTGGGTGGAGGCGAATATCGGCTGGATCCTCGGGATACTGGCCGCGGTTCTGATCATCCCGCTGGTGATCGGCCGGATCAGAAGGATGAAGGGGGAGGTGGTCATGCATGAACAGAGCAGAATCCGTAAGTAAAAAAGCTCTCACGGCCCAGGCGGGCTTCGGCCGGTATCTGGATTCCCTTCGATATGCCCTTCATGTCATCACCCATCCCTTCGACGGGTTCTGGGATCTGGTGCATGAAAAGCGGGGCACCCTGGGGGCCGCCCATACCTTCCTGGCGCTGTTCCTGCTGACCCGGGTGCTGAAGCTTCTGCTGACCAGCTTCCAGTTTATCTCCGCCCCGGTTCAGTATATCAACGTTTTTGAGGAGATGGCGAGCCTCGCCCTGCCCTTTTTGATCCTCTGCCTGGCCAACTGGGCGATGACGACCCTGTTCGACGGAAAGGGGCGCTTCCGGGATATCTATACCGCCATGTGCTACGCCCTGGTGCCCTATATCCTGATTCAGCTGCCGATGATCCTGGTCAGCAATATGCTGACCTTCGAGGAGGCAAGCCTGTACAGCGTCATGCTGTCCATCAGCGTGATCTGGAGCGTCTTCCTGGTGTTCGTCGGGCTGATGGAGGTCCACGACTACGGCCCGGGAAAAACCTTTATCTTCATGATCGTGACGGTGGTCGGAGCCGCTGTGATTATCTTCCTTCTGCTGGTGTTCTTCAGCCTGCTGAGCGACGCGCTGAGCTACTTCATCAGCATGTACCGGGAAATCGTGTTCCGGCTGAACTAAGGAGGAAAAAGGCATGAGAAAAAAATCCTGGGCCCGGCGCCTGATTCCCTGGGCCTTCGCGGCCATGGCGATCGCCGCGCTGGTCATCTTTGTCGGCATTCCGCTCTACGGCCAGCAGGAGACGGAGGAGATCGAGCCGCCGCAGGTCAGCTACTATGAAGGGGACGGGAAGCCGCTGACCATGGAAAACGACAGTCTGCTGTTCGAAATGGATCCGGCGACCACCCGCTTCCGGGTGACGGACAAGGAAAGCGGCAGGGTCTGGACCTCCAACCCGGAGGACGCGGAGAAGGATCCCATCGCCCTGAGCCTGAACAAGGATACCCTGCTTTCCACCCTGATCGTGACCTATACGACCAGCGGCGGGGAAGTCGGCATGAACAACTATACCTATTCCGTTCAGAACGGAAGCTATACCGTGACGCCCCAGGAGGACGGGGCCATTCGCGTGGATTATGCCGTGGGCCAGATTGAGCGGATCTTCCGGATTCCCACCGCGATCACCAAAGAACGCTATACGGCCTTCACGGACAGGATGAGCAAGGCGACAAAAAAGAAGCTTTCCTCCAACTACTCTCTTGTCGAGCCGGACAAGCTGGACAAGAAGGAAAACAGGGAGGAGCTGATCGCCAGCTATCCCAGCATTACCGAGCAGGCGCTTTATGTGCTCAAGAGCGGAACCAGCACCAGCAACAAGGAAAAGATCGAGGGCTATTTCGAGGAGGCCGGATACACGGAGGCGGACTTCGAGATCGATCAGGCCCTGGTGGCGGGATCCAGCGGGAACCAGGGACCGGTTTTCAACGTCAGCATGGTCTACCGGCTTGATGGAAGGGATCTGCTGGTGGAGATTCCCTATGACGCCATCCGATACCGGAAGGACTATCCGATCACCTATGTCAGTCCGCTGCCCATGTTCGGCGCCGCCGGGGTGACAGACGAGGGATACCTGCTGCTTCCCGAGGGCGGCGGGGCCATTATTCGCAACAATAACGGCAAGCTGGACCAGAGTACCTATTACGCCAACCTGTACGGCTGGGACTACGGCGTGCAGCGCAGGGAGGCCGTCAGCGAAACGGAGAACGCCTTCCCCGTCTTCGGGGCTGCGCGCGGGGACAGCTCCTTTATCTGCATCATGGAAGGGGCCAGCTCCTACGCCGGTGTCAACGCGGATATCGCGGGGCGCTACAACAGCTACAATACGGTGTACGCCAAATACAACGTGCTCCACGCGGAGCAGTACAACGTTAGCAACAAGACGGCACAGCTGGTTTACGTCTACGAGAAAAAGATCCCGGAGGATATGATCCGCCAGCGATACCGATTCCTGGACACGAACAGCTATGCCGCCATGGCCGCCGAATACGGAAACTATCTGAGGGATCATCACGAAGGCCTGACCACCCGGGGCGCCAGCGAGGAGGTGCCGGTCAACATCGAGCTGATCGGCGCCATCAATAAGAAGATGGTCCGCTTCGGCATGCCGGTGGACAGCGTCGTCCCGACGACGACCTTCGACCAGGCCCGGAAGATCATCGACGAGCTGGCGGATCTGGGGGTTCTGAACCTGAACATCCGCATGGCCGGATGGATGAACGGCGGCGTCAGGCAGAAGGTGCTGACCGGCGTCCACACCCTGGGTGAGCTGGGGGGCGACAGCGGGCTGAATCAGCTGATCGCGGAGGCGAACCTTCGGGGGGCGACGCTGTATCTGGACGGGATTACTACCTTCGCCTATCACAGCGGGCTGCTGGACGGATTCCTGCCATTCCGGGACGCGGCCCGCTACGCCACCCGGGAACAGGTGCACCTGTATCCCTACGACATCGTGACCTATCAGCAGGCGGATTGGATGGACGACTATTATCTGGTCCGGCCGGAATACGCGCGGAAGAACGCCTCGAACCTGATCGCCGACCTGAAGAACCGGAACGCTGCGGGGATCTCCTTCCGGGATATCGGGAATCTGCTGAGCGGGGATTATTATCCCCGGGATCTGGTGACCCGGGAGCAGGTGAAACAGCTCAATATCGGTACCCTGAAGGAGGCGGCGGCCGCCGGCGAAAAGATCAGCATCCGGAAGGGAAACGATTACGCGGTGCCCTATGCCGACCTGATCACGGACATGAACCTGACGGGGCAGGCCTACGCCATTATCGACGAGCGGATTCCCTTCTATCAGATCGCCCTTCACGGCATGAAGGACTATACCGGCGAGGCGATCAACCTGAGCGGTGACTACCGGACGAAGCTGCTGGAATGCGCGGAATACGGGGCCGGTCTGAATTTCACCTTCATGGCGGAGGATACCCGGGTGCTGAAGGATTCGGCCTACAGCCGCTATACCTCCTCCGGATATCCGTACTGGAAAGAGCAGGTGCAGGAGATGATCCTCCGGTACCAGCGGGAGATGAAGGGCCTGAACCGGCTGCGGATCATCGGGCATGAACGGCTGGCGGAAGAGGTTTCCGTAACGACCTATGAGGACGGAACGAAGGTCTACGTCAACTACGGCAGCGAGGATTTCCGGAGCGGAACGGTTCTCATTCCCGCGAGAGATTACCTGGTTGAAGGGGGGGACAGAAAATGAACGGGGGACGGAAAATCGTCACCATGCAGAAGAGACGGGCGAGAACCGGTTATCTGTTCATTCTGCCGTTCATCATCGGATTTATCCTGTTCATGGCCAGGCCGATGATTCAGTCCCTGATCATGAGCCTGAGCGATGTCAAAATCGTTCCCGGACAGGGCTATCAAATGACCTGGATCGGGCTGGATAATTTCCATACGGCGCTGTCGGTGGATCCCTATTTCAACCGGTACATCACCGATGAGATCGGAAGGATGGTAATCAATACCATCGCGACCCTGGTGCTCAGCTTCGTTATCGCGGTGATTCTGAATCAGGATTTCAAGGGAAGAACCCTGGCCCGGGCGATCTTCTTCCTGCCGGTGATCCTGTCTTCCGGCGTCCTGCCCGGCATCGAGCGGCAGAACGAGTTTTATGATATGATGGCCGGCGTGGCGGAAAGCGTTGAAGGAGCGGCGGGGGTGAACATTTCCGCCTCGCTGCAGAATCTTCTGTCGGTCTCCGGGGTGGGCAGCGGCGTCTTTGACGTCGTGTTCCAGATGATCGACGCGATCTATGACATCGTGATGGCCAGCGGAATTCAGATTATCATTTTCCTGACGGGGCTTCAGGCGATTTCCCCCAGCCTTTACGAGGCGGCGGACGTGGAAGGATGCACGGCCTGGGAATCCTTCTGGAAGATTACCTTCCCCATGGTCAGCCCTCTGCTGCTGGTCAACAGCATCTATACCATCGTGGACTTCTTCATGAAGAACGATAACCGTGTGATGGAACGGATTACAGAGGTCATGTACAAGGACTTCCGCTTCGGCGTATCCTCAGCCATGAGCTGGATTTACTTCGGGGTCGCGCTAGTCTTTATCCTGTTGAGTTCCTTCATCATTTCAAGGGCGGTGAAGTCGGCGCAATGAGTAAGAATAATACGGTATTCATCGGCGAAAACAAGAATTTCTGGGATCGGAACCGGCGCAGCGGAGGCTATCTGCTCAAAAAGAGAATCGGCCAGATTGCCGTTTCCGTCATTCGGGCGCTGCTGCTCTTTGGCTTGTGCTTTATGATCATCCAGCCGCTTCTGACCCGCTTTTCCATGAGCCTGATGAAGGAGCAGGATCTGTATGATTCCACCATCATCCTGCTGCCGAGAAACGTCACGCTGGACAATTACCGGATCGTGGCGGAGCTGACCGATCTGAAGAACATCGGGGGCGGATGGACCTTCAACGCGCTGCTCAATACGCTGTGGGTCTCCGCGCTGATTTCCATGCTGACGATTATCTCCACAACGCTGGTGTCCTACGGCTTCGCGCGGTATGAGTTTCCCCTGAAAAAGTTCTGGTTTGCCTGCGTGGTCGCCGTGATCATTATCCCGCCCCAGACCATTCAGTCCGCCCTCTATATGAACTTTGCCAACTTTGATGTGCTGAAGATCTTTACCCTCTTCGGGGCCAACGCCGAGGGGCTGAGCTTCGGCCAGCGGGTGCTGAGCCTGTTCGACGGCACCGGTACCGGTCTGATCCAGCTGATCACCGGCAACACGCTGAACCTGCGGGCGAATATCTCGGCCTACGCCATGATGTCCCTGACATGTATGGGTCTCAAGAACGGCCTGTATATCTACATGATGCGCCAGTATTTCCAGGGGATTCCCACGAGCCTGGAGGAGGCGGCCTACGTGGACGGCTGCGGAACGCTGCATACCTTCGTCCGAATCATGCTGCCGGACGCTCTGCCGACCATCGCCAGCTGCTTTTTGTTCAGCTTTGTCTGGCAGTGGACGGATATCTTCTATACCCGCCTGTTCCTGCCGATTACCTCCATCTCCACCTATTCGAATCAGATGGCTTCCATGGTTACCAAGATGTCCCGCTACTTCTCGGCGGACAGCTCCGTGGCGGTGGTAGTGCCCAACGCGCGCCAGCAGCAGCTGATCTCCATCGCCGTGCTGATCTGCGCCATTCCGCTGGTGATCCTGTATATCTTCACCCAGCGGACCTTCGTGGAGAGCCTGGCCATGTCCGGCTCCAAAGAATAAGACCGCCTACAAAGCCCGCGGCAGCGGCCCGGACGGGAAGGCTTCACAGCACAAAGCCTCCCGACCGGCGCGCTGACCGCGGGCTTTTTCGTCCCAAGCGGTTGAATGTCTTCAACGGGAAGACAGGCAGGGCAGGATCGGAATATGGGGGATTGTGGCCTGCTTTTCAGGAATAAAAGAAAAGGGCTGTGAGCCCATCGGAAAAGCTCACAGCCCGGGGAAGTGGTCCGGCATTACTTGCTGTTGAAGGTGTCGCAGCGGGCCTGCCAGGCGGGCATGCCGGCTTCGATCAGCTCCGCGGGGGTGGATCCGCCCAGCGCCCACAGGAGGCTCTCGCCCAGCACGTCGTTCTGGGTTCCAAGATACAGGGTCTTGTTCACCCGGGCATGCTCCGGCTCCCGCAGCATGGCGTAGGTCTCATCGACCGCGCGCTCGTCGGTGTAGTTGTACTTGTTGCCGATCCAGTTGCCTTCGGTATCAACACCGGGGGTGTCGTTGGTCCACAGGTCATACAGGAAGGCCAGCTTGGCGTTGGTCTCCTCGTCGTAGCAGGCGGGGATCAGGGTGATGTTGTCGCTGACGACGGTGACGTAGGGATCGCCTTCGTTCGGAACCGGGAAGGCCACGCAGCCCCACTCGTCCTTCATGTCAGCCATTTCGGAATTGTCATTGAAACCGCCGTAGGTCTGATACATATAGAATCCGCAGTAGCCCTGCTTCCAGGCATCCTTGTACCAGTCCCAGTTGGCGCCGTCGGGCGTCGGCGCCCAGTACTTGGCCTGAATGTCCTTGCCCCAGGTCAGCGCGCTGATGGTGGCGTCGCTGTTCATGGTGGGCTGGAGCTTGCCGTTCTCGTCGAAATCGAAGAAGCTGCCCTTGTTGGAGAACACCGCGCAGACATACATGTCATCGCCGGAACCCAGGATGCCGTAGATGTCGTTCACGCCGTCGTTGTCAATGTCACGGGTCAGCGTCTTGAGCATTTCCTCGAAAGCGGCCCAGGTCCATTTGCCTTCCTTCTGGAGGTCATAGATGGTGTTCCAGTCGATGCCCGCTTCCTGCAGCACCCGCTTATTGAAATACAGGCATCCGCGGGGCTCAGAGTTGCCGGCGTACAGACCGTAGACCTTTCCGCCGATGGTCATGAAATCGCGCTCCGCGGCGTTCCACTTGGAAGCCTGCAGATCGACGTACTTATCGCTGATGGGAGCGGCCACACCGCCGGACACCAGGGAAGCCACGCTGCCGGGCTCGATGATGTAGAGGCGCAGGCTGCCGTCGGGGCTGGTGGTGAAGTTGGTCATCTGGGTCGCGTTGCTGCCCCAGTCGCCGTCCTGCTTCTGGCTCAGTTTGACATTGTAGGTCGCGTTGATCCAGTCACGATAGTCATACTGAAGCTGTTCCTCTTCCGTGGGATCCGTCTTCCGGGCGCCTTCGCCGGACCAGTAGTCATAGATCGTTACCTCGGCCCCGCCAAAGTCGATGCCTTCGACCTTGGCCGGATAGCCTTCGGGAGACTCGGCCAGCGCGCCGCAGCAGACCAACAGCATCATCGCGGCCAGAACCATTGCCAGGATTTTCTTCATGGAAAAGACCTCCTTAAAATATTTGCCAGCGAACCGGGGCTCCCGATCCGCAGACTTACGATGTATGATTTGTAGATATAATAGCATAAATCATACAGGTTTGCAACGCACCCGGAATGAAAAAATACAAGATCCGGCCTGGGAAGAAACCGGGAACAAAGGAGCAGCCGGCAGGACAACGGCTTCGTCTGTGCCGTTATGCGGTCAGCACCCGATCCGCCCGGATATCCTGTGGTCCGGCCGGCAGGTCCTTCAACAGGAAAGGGGAAGGGCAGAGAATGATCTTGCGGACGCTGCGGGAGGCCAGAAAACGGTCGTAATAGCCGGCGCCGTGGCCGAGACGCCGGCCGTCGGACGTGGCGGCCAGGCAGGGAAGCAGGGCAAGATCCGGCTCCGGCATGGTTGATAAAGAGTCAGGCGGTTCAGGAATTCCAAATGCCCCCGGGCGAAGCTGACGCAGATCCGTTACCGGAAGCGCCGCCATCCGGGTGCTGTCCAGACAGCGGGGGAGCAGCAGGGTTTTTCCGTCCCGCAGAATCATTTCCAGGATTTCCGTCGTATCCGGCTCGCCCCGCATCCCCACATAAGCCATAACGCTGCGGGCGGCAGCATATTCGGGGAGAACAGCGATTTGCTGCGCCAGCGCATGGCCGGTGCAGCGGCGGTCAGCTTCCGTGAAGAGAAAAGCCTTTTGCCTCATTTGCTGACGCAGGGTACGTTTCGCCTGCCTGAGAACCTGACCATCCATTCTGATCTCTTCATCCTTTCAAAACAACGTTATGCTTCCTGAACCAATCCATGCTGAAACCACGGGTGTGCTTTGCAGTGCCGATCATACTACAGCCGAGTGCCGAAGGCAAGAAGCGTGGAACGAAAAAGACTGTCCCTCTGTTCCATGATTGCAAAAGAGGCTCGTTTCCGATAGAATGGGCAATGAACCGGGAAAGCTGCAGAAAGGACGAACCGGGACAGATGAAGATGGGACGAAACGGGATCGCCGTAAGCAAAAGGAGCCGGAGGGAGCAAGATGATTCGGAATATCGTTTTTGATATGGGTCAGGTGCTGATTCGTTTCAGCCCGGACCTCTTCATGGACCGGGAGGGGATTCAGGATCCGGAGGAGCGAAAAATCGTGATGAACGAGCTGTTCCTTTCGGCGGAGTGGGCCCAGATGGATCTGGGAACGCTGACGGAGGAGAGCGCGGAGAAGGCGATTCTCCCAAGAATTCCGGATGGGCTGCGGGAAAAGACGCGCCATCTGCTCTGGCACTGGGCGGACGACCGGGAAATGATCGATGGAATGGAGGAGCTCGTCGGGCGGCTGAAGGAGGCCGGCTACGGGCTGTATCTGCTGTCCAACGCCAGCACGGCCCAGCATCAGTACTGGCCGCGGTTTCCCGTCAGCAGGCTGTTCGACGGCAAGCTGATTTCCTGCGACCATCATATCGTCAAGCCGAATCCGGAAATCTACCGGCGGCTTACGGAAACCTTTGGCCTCCGGCCGGAGGAATGCCTCTTTATCGACGACGCGCCCGCCAACGTGGCGGCCGCGCTCGGATGCGGCTGGGACGGAATCGTCTTTCACGGCGACGCGGAGGAGCTGAAGAGAAAGCTCGCCTCAAAAGGAATCCTTTTTGACGCCCCGGACCGGTAAAAGCGTTCATCTTTCGGCTCTGCCGCAGGAAATAACGATTGACAGGAAGGAAACACAATTCTATAATAAAAAAAAGCCATAACCCCTATATTTTGTGGATTAAAGGAGACAGATCCGGTATGAAGTACGTATTGGGCATCGATCTGGGAACATCCGGAACCAAAACAGTCCTGTTTGATCAAAGCGGAAAGGTGATCTGTTCCGCGACGGTGGAGTATCCCATGGATCAGCCGCAGAACGGCTGGGCCGAGCAGAATCCGAAGGACTGGTATAACGCGGCGGTATCGACGATCCGTACCGTGCTGGGGAAGAGCGGCGTTGGGGCGGAGGACGTGGTTTCCCTGGGCATCAGCGGCCAGATGCACGGCCTGGTCATGCTGGACGAGGCGAACGAGGTGATCCGGCCCTCCATCATCTGGTGCGACCAGCGGACGGCGAAGGAATGCGAGGAGATCACGGAGAAGGTGGGTTATGACAACCTGATCCGGATCACCGCCAACCCCGCGCTGCCGGGCTTTACCCTGAGCAAGCTGATCTGGGTGCGGAATCATGAACCGGAAAACTATGCCCGCTGCCGCCACGTGCTGCTGCCGAAGGATTATGTCCGCTTCATGCTGACCGGGGATTACGCCACCGAGGTGTCCGACGCCAGCGGCATGCAGATGCTGGACGTGCCGAACCGGTGCTGGAGCGACGAGCTGCTGGGCATCCTGAATATTGACAGGAGCCTGCTGGCGAAGGTGTATGAGAGCTGCGAGGTCACCGGGCATATCTCCGCGGAGGCCGCGAAGCTGACGGGGCTGAGCGAGAAGACCCTGGTGGTCGGCGGGGCCGGCGACAACGCGGCCGCGGCAGTGGGAACCGGCGTCGTGGAGGACGGAAGAGCCTTCACCACCATCGGGACCAGCGGCGTTGTGTTCGCCCATACCGACAAACTGGCCATCGACCCGAAGGGCAGAGTGCACACCTTCTGCTGCGCGGTTCCGGGCGCCTGGCACGTCATGGGCGTTACTCAGGCGGCGGGACTGAGCCTGAAATGGTTCCGGGATCAGTTCTGCGCGGCGGAGAAGACCGTGGCGGAGGCCATGGGGGTGGATCCCTATGAGCTGACGAACAAGGAGGCCGCCCAGAGCCCGATCGGCGCCAATAAGCTGATCTACGCCCCCTATCTGATGGGGGAGCGGACGCCGCATCTCGACAGCGACTGCCGCGGGATCTTCTTCGGCCTGAGCGCCATGCATCAGCGGAGGGATCTGCTTCGCGCCGTGATGGAGGGCGTCACCTACAGCCTGAACGACTGCCTGAGCGTACTGGGAGAGATGGGCGTGGCGCCGGAGACCATGCTGGCCTGCGGCGGCGGCGGAAAGAGCCCTCTCTGGCGCCAGATGCTGGCGGACGTCATGAACTGCCCCGTGGCGACGACGGTGAACACGGAAGGCCCCGCCCTGGGCGTGGCGATTCTGGCGGCGGTGGGCGCCGGCCTGTATGACAGCGTTCAGGACGCCTGCCGGAAGATGATTCAGGTGAATCCGGCGCAGGCTCCTGTTGAAGAGAACGTTCCGAAGTACGCGGCGGTCTATCGGGTCTACCGGAAGCTGTATCAGGCGAACCGGGATCTGTTCAAGGATCTGGGCGCGCTGTAAGGAGGGCTGAGCAAATGAGATGTCAGTTTTGCAGCTGCGTGGACAGCAAGGTGATCGATTCCCGCCCCACCGACGACGGAAACAGCATCCGTCGGCGCCGGGAGTGCATCAACTGCGGCCGACGCTTTACCACCTATGAAAAGGTGGAGCTGAGCCCCCTGTTCGTCGTCAAGCGGGACGGGCGGCGGGAAGCTTTTGACGCCCAGAAAATCAAGGCCGGTATCCTGCATGCCTGCGATAAGCTGCCCGTCAGCATGCAGCAGATTGACGATATCGTTTCCCGGGTGGAACAGCGGGCCTACGCCTCCATGGACGGGGAAATTACGTCGGAAAAGCTGGGGGATATGGTTATGAACGAGCTGAAGTCGCTCAATGACGTGGCCTATGTCCGCTTCGCCGCGGTTTACCGCAAGTTTACGGATGTGGCCACCTTCATGGAGGAGCTGCAGAAGATCGTAAACGAGAAGATGTAAGGCTGATGGGTTTAATAAGGAGGAAGGTTTTATGTGGTCGTGGATTGTTCGTATTGCGCTGTGGACGCTGGCCGGTTATCTGGGCAGCCGCCTGATGAAGGACGGAACGCCCAACGGCTGGCTGGGGAATGTGATCCTGGGCTGGATCGGCGGCGCCCTCGGCTCTTTTCTCTTCGGATTGATCGGGATCAGATCCACGGAAGGAATGATCGGGCAGATTCTGGTCTCCACCGCGGGGGCCTGCCTGGTGATCTGGCTGGTCCGGAAGTTTAATATTGGAAGATGGTTTGATAAATAAGAAAGAATCAGACAGCCGCGGAAAGCCGCGGCTGTCTGACCTTTTGAAGGTTTCAGAATGATTTGCAGGGCTGTCCGGGAAGGGGATGAGGGTTTTCATCCGCTTATTCCGGATTTTGCCGACAATCGGGGAGGCTGAAAGGGATGCTGCTGTTTCACCGAAGAAAACAGGAACCGGAAGCCGTGATCCGCTTCGATCCGGAGCGCTACACCCCGGTGATCCGCAGATCCATCTGCACCGGGGAAAGGAGCGCCGGATTCCGGGACAAAGCGACGGGCCGGACCGAGGAGATCATGCTGATCCGGGACGATCGGGATCTGGAGGCCTTCCGGGCTCAGTATGGAATTGAGGGCCCGATTCAGGAAGTGTACTGACAGACCGGGATTGCGCACAGACAGAATCGTTCCACAGCATGCTGTAACGCTGCCTGCCCAGGTTCGTATGGAGACGGCGTGTCGCAGGACGATCTGTGCCTTGACAGAACAGGGCGGGCGTGGTAATATTTTCTACAGATGAACTGAAGAGTTGGACAGAATGGCAGACGAGAATTACCATTCCCAGAGGAGAAGCGATAAGCGTCAGGGATTGTTTTGGACTTTCCGCCGCGGAAGGGCGGCGAGAATAATAAGGAGGGATCATTCTATGAGGAAACTGTTTGCTTTGCTGCTGGCCCTGGCCATGCTGCTGTCCTGTGCCGCCGCGCTGGCGGAGGTGCCCGCCGATCTGGTGGAAGCCGCCAAGGCGGAGGGCGAACTGGTGGTCTACGGCTCCTGCGAGGAACCGTACCTGGCCGCCGCCTGCCAGAACTTTGAGAAGCTCTACGGCATCAAGACCCAGTTCCAGCGCCTGTCTACCGGCGAGGTGCCCACCAAGATCGAAGAGGAAAACGGAAATCCTTCCGCGGACGTCTGGTTCGGCGGCACCAATAACCCCTATGACACCGCCGCGGCCAAGGGCCTGCTGGACAACAGCTATGTGCCGGTCAACGCCTCCCATCTGACCAAGGATATCTACAAGGATCCCAACGGCTACTGGTACGGCATCTATACCGGCATCCTGGGCTTCATGGTCAACAAGGACGAGCTGGCCCGCCTGGGCCTGGAAGCGCCCAAGACCTGGGACGATCTGCTCAAGCCCGAATACAAGGGCCTGATCTGGCTGTCCAACTACAACACCGCCGGCACCGCGAAGCTGGTCGTGAACACCCTGCTTCAGATGAAGGGTCATGACGAAGGCATCAAGTACCTGGTGGAGCTGGACAAGAACATCCAGGTCTACACCAAGTCCGGCTCCGGCCCCTCCAAGAACGTGGGTACCGGCGAGTGCGTCATCGGCATCGGCTTCCTGCATGACGGCATCACCCAGATCGTGGACAACGGCTACGAGAACATCGAGCTGATCATTCCCGCGGACGGCACCTCCTGCGAAATCGGGCCGGTGGCGATCTTCAAGGGCGCCAAGCACCCCAACGCCGCGAAGCTGTTCGTGGAATACGCGCTGTCTCCCGACTGCGTCGGCCTGGCTGCCGGAACCGGTTCCTATCAGTTCCTGGTCATCGACAACGCCGAACAGCCCAAGGAAGCCGCTCAGTTCGGCCTCGATCCCAGCCTGGTCTGGGATAAGTACGACTTCGCGGACGCGGCCGCCAATACGGCTACCTATGTCCAGGAAGTTATGGACGCGCTGGGCTCCGCCGCGGACGACCGGTTCAAGACCGAATAATCCGGGACCGGAAACCCTGATCTGATTTTCCAGACCCCGCCCCTCATCGGGGACGGGGTCTTTTCAGGAGACCAAAGCGGCGCTCACAGAGAAAAAACAGAAGAGGAGGGGAGGATATGGCGCAGGGACAAGGCGCGGCGCTGGACCGGAAGAAGCTGATGGCGGATCCCATCATGATGACGACGATCGTCCTGCTGATCGCGTTTCTGACGCTGTTTATTCTGTATCCCCTGGCCATCCTGCTGGTCGACAGCATGTACGGGGCCAAGGGCTTTTCCTTTGATACCTTTGTTCGGATCTTTCAGCTGAAAAACTTCCGGACGGCGATTACCAATACCCTGGCGGTCGGCTTCGTGGTCGGCATCCTGTCCACCCTGATCGGGCTCCTGTTCGCCTATGTTGAGGTCTATGTCAGGATGCGGAAGGCTGTGGGCGGACTGTTCAAGGTGGTTTCCATGCTGCCGGTGGTTTCCCCGCCCTTCGTTCTGTCCCTGTCCATGATCATGCTCTTCGGGCGGGCGGGGCTGATTACCCGGTTTGCCCTGGGGATCTATGACAACAACATCTATGGCTACTGGGGCATCGTCGTCGTGCAGACGCTGACCTTCTTCCCCGTCTGCTATATGATGCTGAAGGGCCTTTTGAAGAACATCGATCCCTCCATGGAGGAGGCCGCCCGGGATATGGGTGCTTCCCGCTGGAAGGTTTTCACGACGGTGACCCTTCCGCTTTTGCTGCCGGGTCTGGGAAACGCCTTCCTGGTCACCTTCATCGAGTCCATCGCGGATTTCGCGAACCCGATGATCATCGGGGGCAGCTATGATACCCTGGCAACCACCATCTATCTGCAGATCACCGGGGCGATGGACAAGGAGGGCGCGGCGGCCATGGCCGTGGTACTCCTGTGCATTACCCTGGGCATGTTCGCCGTTCAGAAGTACTATCTGGAGCGGAAGACCGCGGCGACCCTGAGCGGGAAGGCCAGCCGGGTCCGGATGCTGATCGAGGACAGGTCGGTCACCATTCCGCTGACCATCCTCTGCTCCCTGGCGGCCATCTTTGTCATCCTGATGTACCTTTGCGTGCCGATCGGGGCGCTGTTCCCGACCTGGGGATACAAGTTCACGCCGCTGACCTTTAAATGGTTCGAGCAGGTGTTCACCCGCTACCGCGGGCTGCAGGCCTTCCGGGATTCCTTCGTGCTGTCCCTGATCGCCGCGCCGATCACCGCCCTGCTGAGCATGATCATCTCCTATCTGGTAGTGAAGCGGAAGTTCCGGGGCAAGGGCTTTATCGAGGCGGTCTCCATTCTGGCGATGGCCGTTCCCGGAACGGTGCTGGGCGTCGGCTATATCCGGGGCTTCGCCAACGGCCTTTTCCACACCGGGATACTCAGCGGCCTGTACGGCACCGGGGCGATCCTGGTGATCGTCTTTATCGTCCGGTCCCTGCCTACGGGCACCCGGTCCGGCATCTCCGCCCTGCGTCAGATTGACAAATCCATCGAGGAAAGCGCCTACGACATGGGCGCCGACAGCCTGAAGGTGTTCACCTCCGTGACCCTGCCGCTGATCAAGGATTCCTTCCTCTCCGGCCTGGTGACCGCCTTCGTCCGCTCCATTACGGCCATTTCGGCCATTATCCTGCTGGTGACGCCCAGCTATCTGCTGATTACCGTTCAGATCAACGAATTCGCGGAAAAGGGCGCCTACAGCATCGCCTGCGCCTTCGCGACGATTCTGATTCTGATCACCTACGGGTCGGTGGTTCTGATGAACTTTATCATTAAACATTTCGGCACCAGCCGGAAGGTCAGGGAGGTTGAATCAACATGAGCGGAAACGGAAAAAAGGCGCCCAAGGGCGTCCGGCTGAGTCATGTCAGCAAGATTTATCAGAACCCGAAGACCGGAAAGGATTTTTACGCGGTCCACGACGTGGACCTGGACATTGAACCGGGCAGCTTCGTAACGCTGCTGGGGCCCTCCGGCTGCGGAAAGACCACGACGCTGCGGATGATCGCCGGCTTTGAATCCCCGGACGAGGGGGAAATCTATCTCGGGGGCCAGCCCATTAACCAGCTGACCCCCAACAAGCGGGATACGGCCATGGTTTTTCAGAGCTACGCGCTGTTTCCCCATTACAACGTGTTCGACAACGTGGCCTACGGGCTGAAGCTCCGGAAGCTCGGCCGGGAGGAGATCCGGGAAAAGGTGACCAACATCCTCCGGCTGGTGGAGCTGAGCGACATGGAGCAGCGCATGACCAACCAGCTTTCCGGCGGCCAGCAGCAGCGGGTCGCTCTGGCCCGGGCCCTGGTGGTGGAGCCGGGCGTCCTTTTGTTTGACGAGCCGCTGAGCAACCTGGACGCAAAGCTCCGGGTACAGATGCGGACGGAGATTCGCCGGATCCAGCAGGCCCTCGGGATTACGGCGATCTATGTCACCCACGACCAGAGCGAGGCCATGGCGATCTCCGACAACATCATCCTGATGAAGGACGGCGTCATCGCCCAGATGGGCTCGCCGACGGAGATCTACTATCATCCAAACAGCGAGTTCGTCGCCGACTTCATCGGGGAATGCAACTTCCTGCCCTGCACGGTGACCGGCCGGAAGTGGGAGGACATCGAGGCGACGGTGTACGGCTATCCGGTCCTGGTGAGGTCCGAGGAGACCTATACCGGCGGTGAGGCGGAGATCGTGCTTCGTCCGGAAGCCATCGAGATCGCGGATCAGGGGCTTTTGCCCTGCCGGGTGGAGCTGAGCTGCTTTATGGGCTCCTATCAGAACTACCACGTCCGGGTCGGGGAGTCGCTGGTCAAGATCGCGGACAACTGTCCCATCGGCCGGAAGACCTATCAGGTCGGGGACATGGCCGCCATCTCCTTCCGCAGCGAGTGCGCGCATCTGCTGAAGATTCAGAAGGAAGACAAGGCCGTCATTTCTGAAAAATAGCCGGGGAAGGCTTCCTGGAAAAGGTTCAGGCAAAGAAGCGCTGCCGGAAATGAATCCGGCGGCGCTTCTTTGAAGCAGGGTCAGCTGATTCCTTCCAGGGCTGCTCCGTTCACATACAGGGTATAGCCGTTGCCGACGACGGAGGAGGCGCTGCCGCTGAATTCGGTGATATAGGTATCGGCGGTCAGGGTCCAGGTGCTGGTCTCATCCAGGGAGACGGAAACCGTACCCACTTCCGTGGAGACCTGGGTTCCTTTGGCGTTCGTGATCTCGCCGCTGACCGTGCCCGTGAAGGCGGAGCCTTCGGAGAGGGTCAGGGACAGGGTGGAATTGTCGCCCACCAGGATCGTTCCTTCCAGGGTCTGATTCTTCGCGATCAGGTCCGCGGTGTTTCCGGCGCCGCTCCAGCCGTCGTCGCAGACGGAGAGGAGCACGTCGCTTCCGCTGTTGACCAGATTCACACAGTTCAGGGTAATGACCGCGTGGGTATTGGTCACATGGAACAGATGGCCGCTCAGGCCGGTCAGGGTTCCTCCGGTCATGGTAAAGGCGGAGGTACCGCTGTCCGCGTCCCCGGACATGGACTGATAGATCATGATCGTGTCCAGGAAGGTGGCGTTGCCGTTGCACTGGGTGTTACTGGCCGTCAGGCTGCAGTTCTCCAGGGTGATCGTATTCTTGCCTTCGATGCAGACGCCCTCGGACAGGTTGGAGACAAGCTCCGCGTTCCGCACGGTGATATCCGCGGTCGAATAGATGGCGGGGGAGCCCAGACCGTTCGAGGTATAGGTGCCGCCGTCCACCACGACGGTGCCGCCGCCCCGGTCGGTCCGGATCGCCGCGGAGGAGCGGCCGGAGGTAGTGACCGTCAGGTTGGTGGCATAGGTGGCGCCGCCGCCGGTGGTCATGATGCCGCCGGAGCCGTCGCCGGTGGTCGTGATGGCAGTATCGGAGATGACCACGGTGGTGCCGTCCCCGGCCGCGCCGTTGGAGCCGCCGTTTCCGCCGTAGGAGAAGACGCCGTTGGCCCCGGAGGCGGAGGTTTCAATCGTGCCGCCGATGATCGTGGCGGTGGAGCCGCCCATGACCAGCACGCCGGCGTTCAGGCCGTAGAAATTGCAGTTATCGCCGCCGTCGGAATCCCCGGTCTTCGTCACGGTGGGATTCGTGAGGATGACGTCCTCGGCGGTATTGACGATCAGGGCGCTTTCGTCAGCCGTTTCGGAGGCGTAGGTTTCATTTTCCCGGGTGTCGGCGGCGGTGATTTCCGTGGTGATCATCTCGTTGGGAGCGGTCATCCCACCGGAGGGAGCCAGCAGCTTGCCGCCCTCCACCCGCTTTTCGGGCATGAATACGTTCATACCGGCGTGCATGAGCTGGAGGATGAGCCGTCCGCCGGCCTCATGGACCGCGTCCAGCACCTCCTTCTGGCTGGCCCTCTGTTCGGGGGTGGCGAAGCCCACCTGGATGCCGGTGGACCGGGCCTCGGGGGAGATGTAGCTG
>JAFRHH010000006.1 GCA_017433405.1 Clostridia bacterium | reverse complement strand
CCGCAGGATTTCGAACCGTGAGTATCGAGCGAGGATGAGGGGCAACAGCTGGAAGCAAAAGCTGGCTGAGGACATCGACAAGTCGATGGAGTACAGCGGCAGCAGAGAGGAATTCGTCAGGGCGATGTCGATTCTCGGTTACCGAATGACATGGACGGACGAGAGAAAATACCTGACCTTTCACTGTCCGAACGGCAGAAGCTGCCGCGATAAAAGTCTTCCTGATGAAAAATATCTAAAGAAAAACATTGAAAATGAACTCGATTTCAGAGAGAATTCGGACGGCGTTTCAGAAGAAAATCAGCCGACCGGCTGGGAGAAATCGCGCGAGCTTTACGAACAGAACTTGCGTGAACGCACCCTTGCAAAAGCTGAAACGCAAAAGATTTCCGAAAGCTATCGTGATCCTTCAAGCCGCATTATCGGTGGAGTCGACAGCCTCGCCGGAGCGGTAGCAAGGATCGTTGATAACGATAACGAAGACCCCGAAGAACGCCGCAAGCGGATCGAAGGGCAGGAAAACGGCGCGGCGATCGGAGCGCTGATCGGCGCGGGTGTCGGGCTGATTTCCTCCGTCGCAAACAGGACGGAAGAACCGACTGAAAGCTCGGAAGAATATGATTACCGGAGAGAAGAAATTCTCGAAGAAGTCTTCGACGAGGACGACTATGACGATGATTATTACGACGACGAAGACGAGGGACAAGGCTTCGTTATGTCGATGTGAAATCATCAGTAAAGGGATTCAGGATGTATGAAACGGTATATACACTGAATGACAACCAAATTCAGGACGAACAAGAATCGCAAGTGCAAAGTATACAGCACAGAAAGGAACCCATGACAGACAACAAAAGATCGAATATTTATATGATGCCAATTGAAATTCTGCAGGAAGCTCATCCCGCAGCGACACAGTTCAAAAATTATCCCGACGTGCTGACGGTACACCAGACCGCCGAGCTGATGGGAGTATGCAGGAACACCGTTTATAAGCTCCTTAAAGAGAATCAGTTGTCCTGCCGACGGATCGGAATATTTTGAAGTAGAAATCTCCATACAACATTTTGGAGCAACAAGCAAACCCGCCAAGCTTTGACTCACAACGCCTGGCGGGTTTTTACTCTCTTCCAAGTGTTAAAGACGGGATTATAGCAGATCGCTCAGGCCGTGTCAACAATATTTTCGAGCTGGGCGGCTCAACCCCACAGCTCGAATAATTTACGGCTTTTTTTCGGGGCTTCCGATCTCTTTCCGGTTTTTCCCATTCCAGATCGCGCCGGAACGTGGGACAAAGGAACCGTCCCCCTGTCCCACGTGGGACGGAGGAACCGTCCCCCTGTCCCATTATTTCATGATTTCCATATCGTACTGCCGGGTTCCCAGACCGATCTTCTCGCCGTGGGCCAGGCATTCCCGCCAGCTGGTGTTGGGATGAACATCCTTAAAGGGATCGTGATGATGATGCCAGTCCTCCCGGTTCAGGTGATCCGTCAGCTGGCTGTTGGGGAGGGGATCCGCCGCCAGGCAGAGGTCCGCGCAGGCCTGATCCAGGGCGATGGGATCGAAGGAGGCCAGCATGCCCAGGTTCGGCAGGATCGGCGCGTCGTTTTCCCCGTGGCAGTCGCAGTCCGGGGAGACGTCCATAATCAGGTTCACATAGAAGACCGGCTTTCCGGCGGCGAGGGCGGCGGCGTATTCAGCCATCTTGCAGCCGAGAATCTCCGACACGCTGTCAAAATCCGCCTCGATGGCGTCAAAGGCGCAGGCGCCGATACAGCGGCCGCAGCCCTTGCACAGATCCTTGTTGATGACGGCCTTTCCGGTTTCGAAGGAGATGGCGTCGGAGCCGCATTCCTTCGCGCAGCGATGGCAGCTCCGGCAGAGCTCGGCGTGCACGTAGGGCTTGCCCTCGTTATGCTGCTGCATCTTCCCGGCGCGGCTTCCGCCCCCCATGCCGAGGTTTTTGACCGCGCCGCCGAAGCCGGCCAGCTCGTGCCCTTTGAAGTGGCTCAGCACGATAATGATATCCGCGTCGTACAGCGCCCGGCCGACGAAGGCCTCCTTGCAGTATTCCCCGTTCGGCACCGGCAGGGCGATATCGTCCGTTCCCTTCAGGCCGTCGGCGATGATGTTGTGGCACCCGGTGGTCATATAATTAAATCCGTCGATATCCGCGTTCAGCAGGTGATCCACCGCGTTTTTCCGGGAACCGACATACAGCGTGTTGCAGTCCGTCAGGAAGGGCTTCCCGCCCAGGGACTTGACCAGATCCGCGATCGCCTTGACATAGTTGGGCCGCAGATAGGCGAAGTTTCCCAGCTCCCCGAAGTGCAGCTTGATGGCCACGAACTTCCCCTCAAAATCGATTTTGTCCATCCCGGCTTTTTTGCAGAGATTCTGCAGCTTGACGCCCTGGCTGACGTCCAGCTTCGTTCGGAAATCCGTAAATACAACCTTCGACTTTTCCATGCCGTTCACTCCGTTTCTACATCCCTGTTCTGTTTTTTACGATCGGAGAATCGTTTTTTCCAGTCCTGTGATTCCCCCTGAACCATGATACCCGATTCGGAAGCATTTGTATACTTGCTATCCGTAAAATATTTTAAAATAGCCCGCGGGCGGCGGTCCTTTGGGGCTTCGCGGCCGAAAAAACGCCATCCGCGGAATCCGGCGGGAAAGGAAGGATCATCCGCGGAATCCGGCGGGAAAGGAAGGATCATCCGCGGAATCCGGCAGGAAAAAAGGGCGCTTTTCCAGAAATATACCCGCGAACGGAATTGATTGCCAAACCATCGTCTTTTCCGCGGAAAAGGGAAAGACAGACGTGAACTGAACTGACGTTCATGGAGGAGGGAAGACCATGCGCAAAACCAAGATTATCTGTACCATCGGGCCGGCCTGCGACAGCGAGGAGATGCTGACGGAGCTGTGCCGGGCCGGGATGAACGTGGCCCGGCTGAACTTCTCCCACGGAACCCATGAAGAGCATCTTCGGCGGATCAACCTGATCCGCGCGGTCCGGGAGAAGCTGAACCTGCCCATCGCCATCATGCTGGACACCAAGGGGCCGGAGTACCGGATCAAAACCTTTGCGCACAGCCCGGTGACCCTGAAGGACGGCGCGGATTTCACCCTGACCACCGAGGAGATCGTCGGGGATGAGACCCGGGTTTCCGTGACCTATAAGAAGCTGACGGAGGAGCTGGCCGTTGGGGATACGGTGCTGATCAACAACGGGCTGGTGATCCTGAAGGTTCGGGAGATCTGCGGGAAGGACGTGATCTGCCGGGTCGAGGCCGGCGGCGCCCTCAGCGACCGGAAGAGCATGAATTTCCCGGGGAAGGTGCTCAAGCAGCCCTTCCTGTCGGAACAGGACCGGAAGGATATCCTCTTCGGGCTGGAGAACGATATCGACTTTGTCGCCGCCTCCTTTGTCAGCTGCCGGGAGGATGTCCGGCAGCTTCGGGAGCTGCTGGACGCGAACGGCGGAAAGAACGTGGATCTGATCGCCAAGATCGAAAACCGCAGCGGCGTGGATAAGATCGAGGAAATCTGCGAGATCGCCGACGGGATCATGGTCGCCCGGGGCGACCTGGGCGTCGAGATCCCCTTCATGGAGGTTCCCGCGCTGCAGAAATATCTGATCAGCAAATGCCGGATGCTGGGGAAGCGGGTCATTACCGCGACGGAGATGCTGGAGAGCATGATTCAGAACCCGCGGCCGACCAGGGCGGAGATTTCCGACGTGGCCAACGCGGTCTATGACGGGTCCTCCGCCATCATGCTCAGCGGGGAAACCGCCGCCGGCCGCTATCCCGCCCAGGCGGTTTCCGTCATGGCGGAAACCGCGGAGTTCACCGAGGCGGGGATCGACTACGCCGAGCGCTTCCGGACCCGGGAGTTCCATATCCGCAACAACCTGGACGCCATTTCCCACGCGACCTGCTCCATGGCCGTGGACGTCGGGGCCAAAGCCATCGTGGTCAACTCCCTGTCCGGGCGAACCGCCCGCATGGTCAGCCGGTTCCGGTGCCCCGTGAATATTATCGGGACGACCACCGACGAGAAGGCCTGGCGGAAGCTGAACCTCTCCTGGGGCGTGACCCCCGTGCTGACGGAGGCCTATTCCTCCCTCGACGTCATGTTCTGGCAGGATCTGAAGCTGGCCCGGGAGATCTTCGCGCTTGAGAAGGGGGACAACGTGGTGCTGACCGGCGGCCAGATCAACGGCGAGCCCGGTAACACCAATACGATCAAGGTGGAGACCATTAAATAAGCGGGAACCCGGCCGGCGGAAAGCCCCGCCGGCATCAGCCGACAGGCGGAAAAGCTGACGGAAAAACCGGGAGATCCGGAAGAAACAGCCGCGGCGCGGTATCCTTTCCGAGGGGACCGCGCCGCGGTTTTTTTGGGAAAATATTCAAAACGAGACTTGACAAGTTAGTATCAACAAACTATAATCAGCTTCGGTTAGGGTAAACTAACGCAAGACCGAACAGAGGAAAGAGGGAAAAGCATGATACCGCTGCCCATGGCCACGCCCGGAGAGCAGAACATCATCCGAAAGATCGGAGGGAATCCGGAGGTGAAAAGGCATCTGGCGTCCCTGGGCTTTACCGTCGGCGAAAGCGCGACGGTGGTCGCGTCCATGAACGGGAACGTCATCGTCAGGGTCAGGGAAACCCGGGTGGCCATCAACGAGGAAATGGCCCGCCGGATCATGATATAAGGAGGAACGGAGACATATGCGTACGCTGAGGGAAGTGCCGGTGGAGGAAAAGGCCACGGTCAGGAAGATCCATGGAGAGGGCGCGGTCAAGCGCAGGATCATGGACATGGGGATCACCCGGGGAACGGAGGTCTTCGTCCGGAAGGTGGCGCCCCTGGGCGATCCCATCGAGGTCACCGTCCGGGGATATGAGCTTTCGCTCCGGAAGGCGGATGCGGAAAGCATCGAAATTGAGTAAACGGCCGAAAACAGAGGAGGCGCTTGTTTTATGAAGATCAGGATCGCCCTGGCGGGAAACCCCAACTGCGGAAAGACGACGCTGTTTAACACCCTGACCGGATCGAATCAGTTCGTCGGAAACTGGCCCGGGGTCACGGTGGAGAAGAAGGAAGGCCGGCTGCGAAAGCATGAGGGCGTCATCATCACCGATCTGCCCGGCATCTACAGCCTTTCCCCCTATACCCTCGAGGAGGTCGTGGCCCGAAACTATCTGATTCAGGAGCGGCCGGACGCCATTCTGAATATCCTGGACGGGACGAACCTGGAGCGGAATCTGTACCTGACCACCCAGCTGGTCGAGCTGGGGATTCCGGTGGTGGCGGCCATCAATATGATGGACGTGGTCCGGAAGAACGGGGACAGGCTGGATACGAAGGAGCTTTCCCGCCAGCTGGGATGCCGGGTCATGGAGATCTCCGCCCTGAAGGGCGAGGGCACCATGCAGGCGGCGGAGGCGGCCATCGAGGCGGCGAAAAGCGGGAAGACCGTTCCGATGCATACCTTCTCCGGGCCGGTGGAGCACGCGCTGGGGCATATCGAGGAGGAGATTCTTCACGACCTGCCGGAGGAGCAGCAGCGGTGGTACGCCATCAAGGTTTTCGAGCGGGACGAAAAGGTGCTGGAACAGCTGAAGATTCCGCCGGAGCAGATGACCCATATCGAGGGGGACATCGCCCGGGCGGAGAAGGAGCTGGACGACGACGCGGAGAGCATCATTACCAACGAACGGTATGTTTATATTGCGGAGGTGCTGAAGTCCTGCTATCATAAGCACAGCGCCGGATCCATGAGCACGTCCGATAAAATCGACCGGATCGTTACCAACCGATGGCTGGGGCTGCCGATCTTCGCGGCGATCATGTTCGCGGTCTACTGGATCGCCATGGTCGGCGTCGGAACCCCGGCGACGGACTGGGCCAACGACGGTCTCTTCGGGGAGGGCTGGCATCTTTTCGGAAACGGCCGGGCCGAATACGAGGCGGCGGTGGAGCGCTACGGGGATACGGATCAGATCCTGGAGGCTTTCTCGGGCGCGTATGGGGTTGAGATCAGCGAGGAGGATCCGGAGGGCTCCCTGAAGGCGCTGGAGGCCGCCGTGCCGGAGGACGCGAAGGTCACCTATGTGACCCAGGACGAGGAAACCCTGAAGACGGAGGAGCATCCGGACACCGGGAAGGACGCGCTGAGGGCGGCTGCCGCAGAGTACCTGAGCACGGAGCCGGGGTATAAGCCCGCGGTGGGCGCGCCGGATCCGGCGAATTACGGAACCTGGGTGCCGGGGATTCCGGTGCTCGTGGAACGGGCCCTGGACGGCGCGGGCGCCGCGCCCTGGGTGAAGGGCCTGGTGCTGGACGGCATCGTCGCCGGCGTGGGC
Organism: Clostridia bacterium; assembly: GCA_017433405.1. Classification (GTDB taxonomy): domain Bacteria; phylum Bacillota; class Clostridia; order Christensenellales; family Aristaeellaceae; genus Aristaeella. Next base: position 29,381 of record JAFRHH010000006.1, on the reverse strand, counting down.
GCCGTGCTGGGCTTCCTGCCCCAGATGCTGGTGCTGTTCCTGCTGCTGGCCTTCCTGGAGGCCTGCGGCTACATGGCGCGGATCGCCTTCGTGCTGGACCGGATCTTCCGGAAGTTCGGCCTCTCCGGCAAGTCCTTTATCCCGATGCTGATCGGGACCGGATGCGGCGTTCCCGGCATTATGGCCTCCCGGACCATCGAAAACGAGCGGGACCGCCGGATGACCATCATGACGACCACCTTTATTCCCTGCAGCGCAAAGATCCCCTTCATCTCCATGATCGCGGGGGCGATCTTCGGCGGATCCGCCTGGATTGCCACCAGCGCCTATTTCGTCGGCATGGCCGCGATTATCATCAGCGGGATCATCCTGAAGAAGACCAGGCGCTTCGCCGGGGAACCGGCGCCCTTCGTCATGGAGCTGCCGGCCTATCACTGGCCGACCCCGGGCAACGTGCTCCGGTCCATGTGGGAGCGCGGATGGAGCTTCATCCGGAAGGCCGGCACCATCATCCTGCTTTCCACGATTCTGGTCTGGTTCCTGAGCCGCTTCGGATGGACGGACGGCGCCTTCGGGATGCTGGAGGAGGACGCGCTGGACCGCTCGATCCTGGCTTCCGTCGGCAATGCCATCGCCTGGATCTTCACGCCGCTCGGCTGGGGCAAATGGCAGGCCGCCGTGGCGTCCATCACCGGCCTGCTGGCGAAGGAAAACATCGTCGGCACCATGGGGACCCTCTATGGCGGCACCCAGACCTACGCGAATCTCGCGGCTTCCTTTACCGGCCTGTCCGCTTATTCCTTCCTGGTGTTTAACCTGCTGTGCGCCCCCTGCTTCGCGGCCATCGGCGCCATCCGGCGGGAGATGAACAACGCCGGCTGGACCTGGTTCGCCATCGCCTGGCAGTGCGGCTTTGCCTACGCCGTCTCCCTGATGATCTATCAGATCGGGAGCCTCTTCGCCGGCCAGGTGCAGTGGCTCGGCCTGCTTGCGGCGCTGATCGTGCTGGGCGCGATGATCTATATGCTGTTCGTGAAGAAATACCGGGAGGCCACGACGCTGAAGACAGCGTGACGGGCAGGCCGGAACGCGGGGACGGGCCCCATTCCGGACGGACGGAAAGGCAGACGTGAACTGCCGTTCACAGAGGAGGAAACGAACCATGTTTGACTGGATCGGCGCAAACGCCGGAACGATTGTGGTGTGCCTGGTGCTGGCGGGAATCGTGGCTCTCGCGGTCCGGAGCGTGATCCGGGACCGGAAGAAGGGCGGAAGCTGCGGCTGCGGCTGCGCCGCCTGCGCCATGCGGGAATCCTGCCACGGGAAAGGGCGGGACGCCTGAGCGCGACCCCGGTCACGCCGCCTGCTTTGCCATCCCCTCCATCATCCGAATCGCATCCGCCCGGAGAAGCGACAAACATCCCGCCTTTGAGAATTGATTCCTCACCCTGGCCTTCAGCTGCGTTGCAGTCCTGATACGAGTCTGCGGGATGGAATGGGTAAATATCGGAACAGGAATTGCGGAAAAAGAGTTCCCGCGATTCCTGTTCTTTTTAGAATTTGTGTGATAGAATGGAATCCGCTGATGGACAGCAACCCAAATGAAGACAGCGGAAGGAAATCCGCTGCCGAAGAAAGAGGAATACCATGACCAGAAAAAAGTTTTCCCTGAGCGGGTGGTACAAGCGCTTTTTCCTGAGCGAAAGGACTTCCACGATGAACGCCGTGCTGAGCATGCTGATTCTGCCGGTCATCTATTATTTCGGAAACCGGTCTGGCGGGCTGGATCTGGCGGGCCGGTATGATCTGATGATGCGGCTGGTGCTGATCGCGACGCTGCTGTACTCGCTGAAGAAGCACAAGCTGTTTCTGATGCAGGCGGCCACAGTCGGACTGCTGTTCTGCATGCTGTGCGCTCAGTCCCAGTACGCGCTGGGCAATCTGGCCAGCAGGGACTCTGAGACCTATATCAGGATGGGACTGCAGGGATTCATTTTTCTGGCGGGGGAACGAATGGTGCTGTTTATCCAGTCCTTTGTGTGCGTCAGCCATTTTATCATCTATGCCGCCAGAAGGCAGGAAGCGATCCGGGTGTCCGTTAATCAGGTTTCCATTCTCTTCCTGCTTGGGCTCGTGATCATCCAGCTGGTTATCGCGCCGATGCTGAGCTTTGAAAAGGATTATGTGCTGTATGTCTGGACCCTGCATCTGGATGAGCTGTTTATCTTTATTCTGATTGCGTGCGCGGAACTGATCATGATGATCGATCAGAGGGAATTCGGGGGAGAGTGACACAGATGAGCAAGAATAAGCATAGGGCGACATGGTATCTGTTTACCACACTGCTGAGTATATTCAATATCTGCACCATCCGTATTTTTGACGGGTACAACTGGCCCTTTTATGCGGTGACAGCGAACGCGGTGCTTTCCCTGGGCGGTCTGATCTTTCACATGCACGTGAATGAAACCGCAAAGAAGCGCTTGCTTATGCGGGCAGCTCAGCTGATCCTTTTTCTGAATTCCGTTTCCGTGTTCCTGATGCTGGGACTGAGCATGTTTATCCTGACGAGCCAGTATCACAATCCCCAGACACCGGACCGGAGAATTACATCCGCGGCGGAACTGGAGCAGGCAATGGGGGAAAAGGGACAGGGCGTGACGCTGATGGAAACAGATGAGCTGTATATTTACTGCGCGGATTATGATGAGATCTCCTTTGTGGCGGGCGAGAGGCCGTCCCGGGAGGATGAAAGCATCCTGATGTGTATGGCGGCAGCCTTTCAGGACAAGTATCAGCTGGAGTTCCAGCACAGCAATATCGTAGGATGGCACGCCGCCGGCGGCCAGCTGGAACGGGGAAAGCCTCAGGACAGGCTGGGAGCTTTTACGTATGTGGACGGAAACGCGCGGATCTGGAGTATTGATGAAGCGGAGGAGGCCATCAGGGAGGCGGCAGACCGGGGAGGATGCGGCTATCAGCAGTTTATTGTGCTGACGGACGGGGAACGGGGCGGCCACCAGAGCGACGAATTCCGATGCTACCGGGTGGTGGCGGTTCTGAACGGGAAAGCGTGCATCATCGATTCCCGAACCCAGATGCATTACAGCGAATTTATCAGTGCGCTGGAGAAGCTGGGAATCCGGGACGCGCTCTACTGCGATATGGGAAGCGGCTGGAATTATTCCTGGTATCGGAATGGGGAAGGAAAGGCCGTAGACATTATCGGCACCCCCTGGCCCTTTTCCCATAACTGGCTGGTATTTCGGAAAACGAATTGAGAAGCCGCAGTGACTGCTTTGCCTGGTGCCTCTGTGTACACTTGCACGATTGATGTGCGGCCAGAGGATCAGCAGCTATACTAGTTCACGTTAGAATTTGCCGGAGGCAAAGCTCTTACGTGAACGTATATGCCGCGGGCAGGACGATGGTTTGGCAATCAATTCCGTTCGCGAGTATAAAATAGACCGCAGGCAAGTTCTGAACATCCTTGCCTGCGGTCATTGTATTTACAAATATCTGCCTGAGTCCGGAGGCTTTTTTAACGGGAGCGTGGAGCCTTACAGCTTCAGGCTCTGGTCCGTCAGGGTGGCGATTCCGGCGGCGTTGAGCATCTGCTCCGCCGATTCGAGATCGTTGACCCGGAAGACCACGTAGGCCTCCTCCGGCCCGGTGCCGGTGAAGGCGTACATGTATTCAATGTTGACGTTCGCCTCGTTGAGCACCGTCAGGATCGCGTGCAGCGCGCCGGAGCGGTCGTCCATCCGGGCGGCCAGCACCTGGTTGCGGGCGATCAGGAACTGATCCTTCAGCAGGCCGTAAATCCGGTCCGGCTCGGAGACGATGGTCCGGAGAATGCCGAAGTCGTTCGCCTCGGCGATGCTCATGGCCCGGATGTTCGCCCCGGCGCCGGAAATGGCGCCGACGGCGGAAATCAGCTGACCGGGCTGGTTGTTCAGGAACATGGACAGTTGCGTAATAGCCATCGTGGAACGCCTCCTTCGTCAGTCATGCAGCTTCCGGCGGTCGACGACGCGAACCGCCTTGCCCTCGCTGCGGGTAATGGTTTTCGGGGCCACCAGGTGAACCTTCGGGCCGATGCCCAGCATGGTGCGCAGGGCGGCCTCCAGGCTCTTTTCCATCCGCTGAATCTGGGACATGAGGTCGGAGAACTGATCCGGGCTGACCTCCACGTAGATATCGAAGGTATCGTTGTGGCGCTCCCGGTCCAGCATGATCTGGTAATTCGGGGTATAGCCCTCGTTGAGCAGCACGGTTTCGATCTGGCTCGGGAAGACGTTAACGCCCCGGATGATCAGCATATCATCGCTCCGGCCCATGGGCTTGGACATCCGGATATGGGTCCGGCCGCAGGAGCAGGGCTTCCGGGACAGGACGCAGATATCCCGCGTCCGGTACCGCAGGAGCGGGAAGGCTTCCTTGTCCAGGGAGGTGAACACCAGCTCGCCCCGGCTGCCCTCCGGCAGGACCTCGCCGGTCTCCGGGTCGATGACCTCCACATAGAAGTGGTCCTCGTTGATGTGCATGCCCTGCTGCTCCTCGCACTCGAAGGCCACCCCGGGGCCGCTGGTTTCCGTCAGCCCGTAGATATCGTAGGCCCTGATGCCGAGGCTCTTTTCGATCTCCCGGCGCATCTCCTCCGTCCAGGGCTCCGCCCCGAAGATGCCGGCCTTCAGCTTGTTGTCCTCCGGCTTAAAGCCCCGCTCCGCCAGGGATTCCCCGATGTAGGCTGCGTAGGAGGGGGTGCAGCAGAGGATCGTCGAACCCAGATCCATCATGAATTGAATCTGCCGCTCCGTATTTCCGGAGGACATGGGCAGCGTCAGACAGCCCACCTTATGGGACCCGCCGTTGAGGCCGGGACCGCCGGTAAACAGACCGTAGCCGTAGCAGACCTGAACCACGTCCTCGTTCGTTCCGCCGGCCGCGACGATGGCCCGGGCGCAGCAGTCCTCCCACAGGTCGATATCCGCCTGGGTATAGAATGCGACGACCCGGCGGCCCGTCGTCCCGGACGTGGACTGAATCCGCACGCAGTTTTTCAGATCGGTTCCCAGCAGGCCGTAGGGGTAGGCCTCCCGCAGATCCGCCTTGGAAAGGAAGGGGAGTTTGTGAATATCTTCAACGCTGCGGATATCCTCCGGGGCGACTCCTTTCTCCTCCATCAGATGACGGTAATAGGGGACGTTGTCCCAGACGTGGCGCACCTGGCGGACGATCTTTTCGTTCTGGATCTCCAGAATCTTCTCCCGGGAGGCGGTTTCGATCTCCGGCTGATAATATCGCTTCATGGCTTTCCTCCTCTGTGAATGGTCATTCGTGCCTGCCATTATACATCTTTTTGCCCGGAGTGGAAATGACGGATTCCAAAACTTTCCTGTTTTCCTGCTGTTTTCTGGCTGCCATGCATCTGTTCAGGAATGCCTGGCGGACATCTCATTCAACGGAAATGCCGAATGGCCGACGTGAACGGACGTTCACAGCGGAGGCTTTTTTCGGCGGTTGACAGGGTTTCCTATTTTATGCTATAAGTTTTAAGTTGCCGGTTTTCCGGCGAAAGAAAATGAGGTGACAATTGCAATGGCGCAGAACTATGCCCTGGTGACGGAATCCTCCTCCGATCTCGGGATCCGGACGGCCGAGGAATGGGGAATCGAGATGATCCGGATGCCCTTTCTGTTTACTGACGACGGGAAGGGAAAGCTGGATCTGGATGAGCCCCTGAAGACCTTCTATGACGAGATGCGGAACGGCCGGGTGGCCAAGACCTCCTCGGTGAACGAGAGCACCTATGTTCAGGTCTTTACCCGGCTGCTGGAGGAGGGACGGGACATTCTGTACCTGGGCTTTTCCAGCGGCCTGAGCGTAACCTGCGAGACCGGAAGAAAGATCGCCGAATCCCTGCGGGAGAAATACCCGGAGCGGAAGATCCGCTGCATCGATTCCCTGGCGGCTTCCGCGGGGCAGGGGCTGTTCGTGTATCTGGCGAAGGAAAACCGGGACAGGGGCCTGAGCCTGGACGAAAACGCGGATCTCCTGGAGAAGGAGGTGCTGCACGTCTGCCACTGGTTTACCGTCGAGGAGCTTAAGTACCTCAAGCGGGGCGGCCGGATCAGCACCGCCACCGCGCTGCTGGGAACCGCCCTGAACGTTAAGCCGGTGCTCCATGTGGACGACGAGGGCCATCTGATCAAGGTCAGCCAGACCCACGGCCGGAAAAAGTCCATCAAGAAGATGGCGGAGGCCCTGGGGGAGACCATCCGGCCGGAGTCGCCCATCATGATTTCCCACGCGGACTGCCTGGAGGACGCGGAATATCTGAAGCGGATCCTGAAGGAGGACTACGGCCGGGAGGTGACCCTGATCACGGAGATCGGCTCGGTCATCGGCGCCCACTCCGGCCCCGGCACCCTGGCCCTGTTTTTCATGGGATCCCACCGGTAAAAGACGGTTTTCAGGAAAAACTTGCGCCCATGGCAAAAAACGGGTATAATAGCCCCAGAGAAAAACCATAAAGGAGGGTCTCCCCATGATACAGGTAATCGCGGGAAGGAAAGGATCGGGGAAAACCAAGCGCCTGATCGACCTGACCAACACGACGGCCCGGGAAGCGACGCATGACGTAATTTTCCTGGACGATGACAATCGCTATATGTTCGACGTGGACCATAAGGTCCGGTTTATCAACGCCGAAGATTACCATATTCACAGCGCCGAGATGTTTATCGGCTTCCTGTGCGGCATTATTTCCTCCAACTTCGATGTGGGAACCGTGTTTGTGGACGCGTTCCTGAAGCTGTGCCACACGGAGCTGGCGGCGACGGAGCCCGTCGTCAATACCCTGGAGGAGCTCGGCAGCAAGCATGACGTGGACTTTGTGCTCAGCCTGAGCGCGGATCCGGAGGAGCTTCCGGAATATCTGAAGAAGTATCTGATCTGACCCTCACAGGTTCGGCGTGAAAGGGGCGATGGCAAATCCTTCGCCTCTTTTTTGTAAAGGGATGTTCCCGGAAGCGACAGAATGGCGGATATGAACCGGTATTCGCAGAGGAAAGGTGGATAAGACATGTCTTTTTTTTCCACGAGAGGCCGAAGCGGCGTGACGGCCAGTCAGGCGATTCTGCAGGGGCTGGCGCCGGACGGCGGGCTTTTTGTCCCGGCGATGTTTCCGACCCTGGAGGGGCCGGAGCTCGCTTCTCTGGGCAGCCTGAGCTATCCGCAGCGGGCGGCGCTGATTCTCCGCCAGTATCTGGAGGACTTCACCCCCGCCGAGATTGAGGAGGACGTCCGGGCTGCCTACAGCCCGGAGCGGTTTGACGATCCCGCCGTGGCGCCCCTCCGACGGCTGGACGAGGCGACCTGGGCGCTGGAGCTGTTTCACGGGCCGACCCTGGCCTTCAAGGATATGGCGCTGCAGCTGCTGCCCCGCCTGATCCGCCGCTCCGCCGTGAAGAACGGGGAAACCCGGGAGGTCAGCATTCTGGTGGCCACCAGCGGCGACACCGGAAAGGCGGCCCTGGAGGGCTTCCGGGACGTGGCGGGAACGAGCTGCACCGTCTTTTATCCCCTCGACGGGGTCAGCGACGTTCAGAAGCTGCAGATGGTGACCACCGGCGGGAACAATACCCACGTGATCGCCGTGAAGGGAAATTTTGACGACGCCCAGACCGGCGTCAAGGAGCTGTTCGCCTCCGGGGATTTCCGGGAAAAGATGAAGGCGGCCGGACGGGTGCTCTCCTCCGCCAACAGCATCAATTTCGGCCGGCTGGCGCCCCAGATCGTCTACTACTTCTCCGCCTACGCGGACCTGGTCGGCCAGGGCGCGATCCGGATGGGGGACCCGGTGAACTTCTGCGTTCCCACCGGAAACTTCGGAAACATCCTCGCCGGGTACTACGCCCGGAACATGGGGCTGCCGATTCACCGGCTGATCTGCGCCAGCAACCGGAACAACGTGCTGACGGACTTCTTCCACCACGGGATCTATACGACGCACCGGACCTTCTTTAAGACCATCAGCCCCAGCATGGATATTCTGGTGTCCTCCAACCTGGAGCGGCTGCTTTACGAATCCGCCGACCGGGACGGGGAGCTGATCGCCACCTGGATGCGGCAGCTGAAGGAATGCGGCAGCTTCTCCGTCGGGGATCAGCGGCACGACTGGATGGCCGGCGTGTTCTGGGCCGACTGCGCCGACAACAAGGATACCCTGGCGGAAATCCGCGCCCGGTGGCTGCAGGATCACTACCTGATGGATCCCCATACGGCGGTGGCGGGCCACGTGCTCCGGGAGTACCGGAAGGCGGAAAACGACCGGACGCCGACGGTGATCGTTTCCACGGCCAGCCCCTACAAGTTCGCCGCCGACGTGCTTTTCGCCCTGACGGGGGAGAAGGATTCGGGAACGGACGCCTTCGCCGCCGGGGAAAAGCTGGAGGAGATGACGCAGGTCCCCATGCCGGAGCAGGTTCGGAAGCTCCGGGATCTGCCGGTCAGGCACCGGCGGGAGACCGAAAAGGACGCCATGGCGGAGGCCGTGCTGGCGGAGCTGGGCTGAGGCGGGGAGCTTTCGGCCCGGACAGGGAAGTTTTTCCTTTTCAAACCGCCGGAATTATGGTAAACTTACCACCGGATGCGCCGCCGGAAGGCGGGCACGGGAAAGGCGTGATGCGATGATGACCGCCTCAGAGCGGCTGATCGCCCTGCTGAAGCTGAAAAAAGGCGCGGCGGCGGCGATTCATGATCCCTCGAATATGTTCTATCTGACGGAGGGATATACCGGGGAAGGGATGGTGTTTATCTCCCCCGAGCGGCGGATAATCGTGACGGATTTCCGCTATACGGAGCAGGCGGAGCACCAGGCGCCGGGCTTCGAAATCGTCATGACGGAGAACGCGAAGCCGGAAAAGGCCGTGCTGGCGGAGCTGGTCGCGGCGGGCGGGATCGGCGAGCTGTATCTGGAGACCAATTATCTCTCCGTGGACCGGTTCCGGGAATTCCGGGGAACCCTGGGGTCCGAGGTCAGCCTGCTGTCCCTGGACAAGGCGCCCCAGAAGCTGCGGGAGGTTAAAACCCCCGCGGAGGTGGCCGCGATTCGGAAGGCCTGCGGGATTACCTCGGACGCCTTCCGGGCGATCCTGGAAAAGATCCGCCCCGGGATGACGGAAAAGGAGCTTCAGATCGAGCTGGACTTTACGATGCTTCGCCTGGGGGCGGAAGGGAACGCCTTTTCGACGATTATCGCCTCCGGCGAGAACGGAAGCCTGCCCCACGCGATCCCCGGATCCCGCGTGCTGCAGAAGGGCGACATGATCACGATGGACTTCGGGGCGAAGGTGGACGGGTACTGCAGCGACATGACCCGGACCGTCGCCCTCGGAAAGCCGTCGGAGGAAATGAAGCGGGTCTACGATACGGTGCTGGAGGCCCAGCTGAAATGCGTCGACGCCCTGGCCGCCGGAAAGAACTGCTTCGAGATCGATAGGCTGGCCCGGGATCTGATCGATTCCCGGGGCTACGCCGGCCGCTTCGGCCACGGCCTGGGCCACGCGGTGGGCATCGATATTCACGAGGAGCCCAGGCTGAGCCCCAGATGCCGGGAGGATCTGAGGGCCGGGGTCGTGATGACGGTCGAGCCCGGCATCTACCTTCCCGGGGTCGGCGGAGTCCGGATCGAGGATACCTGCCTGGTCAGGGAAGGGGACGGGGTGCCGCTGACCACGGCGGACAAGCAGCTGATCATTCTGTAAAAGAAGGATACAAAAAGAAAGATAAAGGAAAAAGGGAGGAAGACAAGCATGATTACAGCCGGCGATTTCAAGAAGGGCATTACCATCGAGTGGGACGGGGGCGTATGGAACATCGTTGATTTCCAGCACGTCAAACCCGGCAAGGGCGCGGCCTTCGTCCGCACCAAGATCAAGAACGTCATGACCGGCGCGGTGGTGGAGCGCAGCTTCAACCCGACGGACAAGATGCCCAAGGCGATTATCGAAACCAAGGAAATGCAGTACGTTTACAACGACGGCGACCTGTACTACTTCATGGATACCGAGACCTATGAGCAGCTGCCCCTGAGCAAGGATCAGGTGGAGGACGCCATCCCCTTCGTCAAGGAAGGCACCAACGTGACGGTGCGGTTCTTCAAGGGCAGCGCCTTCTCCGTGGAAGCGCCGAACTTCGTCGTGCTGGAGGTCACCGACACCGAGCCCGGCTTCGCCGGGGATACCGCCTCCAACACCTACAAGCCCGCGACGCTGGAGACCGGCTTCAGCCTGCAGGTGCCGCTGTTCATCAACACCGGCGACAAGATTCAGATCGATACCCGGACCGGCGAATATCTCAAGAGGGCGTAAGCATGAGCAGACTGACGGATAAAATCAGCTATCTTCGGGGCCTTTCCGAGGGCATGAAGCTGGATCCGAAGAAGGACAGCCACCGGCTGATCCAGGGCATCATCGAAGTGCTCGGCGAGGTGGGAACCTCCTTCGACGCGCTGGCGGAGGCGCACGGGGAGATGAACGAGTACCTGGAGAGCATGGACGCGAGCCTGGCGGATCTGGAAGCCGCCGTATACGACGGGGACGCGGAGGAAGCGGCGGAGGAGAATCCGGAATCCGGCAGCATTCAGTATGAATGCCCCCACTGCGGAACCGTGGTCGAAATCGACCCGGAGGATGTGGATTTCGACGAGGACGCCCTGTGCCCGGCCTGCGGGAAGGAACTGTTCCCGGAGCTTCCCCCGGACGCGGAGGCGGAAAAGCCGGAAGCCTGATCCGTCGCGGAAGAACAGACGTGACCTGACGTTCATGGAGGGATGAACAATGAAACGACTGCTTGCGGCGCTGCTGGCGGCGCTGCTCCTGTGCGGCGGCCTGATGGCCGTGGCTTCGGCGGACAGGATGTACCTGATTCCCGACAGCAACACCCGGTATCTGACGGAGGACGAGCTGTGGCAGTGGGACTACGAGTCCCTGGGCTATATCTATAACGAGATCTTCGCCCGCCACGGATATGTCTTTACATCCGGCGGAAAGTACGACTATTATTTCAGCACCATGCCCTGGTATAAGCCCGGCGTCAAGAACGGCGCCTACAACAAGATCGAATGGGCCAACAAGGATCTGATCAAGAAGGTCCGCGAGGATATGCGCGCTCAGGGAACCACCAATCCCGGCGGCAAATCCCTCTGGACGGAGTACGATTCCGGCTTCAACGCGCTCCAGGGCTTCGATTATGTCCAGATGAAGACGAATCAGAAGCTGGCGGTCTACTCCGCGCCCGGAACCGATTCCTGGCGGGGCGCGAACGGGAAGGCCTCCGTCAGCACCAACGGCGCCATCATGGCGGCGGGGCAGGAGAGCGGCTGGCTCCTGATGATGTACGAGACCAACAACGGCGGCGTCCGGGTGGGATACGTCAACAGCGGCTCGGTCAAAGGCCGGGTCGACGGCGACGCCTGGACCCGGCAGCTGCGCTTCGAGTATACGAAGGCGACGGTGAAGGAGACCTGCACCCTGACGGACGACCCGATTCGCCAGAGCACCTCCATCCTGACCCTGCGGCCCGGGGATACGGTGACCTATCTGACCACCTATTTCAGCAATTCCGGCTGGGACTATGTGGAAACCGTGACCGACGACGGGGAAAAGACCCGGGGCTTCATTCCGGCGCATATGCTGGACAACGGCACCGAGGACGCCGCCCAGGACGACAGCATCGAGATTTCCGAGGGCGACTACGCGGGCTGAAAGGCCGACTGCGCAGGCTGAAGGAAAAAGGAGAAACCGGAGAGCAATGAACGCCCTCCGGTTTTTTTACGCGTTTTCCATCTTTTTCAGCATGCTGTACTGGCCCAGCACGACAAAGGAATCGCCCTTGTCGATGGGCTGCTCGATATCCGGCGGAAGCACCAGGGCGTCCCCCCGCCGGGTGGCCAGGATATTGGCCCCGTAGCGGGTTCGGATGCTCAGCTCCCGGATGGACTTGCCGACCCAGCTGACGGGGGCGTTGATCTCCAGAATGCCGTATTCCTCCGACAGCTCGATGTACTCCATGACGCCGGTGGAGGTGAGCCCCAGGGCCAGCTTGTCCGCCGTTTCCCGCTCCGGGATGATGACCCGGTTGGCCCCCAGGCGCTCGAGGATTTCCCGGTGGGTCTCGTCCTGGGCCTTGCAGATGATATAGGGGATCTTCAGGGTCTTCAGGTGCATCGTGACCAGGGCGGAAGCCCCCAGATCCTCGCCGATGGCGACGACGGCCCGGTCGAAGTTCTCGGCGCCCAGCTTCTGCAGCACGTCGAAATCCCGGGCATCAGCGGTCACGGCGCGGGTGACCCGGTCCGCGATCCGGTTGACCAGGGTTTCGTCGGTGTCCATCGCCAGCACTTCCTCGCCGCAGGCGTACAGCTTCACGGCCAGCTCGAAGCCAAAGAGACCCAGGCCGATCACAAGATAGGATTTCATGAATCGCTTCCTCCTTTGTGAACATCAGTTCATGCTTTGCGTGCTGTCTGGATGACGATTCTGCAACCGCTCACGATGGCGCGTTCGCGGACAGAATCCGTCTCATCCGATGATCCGGTTATCCGATCAGCAGTTCGGTATTGGCGTATTTAAACTTCTGGCCCGCCGGCCTGTTCTTCAGGAAGCCGAAGCTGATGGTCAGAACGCCGACGCGCCCGAAGTACATCAGCAGGATGATCATCAGCTGGGCGGAGATCCCGAGCTGCGGCGTGATCCCGGCAGTCAGCCCCACGGTGCCGATGGCGGACACCGTTTCGAAGAGCGCGTCCTCGAAGCCGACCGGATCCAGGGCGCAGATCGCCGCCGCGCAGAAGAAGGACAGCCCCACCATCAGGACGAAGACCATGATGGCGTTGAGCACGTGGCTGTCGGCGATCGTCCGGTGGAAGACGCTGACGGTATAGCGGCCCCGCATCCGATTCCACAGGAACATGACCAGCACCACCAGAGTAACGGTTTTCATGCCGCCGGCGGTGGAGCCGGAGGAGCCGCCGATCAGCATCAGAAAGATGGAAACGGCCTTTCCAGCGGCGGTCAGGCGCCCCTGGTCGATCCCCGCGAAGCCGGCGGTCCGCAGCGTCACCGACTGAAAGAAGGCGGCCAGCAGCTTTTCCGGCCAGGGCATGGGCCCCAGGGTTCCCGGATTATTCCATTCCAGGAGGCAGAAGGAAAGGGTTCCGAAGAGCACAAGCGCCCCGGTCATGATCAGCACCAGCCGGGTATAGACGCTGAACCGGTGCCCCTCCCGGATTCGCAGCACCTCGTCCCAGACCAGGAAGCCCAGGCCGCCGAGGATAATCAGGGCGGAGAGGGTCAGCATCACCGTCAGATCCCCCTGATAGGGCATCATCGACGCGCCGGGGGCCATGAAGCCCAGGATATCGAAGCCCGCGTTGCAAAAGGCGGACACCGCGTGAAAGACGCCCAGCTTCAGCGCCTCCGGAAAGGGAAAGTCAAACAGGAAGCGAACCGTCAGGATCAGGGCGCCGGCGGCTTCCAGCAGGAAGGATCGGACCAGCAGCTTCCATTGCTGGGGGAGAATGTCCGCCATGCTGTCGGCGCCGATGGCCTCCGCCATGACCATCTGGGACTGAATGGAGACCTTCCGGCGGAACATGAGAAAGGCGATGGAGGCGGCGGACATGAAGCCCAGGCCGCCGATTTCGATCAGGCAGAGGATGACGCCCTGGCCGAAGGGGCTCCAGAGGCTCCAGGTATCCCCCCGGACCAGGCCGGTGACGCAGGTGGCGGAGGTGGCGGTAAACAGCCCCGTCAGAAACCCGTGGCTCCGGCCGCTCCGGGAGGCGGCGGGCAGCGTCAGCACCAGGGCCCCGGAAAGGATCAGCCCCAGAAAGACCAGGGCGATGACCCGGCTGATGCTGATGTTACGGCGGTTCCGGATCACCCGGACCGGCTTTTCTCCGGCTTTCATACGCGCTCCTCTTTGCCCCTCAGTTCATAGAAGTTTTCTGTTCGTGCGATTCCGAGGACAACCGAAAGGCAGTATACACCAATCCGACGCTTCCGACAAGCTTGATAAATCATGGCAAACGCGGTACAATCGGAAGCGAAGCGATTCAGGACTTTCAGCTTCAGGATTTTTACTTCAGGAGTTTTCAACGGGAGGGAAACGATGAGCGCGAGGCCGGTTCTCTGGATGGTGATTCCCTGCTATAACGAGGAGCAGGTGCTGCCGCTGACCGCTCCTCTCTTCGTAAAGAAGCTTTCGGATCTGGCGGCGGCGGGGAAGATCAGCGAAAACAGCCGGGTGCTGTTCGTCAACGACGGCTCCGCCGACAGGACCTGGGAGATTATCCGGGAGCTGGCGGAAAAGGATCCCCGGGTGCTGGGCATCTGCCAGAGCCGGAACCGGGGACACCAGAACGCGGTGCTGGCCGGCCTGATGGAGGCCAAGGATCGCTGCGATATCACGATTTCCATCGACTGCGACGGCCAGGACGATATCAACGCCATGGATCAGATGGTGGAGGAGTACCTGAAGGGGGCGGAGGTGGTTTACGGCGTCCGGTCCCGGCGGGATACGGATACCTGGTTCAAACGCTTTACCGCGGAAAGCTTCTATCATCTGATGAACCGACTGGGGGCCGAGGTGGTCTTCAATCACGCGGATTACCGGCTGATCTCCGCGAAGGTGCTGCGGCATTTCGCCGACTTTGAGGAAGTGAACATCTTCCTCCGGGGCCTGGTGCCGCTGGTGGGCTTTCCGAGCGCCCAGGTCTACTATGAGCGGGCGGAGCGCATGGCGGGGAAGAGCCACTACCCCCTGAAGAAGATGCTGGCCCTGGCCTTTAACGGGATTACCAGCCTGAGCATCAAGCCCATTACCCTGATTACCGGCTTCGGCGTCGGCTTCAGCGCCCTTGGGCTGATCCTGATGATCTGGGCGATCGTCCAGGCGATCCTGGGCCGGACCGTGGCCGGGTGGACCTCGACCATCTGCATCATCTGCCTCCTGGGCGGCATCCAGCTGATCAGCCTGGGGGTCATCGGCCAGTATATCGGCAAGACCTATCTGGAAACGAAGCGCCGTCCCCGCTACATCATTTCCGCCCGAACCTGGGAAAAGGAAGTGCGCCACTGGATCGAGGATGATGAAGGATCCGGGAAATCGCGGCCGGATGAAAAATCGGAACAGAAATGACATAAAAAAGACGGAATTTGCCAAAGTTTCCCTATTGCTTTTGGCGCCCGCTCTCTCTATAATTAATTCTGTATCAGTTTGTCCTTTTGGACTGCCGAAAAAAAGCGAAAACCCGAACGACAGCAGAGGGGAGAATTTCAGATGAAAGAACGGTTATGGCGGATTGTGTCCGTCCTGTGTGTGCTGGCGATGGCGCTGGGCTGTCTGGCCTGTGGCGCGGCCGAGCAGCAGAATTACGGATTTGTGACCATCAACTGGCAGGATGAGAATAACGCGGACGGGATCCGGCCGGCCAGCGTCACCATCGGGGGCGCTATACTGACGGCGGAAAACGGATGGACCGGGATCGGCAACGTGCCGGTAACAGGCACGCCGGATTTGGAGCATTATTCCGTCGGCACCATCAGCGTGAACGGTGACATCACGACCGTTACCTATGTCCATCGGGTCGAGAAGAGAAATGTGACCCCTCAGGTGGTCTGGCAGGATGAGAATAACGCGAAAGGGATCCGCCCTTCGTCCCTGCCCATCCGGGTGCTGCAGAACGGCAACCCGTATACGGCCGAGCTGAAGGTCGGCGCGAGCAACGGCTGGAGGCTGGAACTGTCTCTGCCGGAAAATCTGTACGGACGGATGGAATCAGCGGCATACGCGATCTCCGCTCCGGATGTGGCCGGCTACAAGAAGGATCGCAACGGTGTAGCGATGATTTATACCCTTGAGACCGGGAAGCTGAGCCTGGACGCTTCCGTGTCCGGCGCCCCGGAGGGGACGGATCTGAGCGGGCTGCAGGTTCGGGTGACCGGCCCGGACAAGACCATGCCGCGGACCCTGACCTGGGGGCAGATCTCCGCCGGGCCCGTGGATCTGGGCGATGTGATTCCCGGAACCTATCTGGTGGAGGATCTGAACGCGGATACCCTGGTGAAAGATTATGTGCTGAGCGGCTCCGCCAGCCGCGTGGCCGACGCGGTGCAGGTGAAGGCCGGCGAGGCGGCGGCTCTGCGCTTTACCTATGTTTATACGCCAGCGGTCGCGGTGGATCCGGCGAACACCCCCGATCCCGCGGCGAACCAGGGGAACCTGCGGTTCGAGATTCTGGGGCCGGACCCCCGGATGCCCATAACCGTCCCCTTCAGCGACTTCGTGAACGGCCAGTATGAGATCGCCGATCTGGTTCCCGGTTCCTACACCGTGGTGGAGCGGAACGCGGAGACCCTGGTCGATACCTATACCCTGCGCAGCGACAGCGTGACCGGCATGCATCTGGCGGTCACCGCGGGCGGAACGGCCACCGCGACCCTGTATAATCACTATACCCCCGCGCCCACGCCGAAGCCCGACGCCGAAAACGTGGATGTGCCGGTCATCAAGACCTGGAACGACAGCGACAACGAGGACGGAAACCGGCCGGCCCAGATTACCGTCCGGCTCTACGCCGACGGGGTCCAGGTGGACAGCGTGGCCCTGAGCGCGGCCAACAGCTGGCGCTACACCTTTACGGAGCTGCCCCGGTATACCGAAGCCGGCGCCGAAATCGCCTATACTGTGACGGAGGATCCGGTGGCCCAGTACCGCACCACGATCCGGGGCTACAGCGTCGTCAACGATTATGAGCCGAACCTGGTCAGCGCCTCTGTGAGCAAGCGCTGGATCGACGATAACAACGCCGCGGGCCTGCGGCCGACCAGCATCGCCATGTCCCTGTCCAACGGGTCGGAGGTGGTGGCCGTCGCCGTGCTGAACGATTCCAACGGCTGGTCCGCGACGATCAACAACCTGCCGGCGACCCGCAACGGCGAGGCCGTCACCTATGTCTGGACCGAGCAGCAGACCATCGGCTACACCCAGACCGGCGCCGAGGTGGACGGCAACGACGCGACCTTTACCAACGCCCTCTATCAGCGGCCGGAGGTCGAGGCGGCGAATCTGCCGGCACGGCGCCCCGGCGATACCTTCTATATCTTCGAGGATTATGAGACGCCGCTGGGCGTGGAAATCATGATCAACCACGTGGGCGACTGCTTTGACTGATCGACCGGCGGAGAGCGCGATCCCGCCTGGAATATGCAAGGAAAGGGCCTGATATTGTGAAATCGATGAAGAAAATCCTCTGTCTGATCCTGTCCGTCATGATGCTGGGGCTGCCGGTGCTGACCTCGGCTGAGGAGGCCGCGGCCACCGAGGCTCCGGCGGAAGAAATTCAGTTCCCGGAGGAGCTGAAGGTCGGCCATCCGACGATTACCAAGGGCGACTTCTTTACGGAGATGTTCGGCAATGATACCGCCGATATCGACGTGCGGGCCCTGGTTCACGGCTACAACCTGGTCAACTGGGATCAGAACCAGGGCGAATACGTCTTCGATCCTTCCGTCGTCGAGGAAGTGGTCGTCGGCTCCGATGAGTACGGCAACCGGGTCTATAAGCTGATGCTGTGCGACGATCTGTTTTATTCCGACGGCACGAAGATCACCGCCTGGGACTATGCCTTCTCGATGCTGCTCATGATGAGCCCCGAGATCGAGCAGATCGGCGGGAAGATCTACCGGGCGGAGCATCTGCTGGGCTATAAGGAATATATCGACGCCCGCCGCCGGGAGATCGCCGGGGAAACCCTGGAGGTCAAGGACAAGGTGCTGACCGGCGTCGAGGTGCACGGGGACCGGGAGCTGTGGGTCTGGCTGGATGTGGACTTCCTGCCCTACTTCTTCGAGGTGGGCCTTTTGCTCTGCGAGCCCTATCCGATCCACGTGATCGCCCCCGGCTGCAAGGTCTATTCCGGCCCCGGCGACTACGGCGTCTATATCGGAAACGAGGACGAGAGCAATCCGACCCCGGTCTATACGGCGGAGCTCCTGCGGAAGACGATCCTCGATCCGGAAACCGGGTACAACTCCCATCCCAGCGTCGTCTCCGGCCCCTATACGATGCTCAGCTGGGACGGCGTCACCTCCCACTATCAGATCAACCCCTACTTCAAGGGCGCCTGGTATCATAACAGCCTGCCGGGCGGCTACGAGAGCGGCCCCGTGCAGTATATCCCGATGCTGGACGCGGAGGGCAACCAGCTGCTGGACGCCCAGGGCAACGGCTACTATCTGGTCAAGCCCACCATCGAGAAGGTCTCCTTCACCGTGGCGGACAACGATACCATGATTCAGAAGCTGGCGGACGGGGAGCTGGATCTGGTCAACAAGATTACCTACGGCCCGACGATCCTCGAGGGCATGAGCAAGGTCGGCGAGGTCGGCCTGGGCATGTCCAACTATCCCCGGATCGGCCTTTCCTTCCTGACCTTTACCTATGACTGGCCCACGGTTCACGAGAAGGAAGTGCGCCAGGCCATCGCCTGGTGTATGGACCGGGATCTGCTGACCGGCGAATACTGCGGCGTCAAAAACCCGGAGACCGGGGAGATCGCCCAGAACTTCGGCCAGCGGGTGGACGGCTACTTCGGCATCGAGCAGTGGGAATACCTGCTGCTGAATCGTCAGGTCGGCTGGCCCGTGAACTTCATGGACGAGGAGACCGTCAAGATCCATCTCGAGAACGGCGAGGAGGATCCTACCAAGAAGTTTAAGAACCGCTACTACACCACCGACGCGGAGATGGAACAGATGATCGCCGCCTGGGAAGCCCTCGCCGACGAGTGGGAGGACGCCCTGGTGGAATACACCGTGGATCTGGACAAGGCCAACGCCCTGCTGGACAAGGCCAAGTGGAACCTGAACCGCCAGGGCCAGCCCTATCAGGCCGGTGTGGACGATGTTCGCTGCAAGGACGTTGACGGAACGATCGTGCCCCTGGATCTGAAGATGCTCTACCCCGCCGGCAACCATATGGCGGAATTCATGCAGGAAGAGGGCAACTTCGTGGATAACCTGGCGAAGGTCGGCATTAAGCTGGAGCTGGTGCCCGCCGCCATGGAGGATCTGCTGAAGGCCTATTACCGCCAGACGGAGCGGACCACGGATATGATCTATCTGGCGACCAACTTCCATATCGTCGTGGATCCCTCCATCACCTATTCCACCGACGACACCCTGAACCATGAGATCTGGAATAACACCTATTCCGACGACGAGGAGCTCTACTACGACGCCGTCAGCATGCGGCGGACCGAGCCCGGCGACGTCTTCGAATACGTGAGCAAGTGGGTCGCCTTCCAGAAGCGGTACAACGAAGTGCTGCCGACGATCCCGATTTATTCCAACATCTACTTCGACTTCTACAGCCCCTACCTGCAGAACTACGAAATCACCAGCACCGTGACCTGGTCCCAGGCCATCGTGAAGTCCTACTTCGGTCTCCCGCCCGTCGTCGAGGAGACCCCGGAGGAAGCGGACGGGGATACCGCGGAATTCGCGGACTGAGCATCCGGAAGGGACAAACCGGATGGAATAAACCGAAAGGCATAAACAGAAACGCCCGGGAGGCCGCCATGGCTTCCCGGGTTTTTTCAATCCCGCGATACGTTGATTCGCTGCCGCGGGCGGTGATTGATAAAGACGATGCCGACGATGAACAGCAGCGCTCCGGCGATAATCCAGCCGGTGATGGGCTCGTGGAAGAACAGGACGCCCCAGACCAGGGAGAAGAGCACCATCGTGCTCTGCAGCAGGGCCACCATCCGGAAGGGAACCAGCGGAATCGCCTTGGCGTTCAGATAGAACCCGATCCCGGTGACGAAGCCGAAGTAGAGAATGGCGACGATACACTTCCAGTCGGGGGTGCCGGTGGGAAGAAAATTCCCCTGGGCGATGGGGACGACCACCGCCATCAGGGAGGCCATGGCAAACATGACCAGGTTGCTGTCCAGGACATCAAAATGATCCGCCACCTTCTTCTGGGCGAAGACGAAAAGCCCCGCGAAGATGCCGGAGAACACATACAGGAGCGTCAGGGGCAGGTTATCCCCCAGAAACACCTCGGGGCTGAGCCCGTTCCAGGAGATCAGCAGGATGCCAAGCACGCAGAGCCCCACCCCGGCCCACCGCCGGGCGTTCATGGTTTCCTTCAGCACCAGCACGCCCAGGACCGTCAGCAGGATCATCTGGGCCGGCTGGGTCAGGATATTCCCGTAGGAAACCCCGATGGACAGGCCGATATTCTCCAGGGTATAGGCGGCCATCTTGGCGGCGGCGCCGAAAAGGAGCCATTTCCACTGCTTCCGGAAGGCCCGGGAAAAGTCCGGACGGAAGGGCTGCCGCTTCACCGCCTTGAGGAGCAGCAGCCAGCCCACCCCGACGGCGAAGCGCATCAGGGTAATCATGGAAGGCGCGAAATACGGCCGGATCATTTTGACGCTGGTCCCGCCCAGGCTGAACATCAGCGCCACAAGCAGCAGATAGCAATAACCCATACAGGCGCCTCCTCCGTGAATGTCAGTTGCATCACTATACCACAAATCCGAAGGAAGCCCAACCGCTTTTCGAAACTTCGTTGGTTGTAGACTGATTCCATCGGTTTCTCCCTGAAATCCATCGCTTTTTACCATTTGAATCATGCGGCCACGGTGCTATAATGTCCCGGCATTGCGTTGCGGTGTGACACTGGACAGCCCCGGCAAAATCTGCTATGCTGTGACCACAACCTAAAAAGAACAGAAGGTGCGGCACATGAGACTGGGAACGCTGGAGGCCGGAGGAACCAAGATGGTTCTTTCCGTCGGAAACGAGCAAAAGGAGCTGCTGGAGCAGGAGAGCATGCCGACGGAGGCGCCGGAGAAGACAATCCCGGCGATGATCCGCTGGTTTGAGGCGCGGAAGATCGAGGCGCTGGGCATCGGCACCTTCGGCCCGGTGGATCTGAACCCGGCGTCCCCGACCTGGGGCTGGATCACCAGCACGCCGAAGCTGGCCTGGCGGAATACCCCGCTCCTGCCCCGGCTGCGGGACGCCCTCGGCGTTCCCGCCGCCATCGATACGGATGTGAACGCGGCGGCCCTGGCGGAGTGGCGCCTCGGGGCGGCGAAGGGCCTGAACAGCTGCCTGTATGTGACGATCGGAACCGGCGTCGGCGCCGGGATCGTGGCGGAGGGAAACCTGGTTCACGGCCTGATGCACCCGGAGCTGGGCCATATGCTCCTGCAGCCCCGGGAAAACGACCCGTCCCCGAAGGGCTTCTGCCCCTATCATGCGGGCTGCCTGGAGGGCCTGGCGGCGGGACCCGCGGTGGAGAAACGGTGGGGGCGGAAAGCCCGCGAGCTGCCGGAGGATCATGAAGCCTGGGAGCTGGAGGCGGATTACCTCGCCCAGATGTGCGTGACCGCGGTCTGCGCCTTTTCCCCGGAGAAGATTATCCTCGGCGGCGGTATTATGCAGCAGAAGCATCTCTTCCCCCTGATCCGCCGGAAAACCCTGGCGCTTTTGAACGGCTATATCCAGGCCCCGGCGATCCTGGAGGACATCGATCATTACATCGTCGAGCCCGGCCTCGGCACCCGCAGCGGCGCGATGGGCGCCCTGCTGCTGGCGCTCGAGGCCGTCCTTCCCCGGAAATAAGATGACGAAGGTCTGATCAAAAATTGCAGCGCATGTCAGTTCATGTCCTCTATATTATGTCTCCCCGGAGAACGATACCATTACACTAATTGTACATTTACTGCGTATCAGCCTTTTTCTGAAACTGCAGTCCGCTGGAAAGCCCCAGCGTATGAGCCGTGTCGTTAAACAGCTCAATCCGGGGATGAACGTATTCCCCTTTCCTTACAGGAAACTCCAGGATAATAATGGAGGTAAACTCATAGGGGAGCACCGTGCAGACATAGGGGAAGGGAAGGGCCAGCAGGTGCGCCAGCACGCAGGCCCCGGATCCGCCGTGGCTGAACACGGCGAAGGTCTCCCGCGTATCCGTTTCGCAGAGGTACCGCCCGCCCTCGTGCCGGTACCCGTGCTCCAGAAGCAGGTCGTCAAACTTTCCAGCGATCTCATCCAGGTACCGGACGGCTACATTCCGGGCGTAATAGGGATGCTTCCGCCAGTCCTTTCCGGTGAAATCAAAATCTTCCTGATCGATCATCCACTGGCTCAGCGTCCAGGGGTGGCCTTCCGCCGGTGTATCCTCTCCGCCCCAGGAGATTTCATGCATGTAGTCCAGCGTCCGGATCGGCAGCCCCAGCCGCTCCGCTGTGAAGGCGGCGGTCTCCCGGGCCCGGCCCATGGGGGAGGAATAAACAGTTGTAATCCCTTCCCGCACCAGCCGCTCCGCGGCGGCCGCGGCCTGCCGCTTTCCGGTTTCTGTCAGACAGTCTTTTTCATAATTCGGTTCCCCGTGGCGAACAAAGATAATGCGCATTGGTTTGCTCCTTCTGCAATCTGAACTCATTGTAGGGAAAAGCCTTTTTCCTGTCAAGATTTCGGGGGACAGCCTGACAAAGTTGTGAAGAATTGTAAAATGATATTGAAACTGTAAAGGGTTGTAAAGACTTGTAAAAGAATCGATAAACTGTAAAGAGTTGTAAACGGACACAACGAAAGAGCTGAAGATAAACAGACCGAAAACAGCAGACTTCGGTCTGTTTTAGCGCTAAATCAGCGAAATAGACATGGCTTGACAGATCAGGCTCCCGGAGAACCGGCCGGGAGCCTGATCTGTTTCCCGGAAACAGGCTGTCAAGGGAAAAACAGAAAAAAACAAAAACCCAGAACCCGTTGAAAATAAAGGGCGGGAAAGGGAAATGGCGGCCAATGGCCGGCTTAGACCGAGAAAACATGCGCCAACGTCCCCGGATGGTCTTTTTCACGCAATAGAATAGAATAAATCGAAACAAAATCGTAATAAAAAATGTTCGGAACCGATACCAATGGGAAAGAAAAAGGGCTTTCGGCCGTCATAAATGGGTAAATTCAACTATTTACTCTGCTAAAGAAAAGCAAAAAATGGAAGCGATTATGACCGGAACAGACAGGTTAAATTTATATAACATGAGTTTGAAACGGTCAAAGGATGACAGAAAAACCGGGAAAACATGACGTTTAAGTTACATTCGGACAGAAAGGAAAATGGACGAAAGTAATCCCCGCCCTGACCGCGGATTATCTTCCAAAGCTAATGATTTCAAAGGGTTTGAGGGAATTTACCTTTTTTTTTCAAAAATGACAAAAACCCCTTGCAATGCATGTTTTTTTATGCTATCATCTTTGCTGGATAAGTGCACCCATTGGGGAACACAGGAAAACCTGAAAAACGGCTTCAATGTAACCAGGAAGTAACTGAAAGAGCCGATCCGATGGGAAACACGGTCCGAAACTTGAAACTCTACGACAGGACGACGTAGAAAAGGTAGGGATCAGGATGAAACGGTTTAAGAAGTGGATCTCCGCACTGTGCATCATCGCGCTGCTGATGACCAGCATCGCCGGTGCCTTCGCCGAAGAGCCGGACGAAGCGACCCTGGAGGCGGCGCGTATCGCCGCCGAACAGGAAGCCGCGGCTCAGGCGGCGGCCGAAGAGGCCGCGCGCATCGCGGCTGAAGAGGAAGCGGCCCGCATCGCGGCTGAGGAAGCAGCCCGCGCTGAAGAGGAAGCCCGGATCGCGGCCGAAGAGGAAGCGGCCCGGATCGCGGCTGAGGAAGAAGCGCGCAGGGCTGCCGAGGAAGAGGCGCGGAGAATCGCTGAAGAGGAAGCTCGGAAGGCTGCCGAGGAAGCTGCCCGCCAGGCTGCTGAAGAAGAGGCGAAGCGCGCTGCCGAGGAAGAAGCCCGGAAGGCCGAAGAGGCTGCCAAAAAGGCTGCTGAAGAAGAGGCCGCCCGTCAGGCTGAAGAAGCTTCCAATAATAATGAAGATGAAGACGACTGGTCTGACGGCGAGATCGAGTACGAGGACTTCGAGGATGGCGACGCCGGGTTCGTAACGCCGGAAGCGCTCGCCCAGAATGTTCCCGAAGTGACGCCCGAGCTGATCCAGTCCTCCGATCTGGACAAAATGGATGAGCCGGCCGAGACGCCCGCCGCTCCCGCTGAGGAAGAGGTTCCCGCGGAAGAGCCGGTGACGGAGCCCGCGGCCGTCGAAGGCGGCGAGGATGAGATCGTCGAGGAAGTCGTGGAGACGGTCGCTCCCGTCGAGGCAACCCTGGCGGTCGGCTCCCGGGTCTCCGGGACGATCCCCGCGAACGTTCCCGTCATCGTTCACCTGAACGCGGACGCAACGGAAGCCATCGTTCTGGCCCTGTCCCTGAACGCGGGTGAGGCGGTCAGCGTTTCCATCAACGGAAACGGAGCCGTCTTCACCGAAGCCGCTGAGCAGGATCCGACTGATCCCCGGATCGCTTACCTCTACACCCTGAACGCCGAAGTCGGCGCTGCCTACGATATCGTCCTGACTGCCGATAAAGATACGGCCTTCTCCCTGAAGGCTGAAACCAAACAGACCGAAGTCCGGAATAGTGAAGAAATCCCCGAAATCGTAATCGATACAACGGTTGAAAGAGAAACACAGGAAGCCATCGAAGAGATCAAACCCGAGGAAGTGACCGAAGAAGCTTCCAATAATATTGAAGGAACCGCTCCGGAAGAAATCCCGACTGAGGAAGTTGTGGAAGAAGCCCCCAAGGCTCCGCTCCATGGCTGGGTGACCGTGGAAGGCGAGTCCTTCGAGGTGGGCGACGCGGTGCTCCTGCAGGCAAACGCGGACGGCGACCTCTCCGAGAACTACATCGTCTGGCAGTCCAAGGCCGCCGGCGAAGAGAAGTGGCATAAGATCGGCTACAGCCGGACCATGATCCTGGAGCTGACCGAGGATAACATCCACAACCTCTATCGGTTCAAGATCGAAGAGGACAACTTCTCCGATGAATATCAGATCGTTCCCGAGCAGGCCACCGAAGAAGCGCCCGCCGAGGAGACGGAGCCTGCGGAAGAAGCGGTAGAGACCGAAGAGACTGAAAAGACCGAAGAAACGGAAACCACCGAGGAAACTGAGAAGACCGAAGATACGGGTAAGACCGAAGAGACCGAACCCGCCGCCGAGGGCGCCGAAGAGGTGACCGGGGAAGCGGCTCCCGCAGAGGATGACAAGGCCGCCATTGGGTACGCCCTGGTGACCGTCAACGAAAACGGCGCGGATCTCTTCGCTGCCGCCGAGGAAGGCGCGGAAGTGACCGGCCATCTCGAAGCCGGCGCGGAAGTCTGGGTGAAGGCCGCGGATGAAACCTGGGCGGTTCTCTACGCCGAGCCCGTGAAGGCCGAAGAAACCACCGAAGCCGTCGAGGGCGAAGCCGCTGACGAAGCGGAAGCCGTCGTCGAAACGCCCGCCCAGTACATCAAACTGAGCGACGTGACCGCGAAGGCCGCCGAGGAAGAAGCAACTGAAGAAACCGAAGCCGAAGCCGCTGAGGAGACGGAAGCTGCCGCCTACTTTACCGCCATCGTCAACGAGAACGGCGCCGACGTCTTCGAGAGCATCGAAGAGGGCGCTGAGGCGGTTGATCATCTGGAAGCGAACACCGAAGTGCAGGTCAGGGCGCTTGACGAAACCTGGGCCATCCTGTACAATGAGGACACTGAAGCCGCGGCGAAGTACGTCGCCCTGGCTGACCTGACCGCGAAGACAGCTGAAGAAGAGACCCCCGTGACGGAAGAGACCGCCGAGGCGGAGCTCCCCGAAGGGTTCTATAAAGCCATTATCAACGAAGAAGGCGCTGACGTCTTCGCCAGCACCGAGGAAGGCGTCGAGGCCATCGAGCACCTCGAAGCCGGCGCGGAAGTCATCGTGAAGAATATCGATGAGACCTGGGCGATCCTCTATAACGAGGACGAGGAAGCCGCGGCGAAGTACATCGCCCTGGCGAACCTGACTGCGGCTGCGGCCGAGGAAGCCACCGAAGAAGAAGCCGAGCTGCCGGAAGGCTACTACAAGGCTACCGTGAACGAAGAAGGCGCCGATGTCTTCGCCAGCACCGAAGAGGGTGCGGAAGCGATCGAGCACCTGGAAGCCGGCACGGAAGTCATCGTCAAGGACATCGACGAAACCTGGGCCACCCTCTATAGCGAAGACGAGGAAGCCGCCGCGAAGTATATCGCGCTGGCCAACCTGACGAAGGCTGAGGAAGAAAAAGAAGAATTTGAACTTCCGGAAGGTGCGTCCCTCTCATTCGGTATTACATGGGATGGGACGCCGGCGATTGGGGCAGTTGCGCACTTTAAGGCTACAGCAAATGGAATGGACGGCCTGAAGTATGACTTACAGTGGCAGAGAAGCCTTGATAATGAAGTATGGGAAGACATGGAGAATGCGACCGGTGAAACACTGGATCTGCTGGTTACTGAGGAAGCAAATCGGTATAACTACCGTGTGATCGCTTTAATCAAGGTTCCGGATGAATTCGAGCTGTCCGAGGAATTAGAGCAAAAGACAGACGTCGAGTTGCCTCAGGAGGAAACAGCTGAGGATTTGACATCCGCTGAATAAGTATTTTGCCGTACCCGAGTTTCGGGTACGGTTTCAGAGCTTTCCCTTACCATGACTCGAAGAACCTGTGACGAAGGAGCTGTGACCATGAAGTATCGTTTAAAGAAGCTCGTCGCTATGTTGATAGCCTTACTGATGGTTATCAATGTGATGCCGATTTCAGCATTTGCTACTGAAATTGAGAATCCGGTAGAGGAAGACGGAAATAAAAACACCGTTATAGAGATAAAGTCAAACACATCCGGGACACTCGTTAATTCCCAGGACAGCTTTGACATTGGAATCAGTTTTTATGACTATAGCGGGAATACAGAGATTCCTGTACCTAAGGCTGAGGGGGAATATTATATCATTGTAGCCCCCGCAGATGTAAGCGATAAAAGCACAGTCTCAAATCTAAGTTGGGACACTCCGTGGGCCATAGTCAATGTTAATGACATGGTTGGTAAAAAGGGATACAGTAAATCCATTTCTGTTTTCGAAGGCAACCAAAACGGACAGTCAGATCAACGCAAAAACTTTGCAGATCTGACACCTGAGCAGAAAGCCAATATGAGGGTCAGGCTTGTTCAAGGGAATGTCCCGACTACATTAGAAGTACTCAAGCAGTGGGCCAATAATGATCAAAACGACGGAAAGTTCAGTGCCCTCATGAATGGGGGAATTGAGGGATATGATCCACTTACATCCAACGGCAGCGTTACGGGTGGCTTGATTGATTATCAGGTTGGATTTAAGCAGGGAAATACCAAGGAACTGGATGTTGTTCTTGAATTCGATAATCCTGCTGTCATTGAAGAAGGTCAGTATTATGTTCTGATGGATGCCACAAGCAGTACTGATCAGAATAAGCATTATTATTATACGGTTTCGCTAAAATCAGACGGAACCTCCAATCGAGTTGTAATTCCCTTTGATTCTGTTTGGTCTGACAGTCAGAAGTACTCAGATGCTTGGCGGAATATCAGTGCAACAATAATTAAAAAGGGAACACAGGATATAACAGAAGGCCCGGTAAAGGCAGCGGGATATACAATTCCTCTTGCTATTAATGGTTGTACCTATGAATATGCTGGTTACCAGGAGGAAATTGATAGTAATAATCATATTCAACACAAAGAGTACAAATTTACACTGTCAAATAGTGAATTAGAAAGCGCTTTGCGCCCGTCGAATATTCTTGGTGATGCGGTTGAATTTGGTATTATTGCAGACCGATATGAGCAAACTGTACATACGGAAACGAATTTTGCCGTCCATTCTTTCTGGCAGACAGGTTCTCAAAGTATTGAAATAGACGGAAGCGGCTCCAACGCGATTCCTTTCTATGTTGGAAGTATTGACGATGGTTCGGAAATTTGGCTTGCAGGTGGCAATGTAGTAAGTTCGGATGTTTATATGACAAAGGCTGATTATGATGCAAATAAGCTTCATGATAGCACTTCGAATAAAGTTGTTGTTACACCGATTATCAAAACAAAGAGTGAAATCGATGGTTATGTGTCGACGCTTATAGAAGAAGGGACAAAAAAGTCTGCTTCATTAGCGTCTAAAACAACACTTATTCCACCAGTCAAAGATAGCAATGATAAAACTCTCGATCTGAGAGATTTTCCGGATAACACTACTATTTATGTCGACTGTAGTAATATCAAAAATACTATTGCAACTGATGGGTGGCAGCTGCACAAAAAGGCAGGACAAAGTATTGTTTTCAATATTCCCGGAACGGGAGATGTGACGGTTGGCGAGTTCGAAGTATATGTATATGAATCAGATGGGAAAACACTCGCTGATACTGGATATAAAAACCCGGTGAAGAGTACGACATCTGCCCTTAATGGGGATCAGGATCAAAATACTGCTGTTGATAAAGTAATTTTTGAACATATTACCTTCAATGTTTATGAATCTAAGGGAAAAGTAGTATTCAACAATGCTTCTGGTCTCTTCCTTGCGCCGCATGCAAATGAGATTAATCAGTATAATGGTGCTGGATGGATTCTGACTGGTGGCAAAGTACATTCAACAACGGAGTGGCATTTCTATCGTCATGAGCGTAGCTATCAGTCAAAGGGCGAGAAGGGTATACTGTTTACTAAGAGACTGGTAGATGGATCAAACAATGAAACGGCATCCGAGAAGACTTTTGAGTTTAAGCTTTTCCAGACGGATTCAAGCTGGAATAAGATTACATCTACTCCCAAAGGAACAGTAACAGGAAAAGCAAATACTGGCAGCTTAGGATTTGATAAATTTACCTACACAGAAAAGGATTTGAAGAATTCTTCCGGCCAGATTGAGGAAAAAGACTTCTACTATATTATCGAAGAAACTATTCCAGCTGACGAAGAAAAGGGTGGAATCGACTATGATACCCATGTTATAAAGCTGAGAGTTCATGCTAAAGACGAAGGTGATAATAATATCACTATCACTATTTATGACGGAGAGACAAATCAGGTTCTTCCATCTGGTGATAGTGGAGCAATTAATGTCGGAACATTTACGAACACAAAGATCGAAGAGAAGATAAGCGGGAAGAAGCATCTGTACGCGACGAAGTCGATCAATGACTGGGGCAATGCGGAGAGCTTCGAGTTCACGCTGGCGCCGGTAGACGGTGCGCCGATGCCTGAAGGCGTAAATGACGAGGGCAACATCGTCAAGAACGCAACGAAGACCGTGCCGACGGTAGACTTTGGCGAGATCGAGTACACTGCGGAAGGGATATACGAGTACACGATCACCGAAACGGATGACGGAGT
>JAFRHH010000045.1 GCA_017433405.1 Clostridia bacterium | reverse complement strand
TTTGTGATGTCGGAGCCGGACTATGAGGCTTCGCCCGCTGCGCGGGCGATTTGGTCCAAAAAACGTCAGCGTGATGACAATCCAGACGGTCAGGATCGCCAGCAGGATCCGCTTCAGCACATAAAACGTCATTTTGGAACTCATGACACAACTCCTCTGCCGCGCTTTCCGGCAGCCTTATTCGGAAAACAACAGCTTCCGACGCCCCGCGGAAGCTGTGCTTTCGCTATACTTTACACGCAGAAAACGTTTTCGTCAATTGCTTTCCATCGTTTTTTCCATGCCTTCTCCTCCTGCCATTCTCCATTTTCTGCCCAGAGTCCGTAGTTCTCTGCAATATCTGGTGCATTTCAGCTACGAGACCAGCCGAAAGAAAAAACACAAAAAATACAATCCGGAAAGCCGGGTGTCGATACAGAGGCACTCTCCGGAAAGAATGAGGTAGCGGGAACCGCGGCTGATTTGCTATAATGGATCCGGCTAGAATGGCAGACGTGAATAACCATTCACAAAGTAGGCAGGGAGGAAAAAGGATGAAGAGCGGTACCGCGATCCACCGGTTTTTCGGCACCCAGGATATGACCGTCGGCAAGCCCATGAGCGTCCTGCTCCGTTTTTCGATTCCGCTGCTGGTGGGAAATCTCGCCCAGCAGTTCTATAATACGGTGGATTCCATTATCGTCGGCAAGTATATCGGCGATACGGCCCTGGCCGCGGTCGGAACCGCCGGGCCGATCTTCACCCTGCTGCTTACGCTGCTGATGGGCATCGCCACCGGCGCCGGCATTCTTTCCGCCCAGTTCTTCGGGGCGAAGGACCGGCAGACCCTCAGCCGGGTGGTGGGCAGCTCCTTTTTCCTGATCCTCTCCAGCGGGATCATCATGACGCTGGTGGGCTATTTCTGCTCCGGGTGGATGATCCGCCTGATCAATCCGCCGGAGGCTGTGGCGGAGGGGGCCATCATCTATCTGCAGATCATCTTCCTCGGCTATCTCGGCAATTCCGCCTATAATATTCTCGCCGGCGTTCTTCGGGGAATGGGGGACAGCTTTTACCCCCTGGTGTACCTGATCCTGGCCTGCCTGCTGAATATCGTGCTGGATCTGGTGCTGGTCAGGAGCATGGGAATCGCGGGGGTGGCGCTGGCCACCATCCTGGCCCAGGCGCTGTCGGGAACCCTCTGCGTGATCCGGATTCTGCGGATGAAGGAAACCATCGACCTGGATCGGAAAACCCTCCGGCCGGACCGGAATCTGACGCTCCGGCTGTGCCGGCTGGGGATGCCCGCAGGGCTGACTCAGGCGATCTTCTCCCTCTCCGCGATCATCGTCCAGAGCCTGACCAATTCCATGGGGGAGGCGGTCATCGCCGCCAATGTCGCCATCATGCGGGTGGACGGCTTCTGTATGCTCCCCAACTTCACCTTTGGAACCGCCGCCACCACCTATATCGGCCAGAATATCGGCGCCGGGAAAAAGGATCGGATCAGCCGGGGAATCTCCGACCTGCTGAAGATCGCGCTGATCTGTTCCGGGGTGCTGGTGGCGGCGGTGCTGCTCTTCGGGCGAACGTTGATCGGCCTGTTTACCGAAACGGAGGCGGTGCTGGAGATCGGTGTATCCGGCCTGCGCTGGCTGGCTCTCGGCTATCTCGCCTTCTCCGTCAGCCAGGTGCTGCAGGGAGCCATGCGGGGCGCGGGAGAAACCATGCTGCCCATGTGGATCAGCGTCATCGCCACGGTGATCATCCGTATGCCGCTGGCTTATCTCTTCGCGGCGCTGACCAAAACCCCGGAGTGGCCGAACGGCCAGCCGGTGGCTCTCTTCGCCTCCCTGCTGATCAGCTGGCTGATTGCCACAGGGCTGTCCGTTATCGCCTATAGATCCGGAAAATGGCGCAGGCGGGTTTTCCAGACCGGTGACGGGAGCAGATAGGCAGCAGCCGCAATCAGCAGGATCACGCACAGCTTCCCTGCATCAGCGGCCGATGAAACGGAAGGTTTCCCCGTGATGATCGGCGGGGGCGGCCGAGAGCGTCAGGCGCCAGAGGGAGCCGGGGAAGCTTCTGGCCATCCGGCTGTCGGTGACCGGGATTTCCTCCACAGAAGGGGTCAGGGCGGGGGAGAAGCGGAGGGCGATATCGCTGAAGGCCGCTTCGCCGGATTTCAGCGCGGGCTGATCCCGCAGCATAAAGACCCAGGTTACCGGCCGCGCTTCGGCTGTTCGAAGCGTATCCCGGAGCGTCAGCCCTTCCTCGCTCAGGGAAAAGATCCGCTCCAGAGAAAGAAGTCCCGCCTCGGGGGGATAGGCCCCGCCGAGGTCCAGCGAGAAGCCGTCCGGGAGACACTGAACCTCCCGGGCGGCATATTGCTGCCCGGGGGCCTGTTCGATTTTGCCGATCATCGGCAGATTGTGATAGGCCGCCCGGACGTTCCACAGGGTATAGCGCTGGTCGGAGAAGGTCAGGGCGGTATAAACCATATTGCCCGCGTCCACGACCCGCGGCTGGCCTTTCCGGCAGAGGATGAAGGAGCCGACGTCGTTGTGATTGTGGTTTTCGCCGTTGTGGCCGCCCTTGCAGGCGAGGGTCCAGCCGCCCCGGGAGAGAACCCGCAGCTGCAGATCCGGGAGAAAAACGTCCCGTTCCGCTGCGATATGCTCTTCTGTGACCGGATCGGCTGAGAAGCTCTTCTTTTTCGAAGCGTCGGGGTCGGCCGGGCCATAATCTTTTTTGGACGCGCAATGTGGGGCGGAAGAAGCTGGTTCCTTCGCTTCATGAAACAGCAGCGAGAGCACCCGGGTCAGATGGGGCACGTCGGCGAGCTGATCGTTTAGGGAGCCCAGATATCGTCGGCCCAGGGCTTTCAGCGCGGGATCCCCGAGCTTTTCCCCGGCTGTCAGCAGCCGTTCGCCGGACAGGAAGGGGCGGGCGTCGCAGTCCGCGAAATTGACGAACCAGCCGTTGCCCAGCTCCGCCTTCAGGGGAAAGGACAGGATGTTCCGAATCTTTTCCTCCCGCCAGAAGGCGGCCTCGCAGCCGGTAACGGTTTCCAGCAGCTCCAGGCAGTCCAGCAGCGCGCCGCCGGCCATATTCCAGTAGCCGGCGCCCTCGTCGCAGCCGCCGTCTGCCGGCAGGCAGTCCAGATAGCGGTCCAGCATGACGCAGCTTCGGGCCAGGAAGGGAGCCAGTTCCGTGTCCGGCAGCGGATAGAGGCAGGCGGCGACCATCAGGTTCGAAAGAATCCAGGGCGTCCAGTTATTCAGATCGCTGCGGAGAACCCCCATCCACCAGAAATCATCCGTTTCCCGGAAGGGATCCAGCACCCGCGCCTTCAGCTCCCGCCGAATGCGGGCGGAGAGCTGCGGCGTCACCTGATTCAGCCGATCCTCCAGGATGCCCAGGGTATAGGCCAGGATCATGGCGGTCTGGGCGCTGAACAGATCGATATAGGGCCGGTCCGGATCCGGCAGGGGGTATTCCTTCGGGGACGGCGCGCCGGGAACCGGGTTGACGTTATGGGCGGAAATGACCCAGGAGGTCTCCTCGCAGATACACCAGAGCCCGTCGATGACGTCGGTCAGCGGGGCTTCCGGATCCAGGGCGCAGCCCAGGACGGCGGCGCAGAGCTTGCGCCGGCGGAGAAAATAGGGATCCTCGTCGGCGCGGCGGCTGCCGCTTTCCACGAAGGCGAGGAATCCGGAGGCGGTCCGCATGGGATAGGGAAGGGGCGCATACTGCGCCCAAAGCGCCCGGACGGCGCTCTTTTTTTCATCGGAAAGGGATTCCCACATTTTCCGGTCGGAGGCGGAGGGAACCAGCCCGCGGTTGGTCCGGGAAGCGGAAGCCGCCAGCAGCGGAAGCAGGGGATGGGACTGAATCCATTCGGTCAGCACGGATTAACGCTCCTTTCGAGATCAGCTTTTCCACGGAGGGCGGGAATCGGACGCGTGAAGGCGGGGGTCCTGCCCGGATCAGACATCTTCCGGACTTTTTTCCTTTGAGCGTTCGGAGAGCCGCCGCTGGATGACCCGGGCCCAGGGAAGTCCCCACAGCAGCATGGCGAACCAGCCGGCGACGCAGGCGATGCCGACTCCGCCGATCCCCATGGTGGGAACCAGCAGCAGGGTGACCAGTACCCGGACGGAAATCTGGGTCAGGGAGCCCAGCAGAGAAGCCTTCATGGAGCCGGTGCCGCGGTAATAGCCCTGGAGGCCGTTGGAAAGATGGGGCAGCCAGTAGCAGAACCCGATGACGTCGAAATAGTGGACGCCCAGCAGGACCATGCTTTCATCCGTGGTGAACAGGGACATGAGCGGCGCGCGCAGAAGGAGCACGACCGCGCTGATGACGAGGCCCACGCAGAGCTCGAGGGTCATGCCCTTCCGGTAGCCCTCGGCGGTTCGGTCATGGTTGCCGGCACCCTCGTTCTGGGCGAGGAAGGCGGTCATGGCGGTGGAAATGCTGCGGCCGGGCAGAAGGCCGATATCCTCGATCTTCCGGACTGCGCTGTAGGCGGCGGCCGCGGTGACCCCCAGGGTATTCACGCTGCCCTGAATAATGATGTTTCCGATGGGTTGGGCGCACTGCTGCAGGGCGGTCAGAATACCGTAGGAAAGGGTTTTCCGGGCGAGCCCCCGGTTGATCCGCAGGGACCTTGGGCCAAAACGCAGCTCCGGCACATTCCGGTTGACGTGGGCGATGCACAGCAGGGCGCTGATTCCCTGGGCGGTTACGGTGGCCAGGGCGGCCCCCGCAACACCCAGCTTTACAACGATCACCAGCAAAAGATCCAGCCCGATATTGATCAGGCAGGACAGCACCAGATAGCGAACCGGGGTTTTGGAGTCGCCGACGCTTCGAAGGGCGGCGCTGTAAATATTATAAAGACAGGTAAAGGGCATGCCCAGAAAGATGATCCGAAGATAGACGGAGGCGTCGTTCATGGCTTCCGGCTGAATGTTCATCAGCCGGAAGATCAGCGGGGCCAGCGGCAGGCCGGCCACCATGACCAGCAGGGCAAAGATCATCCCCATGGCCACGGTGGTTTTCATCTCGTCCAGCAGCCGCTCCCCGTCCCGGGCGCCGAAGAAGTTTCCCATCAGGACGGAGGCGCCGATACAGACCCCGGAAACCCCCAGGATCAGCAGGTTCATAATCTGATCGCAGGAGCCGACGGCGGCCAGGGCCGCGCTGCCGGCGAAGCGGCCGATGACGATGGTATCGACCATATTGTAGGACAGCTGAAAGAGATTCCCCAGCATCAGGGGGACGGCGAACCGGATCAGCTGTGGCCAGATTCGGCCCCGGGTCAGATCGGTGGTATGATGATCAGCCATGCTGCCTCCTGCTGCTGGGGAAATGGGTCAGTCATAGTTTCGACGGGGAAGCTCGATGCCGAATTCCCGGGCAGTGGCCTCCAGGATATCCAGGGCCCGCTCGATCTGCTCCGGCTTATGCTCGCTGATGACGCAGAAGCGCAGGCGCGCCTTTCCCTTGGGAACCGCGGGATACATGGCGGGCGGCACGCTGACGCCCCGCTTTTTCAGCTCGTTGGAGAGCAGCCAGGCGTCCTCGTCCTTGCCCACCAGCACCGGCAGCACCGCCGTTTCGCCGGCCAGGCAGATATCCAGATGGCGCCTCCGGGCGCTTTCCGCGAAGGAGCGGATCGCCGTGCGCAGGTGCTCCATGATCTCCGGATGGGTTCGCAGCGTCCGGATGGCGGCCAGGGAGGCGGCGGCCAGGGGCGGGGAGATGCCCACGGAGAAAACGAAGCCGGGCATGTTGTAGCGGAGATAGTCGATCAGGGACTTTTTGCCGGCCAGGTAGCCGCCGCAGGTGCCGAGCCCCTTGGAGAGGGTGCCGTACTTGATGTCGATATCGTTTCCGTCCAGATTGAAATACTCGTCGACGCCGCCGCCGGTCTTTCCGATGACGCAGGCGCTGTGGGCCTCATCCACCATCAGGAAGCAGCCGTATTCCTTCTTGATCCGGACGAAATCCGGCACGGGGGCGATGTCGCCGTCCATGCTGTAGGCGCCCTCGATGACGATCAGCACCTTTTCGTAATAGGCCCGCTGATTCTTCAGGATGGCTTCCAGCGCCCTGGGGTCGCTGTGGGGGAAGGGGCGGGAGGTGGCTTCGCTGAGCCGGCAGCCCTGCTCGATCGAGTTGTGGGCCAGGGCGTCGTACAGGATCAGGTCGTTTTTGCCGCAGAAGTTTCCGACGAAGGTGACGTTGGTGGAATGGCCGCCGACGCAGACGATGGCGTCCTCCGTATGCTTCCAGTCGGCGATTTCCGCCTCCAGCTCCCGGTGAACCAGCTTTTCGCCCGCCAGCAGCCGGCTTCCGCTGGCGCTGGTGCCGTATTTGTCGATGGCGGCCTTCGCGGCTTCCTTGACTTCCTTCCGGCCGCTCATGCCGACGTAGTTATAGCTGCCGAATTCCAGAATCTCCTTCCCGTCGACGATGCCCGTGTCCAGCAGCGGGGACTCGTGGGCGACGAAATAGGGGTTATCGCCGTTGCCGATCAGCGCCTTCTGCCGCTCCATAAAATGCAGATATTCCGGCGAATCCTCGAAGCGGATAATCGGCCGGACGGGCGTCCGTTCAGCGGGCCGGTTGTCCTGAACCGGCCCCGACAGGAGCGATTCAACCACCCGGGCCATCCCGCTGACGGTGGCACACTGGCCGTATTCCTCCGCGGGAATGGTGATGCCCCATTCCTCCTCGGCCTTAAGGGCCATGGAGAGCACCTGGAGGCTGTCCCCCTGAAGATCCTCGATGAAATGCGCGTTGTCCCCGATTTGGTCCTCGGGGATTTCCAGCGCCTCGGCGTACATGGTTCGCACCTTTCGGACAATTTCGTCGCGAAAGGCGGAGGGGCTGCGGTTCGGGGTGGCGGAAGCCACCTCGGAACCGGCGCTTTTTTCGTGAAGGTCCAGCTCCCGGTAGACGAGCTCCTTTTCGTCATACATCCGTTTGAGCTCGATCCGCTTCACCTTGATGCCGCTGACCAGGGGCAGGGCGGAGGGGGTGACCAGCGCCCGGTCCAGCTGGGTATAGAGGGGCAGGCGGCTGTTGGCCTCGGCGACCCGGGCCGCGAGGGAATCCAGGTAATCCCGGTCCGTATAGTTTTCACCCACGTTCATGACCAGGACGATATCCTCGTTGTTATCCCGCCGGTTCCGCCGGAAGCCGACGACGCAGAGCTGCTCCACGCCCTTCAGGGCGGCGAAGGCGTCCTCCATGTCGTCGGGATAGACGTTTTCCCCGGATTCATTGATGATGACATCCTTCAGCCGGCCCTTGATATAGACCCGGCCGGAGGCGTCCATGGTCGCGATGTCCCCCGTGGGGTACCAGCCGCCCTCCAGCGTGTCGGGGGGCAGCAGCTCCCCGGCAACCAGACGCCCGGTATGGATGCCGGGTCCCCGAACCTGCAGCTCCCCGTCCTTTCCGGGATGCTCCGCGCCGGCGATCCGGTATTCCGCGGTTCCCAAAGCCTTTCCGACGGAGCCGTTCAGCCGGGTGGTCAGGCTCATGGCGTTTTCAAAGCCGTTGATGGCGGTTTCCGTCATGCCGTAGCCGACGACGGTATAATACCCGAGGGCGTTCAGGGTTCGGAGGGTTTCCGCCGGCGCGTGGCTTCCGCCGAGGATCAGCACATCCAGCTCGGTTCCCAGCAGCCGCTGGTTCACCCCGGCGAAGATTTTCTTCTCCGCCCAGGAAAGGGCCCTGGCCGGCGCGATCCGCTGCAGCCCGAGGCTCAGGGCTGACATCAGCCGGAACTGGGCCTGCCGCCCGGCGGATTCCTTTTTCAGACTCCGCTCCAGGGATTTGACGAGGCTGTTGCCGACCAGGGGCACCACGACGACCATCTTCGGCGGGAAGTGGGCGCAGACCTTCTGGATGGAGGCCGGCGTCCGGTCCGGCAGGTAGACGCAGGGCATGCCCATGAAATGCGCCCAGATGACGCAGGCCATGAAGCCCAATACATGATGGAAGGGGAGAAAGCAGAGCATCCGGCGGCTGCGGTTGTCCATGGCGATGATCCGCGGATTGTTCCGAAAGACCGCGGCGGACTTCAGCGCCTGCTCGCAGACCGCGGTTCCGTCGTAGGCGAAAATGCGGCTGCGGCCGGTGGTTCCGCTGGTGCACATGGCGACGTACTGCCCCCAGACCGGCGTAAAGCCGATAATTCTCGGCGCCTCCGTGACCGTTTTGAAATCAATCTGACGAATGTTTCCTGTCAGCGCCCGGGGCTTCCGGGAAATAATGGCCCGGCAGCCGGCCTCGTCCAGCAGGCTCTGGATCTGGCCGTCCTGGGCTGCGGCGTCCAGCAGCAGGGCGTTATGGCCGGAGCGCATGACCCCCCAGAACAGGGAAGGCCATTCATGGCAGGTATCCACGGCGATGGCGATCCA
Source organism: Clostridia bacterium (assembly GCA_017433405.1). Classification (GTDB taxonomy): domain Bacteria; phylum Bacillota; class Clostridia; order Christensenellales; family Aristaeellaceae; genus Aristaeella. The sequence goes on along the minus strand of JAFRHH010000045.1, from coordinate 22,438 downwards.
TCCGCCGTCCGCCACCTGCGAGTTCAGGCAGGCGGCGTAGTCGTCCGCCCGGCGGGTCATCTCCGCGTAGGAACGGGACATCTCCTGATCCCCGTTCAGCCAGAGGGCGGCGGTGCTGTCCCCGTATTCCCGGAGAATGGAGAACAGCTGATCCAGGGATTTGTCGGCTTCGAGCCGGGCAGTGACGCTCAGCGCGTCCAGGTTTCTCATGGGGCCTCCTTTCCGTTGTGCGAGCCCGACAGGAGAAGAAAGAAAAAAATAATGACGAATGAATGAATCCCGTCGGCCGAAACACACCGAGACATTATATCACAGGCCCTCTGAAAAAACACCCCGTTTCCCGCCGATTCCGCCCGGATAGGGAAGAATAGCCCGATAAAAACAAAAAAAGAGCCCCGCCGGAATGGCGGGAACTCTTTGCGGCGAATCATCCTTACAGGAACCGGCATGAAGGGGAATCGATCAGAGTCCGACTTCCCTGCGGTAGCCGTCCAGCTCCGGCTCGTTGCCGTAGACGAAATGTCCCGGGAGGATTTCGGTCCAGACGGGCTTGTCCGTCTTATACTGATGGACGGAGGGGTCGTAGACCAGGAGCTTTTTGTTGCGCTCGATGTAGGGGTTCGGATTGGGCACGGCGGAGAGGAGCGCCCGGGTATAGGGATGCAGGGGATGGGCGAAGAGCTCCTCCGCTTCCGCCAGCTCCACGATCCGACCCTTGTGAATGACGGCGATCCGGTCAGAGATAAAGCGGACGACGCTCAGGTCGTGGGCGATGAACAGATAGGTCAGCCCCCGGCTCTTTTTTAGGTCGTTGAGCAGGTTCAGCACCTGGGCCCGGATGGACACGTCCAGCGCGGAGATGGGCTCGTCCGCCACGATGAACTGGGGCTGCATGATCAGGCTGCGGGCGATGCCGATGCGCTGGCGCTGGCCGCCGGAGAACTCGTGGGGGAAGCGGCTGGAAAACTCCGGCAGCAGCCCGACCTCCCGGAGCGCCCGCTGCACCTTGTCCTGGCGGTCCGGCTCATCCTCGTACAGGTGATAGTTGATCAGGCCCTCGGAAATGATGTAGTCCACCTTCGCCCGCTCGTTCAGGGAGGCCATGGGATCCTGGAAGATCATCTGCATGGAGCGGATGACCTTCGTATCCATTTCCCGGCTGATCTTGCCGCTGATCCGCTCTCCCCGGAACAGCACCTCCCCGTGGGTTACCGGATTGATGCGGACGATGGCGCGGCCGATCGTGGTCTTCCCGGATCCGGATTCCCCGACCAGGGAGAAGGTTTCACCCTTATAGATTTCAAAGTTCACATGATCGACGGCGACGAATTTTTTTCGCCCGCTGCCGAAGGTCACCTGGAGATCCCGAACCTCGATCAGGGTCTCCCGGTTGGGATCCAGATGGGGATGATAGGCGTTCGGATCCGTGCCCTCGTTCTTGTTCGTTTCCGAAAGCCGCTGGATGGACTGGGGCTGTTCCACCTTGGGCGCGCGGGGATCCTGGAGCCAGGACTTGACCATGTGGGTCGCCGTGACCTCGTACATGGGGGGCTCCTCCAGGAAGTCGATGTTCAGCGCCCTGCGGTTGCGGGGCGCAAAGGCGTCTCCGCTGATTTTGTTGAACAGGTTCGGGGGCGTTCCGTCGATCGCCGGGAGCTTCTCGCCCTTGACGCCCAGCTGGGGCAGGGCGGAGAGCAGCGCCCAGGTGTAGGGATGCAGGGGATGGAAGAACACCTCGTTGGCCATGCCGATCTCGATGATCTGGCCTCCGTACATGACCGCCACCCGGTCCGCGACGTTGGCGACTACGCCCAGGTCGTGGGTGATATAGATGATGGTCATGTTCTGTTCCTTCTGGAGGCGGCGGATCAGGTCCAGGATCTGCGCCTGAATCGTTACGTCCAGCGCCGTGGTCGGCTCGTCGCAGATCAGGATCTGCGGCCGGCAGGCGACGGCGACCGCGATGACCACCCGCTGGCGCATGCCGCCGGAGAATTCGTGGGGATACTGGCGGTAGCGGCGCTCGGGCTCGCTGATGCCGACCGCCTTGAGGATCCGGTAGACCTCATGCCGGGCGGCCTTCCCGCGCAGCCCCTGATGCAGCTCCACGCTTTCCTGGATCTGGTATCCGATGGTTTTGAGGGGGTTCAGGCTGGTCATTGGATCCTGGGTCACCATGGCGATCTTCCGCCCGCGGATCTTCAGCCAGTCCTTTTCCCGGAACTGCGCCAGATCCTCTCCCTGATACATGATCGAGCCGTGGGTAATGGATCCGTTCTTGTCGAGCATGCCGACGAAGCACTTGGTAAAAACGCTCTTTCCGGAGCCGGATTCCCCGACGATCGCCAGGGTTTCCCCCTCGTACAGGTCCAGGGAGGTCCGGCGGATGGCTGTGAGCTTGTTGCCCCGCAGGGAAAAGGTAACCTCCACGTCCCGGGCGGACAGCAGGGGCTCCCGGGCCAGGATCTTCCGGGCTTTTTCCTCAAAGTCGACCGACTGAAGCGCGTCGATCTGTTCGCGCATGCCCGCGCTGATTTTTTCGCTGGTTCTTTCACTCATGCTGCGCACGCCTCCTTACACATGATTCCGGGGATCGCAGGCATCCGAGAAGGCGTTCCCCACCAGGTAGAAGGTGATGGTAATGATGGACACGATGGCCGCCGGGAACCAGAGGGTGTAGGCGGCTCTGGGGAAGACGGCCCGGGCCGCGGACAGCAGATTGCCCAGGGAGGGCAGCATGATGTCCATCAGCCCCAGGTAGGTCAGGGTGGTTTCGTAGGCGATGGTGCCGGGAATCGCCAGCGCCAGCCGCAGGATGATCACGCTGACCAGATAGGGGAAGATGTTCCGGAACAGGATCCGGTGCAGCTTCGTGCCGAGGCAGCGGGAGGCCAGGTTATACTCCCGGTCCCGGTACATGAAGACCAGGTTGCGGACGTTCCTCGCGGTGGCCAGCCAGCCGAAGCCCACCATGGCAATGCCCATGGTCAGCATGGATTTGCCGACCATCAGGGCGATCAGGGTCATGTAGATGATCGTGGGAATATTGTCGATCAGGTTGTACAGCTCGGTGAAGAAGCGGTCAAGCTTTCGGACGTAGCCCCAGACCAGCCCGATCAGCACGCCCAGCGTCACCTGCCCGAAGGACACCAGGACGGCCAGCAGAATGGAAGCCCGGGTGGCATACCAGACCTGGGCCCAGTAATCCTGGCCGATGCCGTTGGTGCCGAACCAGTATTCCGCGTTGGGCTCGATATAGGCCCGATTCTGGGGATCCGGCGCCATGTGGATGTCATACTTTCCGATGGCGCTGGCGACGAAGGTAAAGACGAACAGCAGCACGAAGACGCAGCCCATGACCACCGCGGCTTTGTTCTTCAGGAAGTTCTGCCAGACGCTCTTCCAGTAGGAATAGTTGGAATAGCCGATTTTTTCCGCTTCCTGGGGCCGGTATTCGGCGAACTCGAACAGCTGCTTTTCCGGCATCTGGCTGCGGGCCTTCGGATATTCCCGGCCCAGGGGGCGCTGGACATCCGGCTCGGTGTCGACGGTGTTGTACTTGACGTCCAGATTGACGACGGGCTCCTCCATCTCCTGGACGGTCTTCTGTCTTTTCAGGTTCGGCATCAGCGCACATCCCCCTTTCCGGTCAGCTTGATCCGGGGATCAATGAAGGTCATCAGCAGGTCGCCCAGGAAAACGCCCAGGATGCCCATGGTGGCATACAGAAGGACGATGCCCTGCACCAGGTTCAGATCGTAGCGGCTGATGGCGTTGGTCAGCTCCGGCCCCATGCCGGGAACCGCGAAGAAGCGCTCCACCAGCAGCGAGCCGCCGACGGTCAGCAGAATGGAATAGGGCAGATACTGGGCCAGCGGCACAAAGGCGTTCTTCAGCACGTGGCGGAACATGACCTTCCGGTCGGAAAGCCCCTTCAGCTTGGCCAGCCGGATATAGTCCTTGTTCAGCTCGTCCACCATGTAGCGCCGGGTCCAGAGCATGTAGCCGGCGATGGAGCCGATGGACAGGCAGACGATGGGCAGCACCATGGTCCGCCAGGGCTCCGCCGCCGTCGCGTCATACCGCATGGGCAGGCCGAAGAGGGCGGCGCCGCCGATCATGATGATCGTATAGATGACCAGGTGCGGCACCGCGTTGACCAGGACGGTATAGGCGGTGCCGATGGAATCGAAGAGGCCGCCCTTGAAGCGGGCCTGCAGCACGCCGAAGACGACGCCGAGCACCAGGGAGACCGCCAGGGAAACCAGCCCGATGGACATGGAGACGCTCATCTTGGTGGAGATGACGTCTGTCACGTACTGGCCCTTTTCCAGGCGGATGCTCTTGCCCAGGTTGAAGCACGGGCGGACGGTATAGCCCTCCTTCAGCTTTCCGTCAAAGGAGGTGGAGCCGCTGCCCCACCAGGTCCACAGGTTGACCGGGTCGACGCTCTTGACCTCCTTGCCCTTGGCGTTGAAGACCCGCATCTCGATCATGTTGGAGAAGAAATCCCCCAGCTGGGCGAAGACGGAGCGGTCCACATAGCCGGTCCCCTTGCTGGTCGTGGAGTGGGCCATGCAGTCCGGGCAGGCCTCACCGCCCTCCAGCTCGCCGCTGCCGTGGCAGGTGGAGCAGATGTTCATCACGCCGAGCCGCTCCAGCTTGGCGTATTTCTGCTGATCGGTGAACTTCATCAGCTCGTCCTCGGTAAAGAAATAATCCGTGGGCATCAGGCGCATCAGAAAAAAGACGATGCAGACGACCAGCAGGACGGTCAGCAGCGACTGAAACAGCCGCTTCAGGATGTATTTAACCATCCGGTCAACCTCCTCTTCCCTTGTTGAAGTGAAAACGGGTTCCCGCAGGGGAACACGTCAGAATCCGGAATCCGGGTTTTAAGGTGTTCCTCTCCTCTTTCGCCGTTGCCGGAGGAAACGGATGGGGGAAAAACGGGTCCGGGGAATTCGGCGAAAGAAAAGGGGCAGCCTCCGAAGAGAGGCTGCCCCGGAGCAGTGCTTTCCGATGGAAACGGCGTTTACTGGGCAGCGTAGGCGGCGGCCAGCGCGTTCATTTCCTCTGTGGTATAGGGCGTGGTGCTGGTCTCCCAGTCCACATAGCGGTAGCCCTGCATACCGTACATGCTGTAAACCTTGGAGTAGTTGTTGATCTTGGTCAGCTCCCAGCTGACTTCATAGTTGCAGGGGATCACCAGGGCATGGTTCAGCATGCAGGCTTCGGCCTTGGCGAAGGCGGCGTAGCGGGCATCCATGTCGTTGGTGATGGCCTTGGCGGCGACGACCAGATCGGTGAACTCCTGATAGGCGGCGATCAGATCCGGGTCGCTGTTCTCGTTGCAGATGCTGTAGTTGTTGGCGTAGTAGGCCTGCGGATCATTGTAGGTCTCCTGGCCCAGGAAGTTGATGGGATCGGCGAAGTCCGCGCCCCAGCCGTTGATGTAGAAGGAGGCCTTCCGGGGCTTCCGCACTTCGTTGGCCAGGTTGGTGTAGGTCTTGGTGACCAGCTTCACGTAATCGTCGCCCAGGCAGGTGGAGAAGATGTTCTCGAGCACCTTGGCGGTCTCGGCGGCGACGGTGGAGGCGCCGGAGATGTAGTATTCCACTTCCACGGGGAAGGTCACGCCCTTGGCGGCGAGCTCTTCCATGGCCTTGGCCTTGAACTCGGCGGCCTTGGCGGCGTCATAGCGGACATACTTTTCGCTGTCGTATTCCAGGCCCAGCTCCTTGCGGACCAGCGCGGTGTAGTCGGTTCCGTCGGAGGTGAAGGAAACGCCGTTGCCGGTATACACGTAGTTCTGGCAGGACAGGGGGTTGATGGCGTTGGTCCGGGCGAAATAGTTGGTCAGATCCAGACCGAAATACAGGCTCTTCCGGAAGTTCTCGTTGGCCACGGCGGTATTCCAGTTGACGTCCGGGGTCGTGCCGTCTTCCAGGTTCTTGGCATAGACCAGATGGAACTGATAGGAATACTTGGTGGGCCGGGACTCGACCAGGTTGGGCTTGTACTCGGCGTCGGCGGTGCCGTCATAGATCGCCTGCAGGGTCGCCTGATCCAGGGACACGTGATCCAGCTGGCCTTCCTTGAAGAGCTGATACGCGGTCGCGGCGGATTCCACCATCTTGATGGTCACCTTGTCGAAGCGCTTGCAGTTGGCGTCGTTCCAGTAGTTCGGGCTCTTCACGAGCACCTTCTGGTTCTGGTACTCATAGTAGGAAACGACATAGGCGCCGTTGTACCACATGTTTTCCCAGGTGACATCCCGGTATCCGTCCACGCCCATCTCCTCGATCAGCTCGGCGGACAGGGGATACAGGCAGTTGTAGGTCGCCACGGAGGGGAAGTAGGGCAGGGAGTCCACCAGCGTATAGGTGATGGTGCCGGCTTCGTCGTCGCAGGCGATCCCCACCAGCTCGGCGAACTTGGAGCCCGCTTCCGCGGTCAGGGCCTTGGCGGCTTCCGCGCCCTGGCTCTCGTCCTCGGTCATCGCCTTGGTGTACTCATAGTACTCGTTGGCGCCGGCGATCATCTCGGCGGGCATGGAAACGTTGTAGCTGTCGTTCTTGGCGTAGTTCAGGATCCACTCCAGGCCGGTGGCCCAGTCGGACGCCTTTACGTCGGCCTGCACTTCACCTTCCTTGTTGAACCAGGTCATGCCCTGATTCAGGGTGAAGATCCAGGTCTTGCCACCGTCGGGAGACTCGTAGGACTTGGCGGCGTTGGGCTTGAGGTTGCCGTGATTGTCGTTGGTCAGCAGCCCGTCGAACAGGTTGCACAGCACGTTCAGATCCGCGGCGGCCTGGGAATAGTGGACATTCCAGGTTTCCAGCTCACGGGCCTGGGTTTCGTAGGTGTTCAGTTCGGTCAGCTCGTCGGCGGACGCCAGGGAGACGGCGCCGAGCAGCATGGCCAGAGCCAAAACCAGGGACAGCAGTTTCTTCATTCGGTGCACTTTCCTTTCTGTTATTGGTTTTTTCAAAAAGCGGAAGCCTTTTGAGGTACTTATTAATATAACACATCCTGATCTGAAAAGGCAAGGAAGAGGAGAAAACGGATTGTATTTTTACTGTATTTTACCAGTTTTTAACGGGTCGGCGCGGCTTTCAGAATCAGACTTCACCCGGGCCTGTGATTTGATCATGATGACAGGTGGGGGAACGCCTGCTTGCTGAAACCGGCTCCGGTTGGTATAATTGGGCTGAAAAAACGGAAAAGACAGATCGAAGCCATGAGACGGCAGACGTGAAACCGGTGAGCCGGGCCGGTGATAGACTGTCGTTTCCAGGCGGATCAGAATGATGGCGAAGGAGGTGTGCGGGGACCATGCTTCGGTGGTTTCGGAACCATTTTCACAGGGAGATGCTGCGGCCGCTGATCTATAAGGTTTTCACCCGGGGCGTGCTGGCGCTCTTCGCCGCCAGGCTGGTTCATTTCTTCGCGCCGCCCTCCTGGCCCCTGGCTTCCTTTCGGAACCTGGCGCTGATGCTCGGCCTGCTCTTTTTGCTCTTTACCCTCCTGGCGTGGCTGCGGATGGACGGGCTGCGGGTGCCTCAGCTGAAGCTGCCCCGGCTGCGCAGGAAGGAGCCGCCCTTTCTGACCGGGGATATGGCGGATCATCTGGACGAGGAGATCGTTCAGTTTGACGATCTGGAGGAGGAGGATCAGAACGCCTGCGTTTTTCTGGCGGATCTGATCCTTTCGGCGGGCTGCCTGCTGCTGGCCGCCCTGCTGTAGAGGCGGAAAAGCCCGCTTCCGCTCCGGAAAAAGCTGTTGTCAGCAGGGGAAAAAAACGGTATAATAGGGCAAACTGAAACGAAAACCGGTGATCGGGGATCAGCGGAAGAAAGGATACGGAGGGATTGCCATGGTTGACGAACTGCTGAATACCGCGAAAGAAAAGATGAAGAAAACCTGCGCCGTATACGAGAGGGACATGCAGGGCCTGCGGGCCGGCCGGGCCAATCCGCAGCTGCTGGACCGGATTACGGTGGATTATTACGGGACGCCGACGCCTCTGAACCAGATCGGGAACATCTCCTCCCCGGAACCCCGGATGCTGGTGATCGCCCCCTGGGAGGCGAAGATGATTCCCCAGGTGGAAAAGGCGATCCAGAAGAGCGATCTGGGGCTGAACCCCTCCAACGACGGAAAGATTATCCGGCTGGTGTTCCCGGAGCTGAACGAGGAGCGTCGGAAGGAGCTGACGAAGGTGGCCAGCAAGGGCGCCGAGGAAGCGAAGGTCGCGGTGCGGGCGATCCGGCGGGACGCGATGGATCAGCTGAAAAAAATGAAGAAGAACAGCGAGATCACCGAGGATGATCAGCGGGAAGCCGAGGAGAAGCTGCAGAAGATTACCGACAGCGGAATCAAGGATGTGGACGCCGTTTACGCCCGCAAGGAAAAGGAGATCATGGAGGTCTGACCGCGCGCGGCGCGCAGCTCAAAACCCGCCCTTGGGCGGGTTTTGGCCGTATAAAACCGGCGCGCGCGGAGAAAACGGGCGCTGCCCGTGATCCGCGGGGCGGGAGCGGTCACAAAGCGGTCATCCGGACAGAATGGCAGACGTGAACTGGAGGAGAAGGGACGGAAGGAATGGAAAAAAGGACGGCGGAAAGCTTTGAAAAGCTGCCCCGGCACGTGGCGGTCATCATGGACGGAAACGGCCGGTGGGCGAAAAAACACCGGCTGAGCGTTCCCCGGGGCCATCGCCAGGGGACGGAGACCCTGCGGGAGATCATCCGGCATACGGACGATCTGGGGATCGGGGCTCTGAGCCTTTACGCCTTCTCCACCGAAAACTGGAGCCGCTCCGAGGAGGAGGTCGGCGCGCTGATGCAGCTGATCCTGGACTTCTTCGCCTCGGAGATCGACGAGCTGGACGAGCGGAACGTGCGGATCCTGATCCTGGGGGAGAAGGATCGCCTGCCGCAGCGGCAGCGGGAAACCCTGGAGGAGGCGGAGCGGAGAACCGGGAACAATACGGGGCTGCGCCTGAATATCGCCATTAACTACGGCGGCCGGGCGGAGCTGGCCCGGGCGGCCCGGATGATCGCGGAGAAGGTCAAAAGCGGCGCCCTGGCGGCGGAGGAGATCGGGGAGGAGACCCTGGCAGCGCATCTGTATACCGCCGGGCAGCCGGATGTGGATCTGCTGATCCGGACCAGCGGGGAGATGCGGCTGAGCAACTTCCTGCTGTACCAGTGCGCCTACGCCGAGTTCGTCTTCCCGGAAACGCTCTGGCCGGACTTCACCGTGGCGGACTACGACCGGGCGCTGGACGTGTTCGCCCACAGGCAGCGCCGCTTCGGCGGCAGATAGCCGCCTTATTTCAGGGCAGGGTGACGTCCCCCGGCCCCCGGCGCAAAGGCCGGGAGCGGGGGCAAGATCAAGATCAGCGGAAACGGAACAGGAAAAGACATGAAACAGAGAATTATTACCGGAGTCCTTCTGATTTTACTGCTGGTGGTCCTTTTGTGGCTGCCGGACTGGTGCATGGCGCTGGCGACGCTGATCGGCATCGGGTTCGCCGTCTGGGAGGAGTATCACGCCCTGGCGCTGGCGGGCCACCGGGTGGTCAGCTGGCCGACCTGGGTGGCGCTGCTGGTATCCACGCCGCTGACCTATTTTCTCGATGTCCGGATCATCATCCCGCTGCTGGCGGGGGCCATGCTGGTCATGGTGATGCATATCCTCTTCCGGGCGGAGCCGGATCTGGTGGATCTGAGCATGAGCGCCCTGCCGCTTCTGACGGTGGCGCTGCCGGGCTTAAGCCTGGTGGCCCTGGCCCTGGTGGGTCAGAAGGCGGTGGAGGTGGTGCTGCTGAGCCTGACCTTCAGCGTTCCCCTGATGGGGGATATGATGGCGCTGTTCGTGGGCAGCGCGGTGGGAGGGCCGAAGCTCTGCCCTGCCGTCAGCCCGAAGAAGACGATTTCCGGCAGCCTGGGGGGCCTGCTGGGCAGCGTGATCGCGGCCATGGCGGTCTGCGGGATTGCGGCGCTGACCTGCAACGCCCAGACGCTGGCGAAGCTGCCGGCATGGTGGGAATACCTGCTGCTGGGGTTCTTCGGCGGCCTGGTGGGCCAGATCGGCGATCTCTTCGCCTCCCTGGTGAAGCGCCACAGCGGCATCAAGGATTTCTCCAATCTCTTTCCGGGCCACGGAGGGATGCTGGACCGGCTGGACAGCGTGCTCTTCATGGCGGTTCTGATGTATTGCTACCGGCTGTTCGCCGTCTGATGAAGGGGATAGAGCAGCGGACAGAACGGACGTTCACAGAGGAGAGACACCCATGAAAACGATATCCATTCTGGGCTCCACCGGATCCATCGGAAAGCAGGCGCTGGAGATCTGCCGGCTGCATCCGGACAGGTACCGGGTGACGGCGCTGACGGCCCGGGCCAGCCGGGAAACCCTGTTTGAGCAGGTTCGGGAGTTTCGCCCGGAGATGGCGGGACTGACGGAGGGGTTCGAGGCCTCGGAGATCCCGGCGGATCTGTCCTTCTGCCGCTTCGTCGGTGGCCGGGAGGCGCTCAGGGCCGCCGCGGCGGAGGTTCCGGCGGACATGGTGCTGGTCAGCATCGTGGGCATCGCCGGGCTGGCGGGGGTCATGGACGCGCTGGGCGCCGGGCGCCAGGTGCTGCTGGCGAACAAGGAGGCGCTGGTGACCGGCGGCCATCTGGTGACGGATCTGGCCAGGAAGGCCGGGAAGCCGCTTCTGCCGGTGGACAGCGAGCACAGCGCCATCTTTCAGTGCCTCCAGGCCGCCGGCCCGAACCCGGCGGAGCGGATCCTGCTGACCGCCTCCGGCGGCCCCTTCCGAACCTGGGATCCGGAGCGGATCCGGCGGGCGACGCCGGCGGAGGCGCTGCGGCATCCCAACTGGAGCATGGGCGCGAAGATTACGGTGGATTCCGCCAGCATGTTTAACAAGGGGCTGGAAATCATGGAGGCCCGCTGGCTCTTCGATCTGCCGGAGGACCGGATTCAGGTGCTGGTGCATCCGGAGAGCATCGTGCACTCCGGAATCGTCTTCCGGGACGGAGCGGTGCTGGCCCAGCTGGGGCAGCCGGATATGCGGGTTCCCATCGGATACGCCATGAGCTATCCGGAGCGGCTGGAAACCGGCGTGGCGGCGCCGGACTTTTTCGCCCTGGGCCGCCTGACATTCGAGGAGCCGGACGAGAAGAAGTTTCCGGCCCTGCGGCTGGCCCGGGCCGCGCTCCGGGCCGGGGGAGCCGCCTGTACCGTCTTTAACGGGGCCAACGAGGCTGCCGTCGCGGCCTTCCTGCGGGAGGAAATCCCCTTCGGAGAGATCGCCCTTCGGGTGGAGCGGGCCCTGGACCGGCTCGCGGGGCTGCGGGCCGACAGCCTGGAAGAAATCTGGGAGGCGGACCGGCTGGCCCGCCGGATCTGACTGAGGTGAATTATGTCAATACTCTGGGCAATCCTGCTGCTGGCGATTCTGGTGACGGTCCATGAGGCCGGTCACTTCCTGGCGGCGAGGCTGATGAAAATTGAGGTCCGGGAGTTTGCCATCGGGTTTGGACCGAAGCTCCTGGGCTGGAAAAGCAAAAAGCACGAAACGGATTTTTCGGTCCGGGCGATTCCCGTCGGCGGCTACTGCGCCTTTATCGGCGAGGACGATCCCACGGGGGAGAGCCGGGACGATCCCCGGGCCTTCCCGAACCAGAACGTATGGAAGCGGCTGTTCGTCATCCTGATGGGCCCCGTGATGAACTTCGTCCTGGCCTTTGCGGTGGCGGCCGCCTTCTACTGGGTCAGCGGCGTAACGACGGTGACGGGGATCGATCCCTATATCGCGGAGGTCATGGCCGCCGGCCCGGCCCGCGACGCGGGGCTCCAGGCCGGTGACCGGATAACCGGGATCAACGGCGTCAATATGATGGACGGCACCTTCGAAACCCTGACCGGCACCCTGGCGGCCTGGAAGGAAGGGGAGCCGCCGCTGGATCTGACGGTGCGGCGCGGGGAGGAAAACCTGCATCTGACCGTCACCCCCGTCTGGGACGAGGCGGAGGGAAAGATGCGGATCGGCGTGACCATCGGCGGAACCTACCGGACGGAGAGCCGGCCGACCACCTTCCTGGGCGGCCTCCGGGAGAGCGCGGCCCTGTGCTGGAACGCCGCGGGGGCGATCCTCCGGGCGCTGAAGAACCTGGTAACGACCGGGGAGGGGCTGGATCAGACCTCCGGCCCGGTGGGGATCGTGAGCATGGTCTCCAGCGAGGTGGCCGCCGGCGGCCTCAGTGCCTTCGTCCAGCTGCTGGTGCTGATCTCGATCAACCTGGGGCTGATGAACCTGCTGCCGATTCCCGGACTGGACGGGAGCCGGCTGGTCTTCGGGCTGGTGGAGGCGATCCGGGGAAAGCCGGTGCCGCCCCAGAAGGAAGCCATGGTGCATCTGGGCGGCATGGTATTTCTTTTCGCGGTCATGATTTTCTTTACCTATCAGGATATCGTCAGGCTGTTTCGCTGAGGGAAGGCTGATGACATTCCGGAGGAGCAGGACAGGGAAACGCTGGGAAAGGGCAGTCCCGCCGGGAAGGGTTCAGTCAGGGTTTCCGCAAAGGGGAACGCTGCGGGGGACGGCCCGGGCGGCGGAAAACGGAGGAGAAGATGACAAAAACCGTGATGGTGGGCGGCCTGCCGCTGGGCGGCGGGCATCCGGTGCTCGTTCAGAGCATGACCAATACCGATACCCGGGATGTGGAGGCTACCCTGAAGCAGATTCGGGCCCTGCATGAGGCGGGCTGCGATCTGGTGCGGGTCAGCGTCTACGACGAAGCCTGCGCCGAGGCGGTCCGAATCCTGGCGGCGGAGAGCCCGGTGCCCCTGGTGGCGGATATTCATTTCGATCACCGCCTGGCGATCCGCTCCGCGGAGAACGGCATCGCCAAGCTGCGGATCAATCCCGGCAATATCGGCGGGGAAGCGAAGGTCCGGGAGCTGGCGGACTGCGCAAAGGCCCATGGGATTCCGATCCGGATCGGGGTCAACAGCGGAAGCGTCGAGAAGGAGCTGCTGGACAGATACGGCGGCCCGACGGCGGAATGCCTGGTGGAAAGCGCCCTGAATCACGCCCGGCTGCTGGAAAAGGCGGGCTTTGAGGATATCGTGCTGAGCATGAAGAGCAGCGACGTCCGGCTGACGGTGGAGGCCTACCGGCTGGCGGCCCGGCGCTGCGGTTATCCCCTCCACGTGGGGGTAACGGAGGCGGGACTGCCCGGCCAGGGCACGGTCAAGAGCGCCATCGGCATCGGGGCGCTTCTGCTGGACGGGATCGGGGATACGATCCGGGTCAGCTTAAGCGGCGATCCCCTGCCGGAGGCCGGGGCGGCCTGGGATATCCTGCGGGCGCTGGATCTCCGGATCCGGGGGGTGCAGCTGATCGCCTGCCCGACCTGCGGAAGAACCTGCATCCCGGTGGCGGAAATTGGAAAGCGGGTGGAGCGGGAGCTGCGGGACATCACCGTGCCTTTGAAGGTGGCGGTGATGGGCTGCGTGGTCAACGGCCTGGGGGAGGGCCGGGAAGCGGACGTGGGCATCGCCGGCGGGAAAAGCGGCGGGGTGCTTTTCGTCCGGGGACAGGAACCCAGGAAGGTCACCGGCGACCTGGGAGAAATACTGATCCGGGAGGTTCGGCGTCTGGTGGCGGATAAAGCATGAGCTATGAAGATCTGATGGCCCGGATCGCCCGGGAGATTCCCGAGCTGGCGGGGGCGCTGCACGCGCCCCGGGTGAAATACGTCAAATCGTTGAAAAAAACCTATATCACCTTTGAAAGCAGCGTTCTGGCGGGGGAAAAGCAGTTCCTGGCGCTGGAGCGGCTGCTGCGGGAGCTGTTTCCGGGGCGCGCCCTGGCGGTGCGGGTGATCTGCCCGGTGCTGAAGGAGCCCTTTCTGAAGGATCCCGCTCCCTATAAGCAGGTGCTGGACGATTTCCTCCGCCGCAACTATCCATCCAGCCGGGGCTGGCTGGGGCAGATCGGCTGGCGGATGGAGACAGATGCTGTCCGCGAAGGCTCCGACGGCATCCTGACGCTGGTCTTTCCCAGTGAGCTGGCGCTGCATATGATGAGCCGCCAGAACATGGCCCCCCGGCTGTCCCTGGCGGTGCTGGAGATCTTTGGCGCCCGGGTCCGGGTGGAGATGACCGTCGCGGGAACCCGGGAGGAGCGGCTCCGCCGGATGCGGGAGGAGGGCCGGCAGGAAGCGGCCCTGGTGGTGACCATGGCGGAGATGGCGGAGCGCTACGGAACCGGCCGTTCAGAGAGCGCCGCCGCGCCCGCGCCGAAGCCGAAGCGGGAGCCCCGGCCGAAGAAGGAAGGGCCGGCGGCGAAGCCCGAATATTTCGAAAAGACCGAAAAGCCCGTCCGGGAAAAGCCCCTGCTGGATCCGGAGGCGCCGGCGGTGGGCCGGCCCATCCTGGGGAAGGCGATCGCGGATCACCCGGTGGAGATCAAGGAGCTGACCAGCGAAAGCGGCGTAGTGGTGGTCCAGGGGGAAATCTTCCGGTCGGAAACCAGGGAACTCAAGGGCGGGGAGATGCTGCTTCTGACCTTCGCGGTAACGGACTATACCTCCTCGATTCTGTGCAAATCCTTCTTTCGCTACCGGCCCCGCTTCTCCCGAAAGGGGGAGGAGGGCGCCCAGGCGCCCATTACGGAGGAGGAGCGCCGGGCGGTCATGGACAGGGTGGACCGGATCAAAACCGGCATGACGGTGAAGCTTCGGGGCGAGTGCCTCTACGATCCCTACGCCCGGGAGCTGTCCATCTCCGTCCGGGATCTGGTGGAAACCGAGAAGGAGGAGCGGCAGGATACCGCGGAGGAAAAGCGGATCGAGCTCCATATGCATACCAACATGTCCACGATGGACGCCCTGACGGACGTCAAGGATCTGATCGACCGGGCGGTCCAGTGGGGCCATCCGGCGGTGGCGGTCACGGATCACGGCGTGCTCCAGTCCTTTCCCGCCGCCTTCCGGGCGGCGAAGGGCAGGATCAAGCTGATCCCGGGCTGCGAGGGCTATCTGATCGACGAAAAGCCCATCATGGAAAATCCCGACGGGCGGCCCTTTGACGGAGAGATCGTGGTGCTGGACTTCGAGAGCACCGGCCTGAACACGGGCAGCGCGCGCATCATCGAGGTCGGCGCCGTGAAGCTGAAGGACGGGGCGATCACCGAGACCTTTGAACAGCTGGTGAATCCCGGGGAGCCGCTGAAGGAAAAGATTACGGAAATCACGAAGATCACCGACCGGATGCTGGCGGATCAGCCGCCGGCGGCGGAGGTGCTGCCCCGGCTGATGGCCTTTATCGGCGATCTGCCCATCGCCGCCCATAACGCGTCCTTCGACGCGAATCTGCTCCGGTCGGAGCTGAAACGCCTGGGACGGGGGTTCCGGAACCCGGTCATGGATACCCTGAGCTACGCCCGGAAGCTCTACGTCGGGGAGATGAAGTCCTTCCGGCTGGCCTCCCTGTGCAAGCATCTCGGGGTCAGCCTGAAGAACGCCCACCGGGCGGTGCACGACGCGACGGCGACCGCGCTGTGCCTGAAGCGGATGGAGGAGGATACCCGGGAGCGGTTTCCCCAGATCCGGACGGACGGGGATCTGAATACTTTCCTGAAGGGCGGGGCCATCGGGGAAAGCTGGCATATCATCCTGCTGGCGAAGAACCGGACAGGGCTGGTGAACCTGAACCGGCTGGTGTCCATCAGCCATCTGGAGTATTTCCGGCGGGTGCCCCATATGCCCCGAAGCGTGATCAGCCGGTATCGGGAAGGGCTGATCATCGGCAGTGCCTGCGAGGCCGGGGAGCTGTACCGGGCGCTGGCATCCGGCGCCGGGGAGGAGCGGGTGAAGGAGATCGCCTCCTTCTATGACTATCTGGAGATCCAGCCCGTCGGCAACAACGCCTTCATGATCCGCAACGGCGAGGTTTCCTCGGAGGAGGACCTCCGGGAACTGAACCGCCGGATCGTGGCCCTGGGGGAGGAGCTGGGCCTGCCGGTGGTGGCCACCGGGGACGTGCATTTCCTCGACCCCAAGGACGCGGTGGGCCGGGCGATCATTCAGGCCGGCATGGGCTTCGAGGAGGCGGATCAGCAGCCGCCGCTCTATTTCAAAACCACCGACGAGATGCTGGCGGAATTCGCCTATCTCGGGCCGGAAAAATGCCGGGAGGTGGTGATCGACAACCCGCGGAAGATCGCCGACCAGGTGGAAAAGATGCAGCTGTTTCCGGTGCATCCCAAGGGGGAGGATACCTTCCAGCCATTCTGGGACGACGCGGAGGACATGATTCAGGAGATGACCTGGTCCACGGCGGAGGAGATGTACGGCAGCCCCCTGCCGGAGATCGTGGAAGCCCGGCTCCGCAAGGAGCTCAAGTCCATCGTCGGCTACGGCTACTGCACCCTCTACGCCATCGCCCAGAAGCTGGTCAGCCGCAGCCTGAAGGACGGCTACCTGGTGGGCAGCCGGGGCAGCGTCGGGTCGAGCCTGGTGGCCCGGATGTGCGGGATTACCGAGGTGAACGCCCTGCCGCCCCACTACCGGTGCGAGCACTGCCGGAAGGGCTTCTTCGACGTGGACCGGAGCCGCTATCATGTCGGGGTGGATCTGCCGGACCGGGACTGCCCGGACTGCGGCGCCCGGCTGACGAAGGACGGCTTCGATATTCCCTTCGAGGTCTTCCTGGGCTTCGAGGGCGATAAGGTGCCGGATATCGATCTGAACTTCAGCGGGGAATACCAGAACCGGGCCCACCACTATGTGGAGGAGCTCTTCGGCCATGACCACGTGTTCCGGGCGGGGACCATCAGCGGCCTGGCGGATAAAACCGCCTTCGGCTACGTGTCCAAGTACCTGGAGGAGCGGGGCATTCAGGCCGGCAATACGGAAAAGGACCGGCTGGCCCTGGAGTGCACCGGTGTCAAGCGGACGACGGGGCAGCATCCCGGGGGGATGGTCGTCGTGCCGCTGGAATACGAAATCTATGACTTTACCGCCGTTCAGCATCCGGCGGACGACCTGGAGAGCGATTTTACCACGACTCATTTCGATTTCAACTCCATGCACGATATCCTGGTCAAGCTGGACTGCCTGGGCCACGACGATCCGACGATGATGCACGAGCTGGAGATCCTGACGGGCATTAATTTCCGGGATGTGCCGCTGGATGATCCGGGGGTCAGAAGCCTGTTTACGTCGCCGGCGGCCCTGGGGGTCTCCCAGGAGGACATCCTCTGCAACACCGGTACCTACGGGGTACCGGAGTTCGGAACCGGCTTCGTCCGGGGCATGCTGGAGGAAACCCGGCCCAAGACCATGGAGGAGCTTCTGCGGATTTCCGGCCTCAGCCACGGCACGGACGTCTGGCTGGGGAACGCCCAGGAGATTATCGCCTCCGGCACCGCGACGCTGAGCGAGTGCGTCTGCTGCCGGGACGATATCATGAACTATCTGATGGATCAGGGCGTTCAGCCGAAGATGGCCTTTACGACGATGGAGAGCGTCCGGAAGGGAAAGGGCCTGAAGCCGGAGATGGAAAAGGCCATGAACGAGGCCGAGGTGCCGGCCTGGTTCATGGACAGCTGCAAAAAGATCAAATACATGTTCCCGAAGGGCCACGCGGTGGCCTACGTGACCATGAGCCTCAGGGTGGCCTGGTTTAAGCTCCATGAGCCCCTGGCCTATTACTGTGCCTACTTTACCGTCCGGGGCGACGGCTTCGACGCCAGTACGATGCTGATCTCTCCGGAAACCTGCCGGAGGCGGATCCGGGAGATCCGGGAGATGGACAAGCCCACCGCGCGGGACAAGGAAATCGCCACCTGCCTGGAGCTGGTGCTGGAGATGAACATGCGGGGTATTCAGTTCCTGCCGGTGGATCTGTACAAAAGCGACGTGAAGCGCTTCCGGATCGAGGACGGAAATATCCGATGCCCCTTTATCAGCCTGCCGGGGCTGGGGGAAAGCGCCGCGGTGCCCATCGCGGAGGCCCGGAAGGAAGGCCCCTTCCTCAGCGTCGAGGATCTGAAAATCCGGGGAAAGGTCGGCTCCGCCGTGATCGAAATGCTCCGGGCCCACGGCGCCCTGGAGGGGATGGACGAAACGAACCAGATCAGCATGTTTGGCTAGTCGGAAGGAATCGGAAACCGCCGCGGAGAAATCAATAAGGAAGGGCCGCGTCCGACGGCGGGCCCGGCGGGATGCCGGACAGCATGGCAGACGTGAACTGCTGTTCACAGAGGAAAAGAAGGAAGGGAAGCGCCTTGCATAAAACCATGAACCTGAAGGGCTTTGTTCTCCTGCTGGGGGTCGCGCTGACGGTTTTCCTGGTGCTCCACCTGATGCTCCGGAGCTCCCTGGACGAAAAGGCGGAAAAGGAGCGGGAGCTCCAGGTGGCCCTGACGACGCTGGAGGAAAGGAACAAGGCGCTGACGGGCCAGCTGGACCGGGTGGGAACCAGCGATTTCATCGTTTCCAGCGCGATCCGGGATTATTCCTTCATGAACCGGAACGATATCCGGTTTGAATATGATCATCCTGAGGCGCTGCAGGCCTATTCGGAGTCGGAATTCGCCATCCTGATGGATGAAATCTACTCCTATTCCGAGGGAGAGCTGGCGAGCCTGCTGGCCGAACGGATCAGATAAAGGGGACGGAAGGACGGGCATGAAGAACTGTTCATAGAAGAGAAGGACGGGCAGACGTGGACCAGCGTTGACGGAGGAGGAGCGCCATGATCGTAGCTGTAATCGGGATCGGATCCAACTCGGTGCGCATGCTGACGGCCGACACCCGGGTTCGCCCTTTTCGCGCCCTGGCCCGGGACCGGGCGGGGACGCGGCTGTTCGCCGGGCTGGATGAGCGGAACAACCTGAGCCCGGACAGCATGGCCAAGACGCTGACGGCGGTGGGCCAGATGGCCGGGGAAGCCCGGCGGCGGGGCGTGGAACGCCTGCACCTGTTCGCCACCAGCGCGGCCCGGGACGCCCGGAACGGCCGGGAGTTTATGGCGGCGGCGGAAAAGACCGCCGGCGTTCCGATGCAGATCCTTTCGGGGCCAGAGGAGGCGGAGCTCAGCTTTCTGGGGGCCTGCGACGTGCTTCCGGCGGGAAGCCGGTGCGGGGTGATCGATATCGGCGGGGGCTCTACGGAGATTGTGACCGGCAGCGGCAGCGGGCCGGACTGCGCCTTTTCCTGCCAGATGGGGGCGGTGCGGCTTTTTCAGCGTTTTCCCATCAGCGGCCGGGCGGGGATGAAGGCGGTTGAGGAGGAGGCGGATCGGATCCTTGGGGAAAAACTGCGGGCGTATCCGGACTTTTCCTCTCCGGAGGCCTGGGCGGGTACCGGCGGAACCTTTACGACCCTGGCGGCCATGGTGAAGAACATTCCCTGGCAGAACCGGGCTGAGATGCACGGGACCTGCGTAACCGCGGAGGAGGTCCGCGGAGTCGGGGAAACCCTGGCGGATCTGAGCCTGGAGGAGCGGAAGTTGCTCCCGGGGCTGCAGCCCGGGCGGGCGGATATCGTGGTGCATGGGGTCTGCATCCTGCTCTCCGTGATGAGCCGGCTGGGGATCGGCGCCTTCAAGGTCAGCGAGCACGGCAATCTGGACGGCTATATCCGGAAATACTACGGCTGAAAAAGCGCTGACGGATGATTCAATACAGCGGACGTGAATGACTATTCACAGAGGAGGAACGGGAGAAACATGCTGGAACTGAGGAATGTGTCCTTTCAGGTTTCCGAGGGCGGAACCGGAAAGGAAATTGTCCGGAACGTCAGCCTGACGATTCCGAAAAACAAGCTGATCGTGGTCACGGGCCCCAACGGCGGCGGGAAATCCACGCTGGCCCGGCTGATCGCGGGCATCGAGAAGCCGACGGAGGGGCGGATTTTTTTTGACGGGGAGGATATTACGGAGGCTTCCGTAACGGAGCGGGCCCGAAAGGGGATTGCCTTCGCCTTTCAGCAGCCGGTGCGCTTCAAGGGCATCCGGGTGCTGGATCTGATCCGGATCGCGGCGGGCGCCCATCTGTCCGTCGCCGACGCCTGCGTCTATCTGAGCTCCGTGGGGCTGTGCGCCCGGGACTATGTGGACCGGGAGGTGAACGCCAGCCTGTCCGGCGGCGAGCTAAAACGGATCGAGATTGCGACGGTGCTGGCCCGGAAGGCCCGCCTGTCGGTCTTCGACGAGCCGGAGGCGGGGATCGATCTGTGGAGCTTCCGCAACCTGATCGACGTTTTCCGCCAGATGCGGGAATCGATTCAGGACAGCTCCATCCTGATTATTTCGCATCAGGAGCGGATTCTGAATATCGCCGACGAGATTATCGTCCTGAAAAACGGCGGGGTGGATCATCAGGGCAGCCAGCGGGAAGTGTATTCCTCCCTGATGGAGGACGCCGGGGCCGGCGGCCTGTGCGACTGCGAGGGCGCGATCCGGGCCATGGGAAAGGAGGAGTAAGCGGTGGTGAAAATGGATGAGATTCAGAAGCGGCTGCTGCGGGAAGTGGCAGATCTCCATGA
Source organism: Clostridia bacterium (assembly GCA_017433405.1). Classification (GTDB taxonomy): domain Bacteria; phylum Bacillota; class Clostridia; order Christensenellales; family Aristaeellaceae; genus Aristaeella. Next base: position 1,859 of record JAFRHH010000045.1, on the reverse strand, counting down.
GATTCCGGAAGGAGCCTATAATATCCGGTCCAACAGCCAGTCCATCGGCCGCCAGTCCTCCGCCAATATCGAGATCGCCTCGAAGACGGAGGTCAGCGGAATCGACATTCGCATCCGTCCGGGCACGAAGCATGAAAGCGTGCATATTCCGGTGGTGCTGACGGAAAGCGGACTGAAGGAAACCGTATATAATGATTTCTATGTCGGCGAGGACAGCGATGTGCTGATCGTCGCCGGCTGCGGCATTGACAACTGCGGGAATCAGGATTCCCAGCACGACGGGATTCATACCTTCCATGTGGGAAGGAACGCGAAGGTCCGGTATGTGGAAAAGCACTACGGCTCCGGGGCGGGCAGCGGGAAGCGCATCCTGAACCCCGGAACGAAGGTTTTCCTGGAGGAAGGAAGCGCCATGGAGATGGAGATGATCCAGATCAAGGGCGTGGACGATACGGAGCGAACCACGACGGCGGAGCTGGCGGCGGGGGCCCGGCTGGTGGTTCGGGAGCGGCTGATGACCCATGGGGATCAGCGGGCCATCAGCGTCTATGAGGTGCAGCTGAACGGGGAAGGCGCCAGCGCGGATATCGTGTCCCGGTCCGTGGCCCGGGATCATTCCTTCCAGAAGTTCGACGCGAAGATCGTCGGCAACGCCCCCAGCCAGGGCCATACGGAATGCGATTCCATCATCATGGATGAGGGCCGGATCCTGGCGGTTCCGGGGCTGGAGGCCAACCATGTGGATTCCGCTCTGGTGCACGAGGCGGCTATCGGGAAAATCGCCGGGGAACAGCTGATCAAGCTGATGACCCTGGGGCTGACGGAGGCCGAGGCGGAGGAGCAGATCATCAACGGCTTCCTGCAGTAAAGAAATCCGGAGCAAAAAAACGGCGTTCCCATCAGCGGGAAGGCCGTTTTTTCAGCAGCCGGGATTACAGCTCCCGGGGCTTCGTTCCGATATAGCAGAGGGCGACGGTTCCCGGGCCGCAGTGGGCCCCGATCACCGGGCCGACATTTTCCACCAGGATATCCGCCCCCGGAAGCTTCTGGGCCACCAGGCTGCGGCAGCGCTCCGCGTCCTCCGGGTCGTCCGCGTGGAGCACCAGCACCGGGCTTTCCTCCGGATCCGGCGCGAATTCCATCATTTTGTCCACCATATAGGCGGTGGCCTTCTTGCGGCCGCGGATCTTCTGAATCGCCTGCAGGCTCCCATCCTTCGCCTCGTAGATCACGGGCTTGAGATCCAGCATGGAGCCCACGGTGGCGGCCATGGGGGAGATCCGCCCGCCCCGCTTTAAGTACTTCAGATCGTCCACCATGAACAGCGCCTGGGCCCGGAGCTTGTTGGTTTCCAGCCACTCCGCCACCTCGTCGATGGAGGCGCCGGAGCGGTACATGGCGTGGGCCTTGAGCACCAGCAGCGTCTGGGGTCCGGAGATGCTCAGCGTATCCACTACGATGAACTTCCGCTCCGGATAGGATTTCAGCAGCGTCTCCCGGGCGGCGTAAATGGCCTGAATCGTGCTGGAAAGCTTGCTGGAGAAGGCGACGAAGAGCAGATCCGTCTTCTTCAGAACCGGCTCGAAATATTCCAGGTAGGAGGCCTCGTTCAGCGCGGAGGTCACCGGCACGGCGCCTTCCCTCATCGCGTCATAATAGCTTTTGTGATCCAGCATCTGCCCCAGATCGTCAAAATACTCCTTGCCGTTCAGGGCATAGGGCATATAGACGACGGGGATATCGTACTGCTCCTTCAGGTGAAACGGCAGATCGCTGTCGCTGTCTGTCATAAACACATAATCCAGGGCCATAGGGAAGCCTCCTTTGAGAATGATAAAAAATAAATCGATGAAACATGC
>JAFRHH010000005.1 GCA_017433405.1 Clostridia bacterium | reverse complement strand
GTCCCCCCGTCCCACCCCGTCTCACACTTCGAAAGGAGCTGATTTTTTTTATGAACGATTCGCCTGTGCTGCACGGACTCCGGCGGGATCTGACCCGGGAGCTCTTCGAGGAGCTCGTCGCCCTCCAGTGCGAGGTCAGCGAGATCCTCGGCTACCTCGGCGTCTCCCTCCCCGCCCTGAAGGCCTGGTGCCGGAAAGCCTACCGGCGGCCCCTGGAAGCCATGATTCCCATGATCCGCCAGGACGGCTTCATCACCATCCGCCGGGCTCTGTTCGACCAGTTAAAAAAGAGCGCCACCATCATCTCCCAGCAGTACAACCGCCTTCTGGCCGCCAGCGGGGATGACGAAAAAGCCCGGAGCGAGGCCGCCGTCCGCGCCTTTACCGAAATGGTCAACGTTCCGGAGGAAACCGTCGGGGAGCTGTTCTCATCGCCCCCTTCGAACTGAAGCCCTTCTCCAGAAAGCAGAAGCAGGCCCTCCTGTGGTGGCGCCCGGGATCGGGCCAGGAGCACAAGCGGATGATGCTGGCGGACGGCGCCATCCGCTCCGGCAAGACCATCGCCATGATTCTGTCCTTTCTGGTCTGGAGCCTCTCCTCCTTTCAGGGAGGAGATTTTATTATCGCCGGCGTCACCGGCGGCGCCCTGCGGCGCAACGTGCTGACCCCGCTGTTCGGCCTGCTGGAGGCCTTCTCGATTCCCTGGGAATGGAAGCGAACCGAGTCCCGGATCATCATCGGGAAGAACGTCTATCACCTTTTCGGCGCCGACAAGGACAACGCCCAGGACAAGCTCCAGGGAATGACCGCCTGCGGCGCCTACGCCGACGAGGTCGCCCTCTTTCCCCGGTCCTTCGTCGACCAGATGATCGGCCGGTGCTCCGTCGAGGGCAGCCGGATCTTCATGAACTGCAACCCCGCCGGATCCTGGCATTTCATCAAGACGGACTTCATCGACCGGGCCGGGGAAATCGGCCTGTGCCGCCTGCATTTCACCATGGACGACAACCTGACCCTTTCCCCGGTTATCCGGGAAAGCTACGCCCGCGCCTTTCGGGGCGTTTTTTTTCGCCGCTATATCCTCGGGGAATGGGTCAGCGCCGAGGGGGCCGTCTATCCCATGTGGGACGACGGGGAGAACACCTACGTCTGCGATAACCCGGACCGCCGGTACCGGGGCATGCGCCGCTTTGCCGCCGTCGACTACGGCACCGTCAACCCCTGCGTCTTCCTCGACGTCCGGGACGACGGCTCCATCTTCTGGATCGCCGGGGAATATTACTGGGACTCCGAGAAAACCCGCCGCCAGAAGACGGACGCCGAATACGCCGACGACCTGCTGGCCTTTCTCGGCGGGGATCGGAACGTCCAGATCATCGTCGACCCCAGCGCCGCCTCCTTCAAGGCGGAGCTGAAGAACCGCGGCTTCCGGATTCAGGACGCGAAGAACGAGGTCCGGGAGGGCATCGCCACCACCGCCGTCCTGATCGCCGCCCGCCGGGTTCGGGTCGAGCGGAACCGGTGTCCCGGGCTGATGGGGGAGATTCACAGCTACGTCTGGGACGAGCGGGCCCGGCAGCGCGGGGAGGAAAAGCCCCTGAAGGAGAAGGATCACGCCATGGACGCCCTGCGTTATCTCTGCCAGACCCGGACGGACCGCTTCCGGCGGGGCGAAGGGTGAAGGAGGATGAGGCCATGGGCATGAACGCGCGCCGGAAGGCCGCCGACGGCTATAGCAACCCCGCGGCCGGGCTGGGGGACGCCTCCCTCCTCCTGAGCGGCGGCACCTGGGAACGGGGGCCGGCCCTGACGCCGGCCCTGCTGACGACCCTGTACCGGGAGTCCTGGCTCGCCAAGCGGATTATCGACATGCCCTCGGAGGACATGACCCGCGGATGGTACGCCCTGACCGGCGCCCTGAGCCCCGGGGAGGCGGAGGCCCTCCGGCGCCTCGAGGCCCGCCACGACATCCGCCGGGAGCTGACCTCCGCCATCCGGTGGGCCCGGCTCTACGGCGGCGCCTGCGCCCTGATGGTGATCGCGGGCCACGAGGACCTGCTCTCCGAGCCCCTGGATCCGGATTCCGTCATGCCCGGCAGCTTTCAGGGGCTGCTGGTGCGGGACCGGGTTTCCGGCGTCATGCCCTCCGTCGAGCTGGAGGACGATCTCAACGACCCGGATTTCGGCTACCCCCTCTACTACGACCTTCGGCTCGAGGGCGGCGCCGGCGGCCCCGCCTTTCTGCGGGTTCACCACAGCCGCGTGCTCCGCTTTACCGGCCGGGACCTTCCCCGGAGCGAGGAGGCGGCGGAGATGTACTGGGGCGCCAGCGAGCTCGAGCATATCCACGAGGAGCTGCAGAAGCGGTCCGCCACCTCCGCCAACATCGCCCAGCTGGTCTTTCAGGCGAACATTACGACCCTGAAGATGTCCGACTTCGGCGAAACCCTCGCCCTGGGCACCGAGGACCAGAAGCGGCGGATTCTCGACGCCGTCTCCCGGGAAAACGCCCTGCGGACCTCCTTCGGGCTCCAGCTGCTCTCCGCCGGCGACTCCCTGGAAAACCACCCCTTTTCCTTCGCCGGGCTTTCGGAGATCTATGAGGCCTTCATGCTGGACATGGCCGGGGCCTCCGGCATCCCCGCGACCCGGCTCTTCGGCCGCAGCCCCCAGGGCATGAACGCCACCGGGGAAAGCGATCTGAGGACCTATTACGAGCTGATCGCCGACATGCAGGAAAAGCATCTCCGGCCCGCGCTGGAAAAGCTGCTGCCCGTCATGAGCCTGAGCCTCTGGGGCCGCGTGCCGGAGCGGCTGGATTTCACCTTTCCCCCGCTGATGACCCCCGGGCCCCTGGAGCAGGCGGAGATCCTGCAAAAGCAGATCCAGGCCCTGACGGCCGCCCGGGACGCCGGCCTCATGACCCGGGAGGAGGCCCGAACCCGCCTGCGGGAGCTGGGCTGCCTCTGACCGAAATTACGAAAGGAAGACCCCTCTTGCTCTATTTCGCCGAAAAAATCAGTCCCAACATGGCCCGCAGCGACGAGGGCTACCTGATCTGCCGGAACGTGGCCGTCGCCCGCTCCGGCGTTCAGGAATACCTGCCCTCCGAGCTGGGGCTCCCCGATTCCCCCGGCCGGGTGCCGGTTTTCCGCCCGCCGGAGGAGGTGTTCTCCCCGGCCTGCGTCGCCTCCTTCGAGGGCAAGCCGGTGACCGAGGATCACCCCGACGACCCCGGCGGCGTGACCGCCGGGAACATCGGCCTCCTCCAGAAGGGCCACGCCCAGAACGTACGCCGGGGAACCGGCCCGGAGGAAAACCTGCTGCTGGCGGACCTGGTGATCACCGACCCGGAGGTGATCCGCCGGGTGCTGGCCGGAAAGCGGGAGATTTCCTGCGGCTATACCTATACCCTTGCCGAGGAGGAGGGCCGCTATGTTCAGCGGGACATCCGCGGAAACCATATCGCCATCGTCGATCACGGGCGGGCCGGTCCGCGGGTCGCCATCCGGGATCACCGCCCCGCCCCGGAGGCCGGCCCGGGCCGCGTATTCACCGAAACCCCCAAACCCGTTTCAAACAAAGAAAGGAGTCTGAATCCCATGAACAAAACCCGAAAGAACGCCTCTCCCCTGATCCGGAAGCTGGTCGCCTCCGCCATCCGCGGAAACGACCTGGATCCGGAGGATCTGCCGGTAGTACTGGAGCTGATGGGCGCCGCCGCGGAGGCCGGGAGCGAAACCGCCGTGGAGGCCGCCCGGGCCGCGGCCGCCGAAGCGCTGCAGGAAACCGCGCTGCCGGCCGAAAACGATCCCGCGGCCGCCGGCGCCGAAACCCTCCTGACCGCCGGCGACGCCGAAGAGGAGATCCTCGCCCGCCTCGACCGGATCATCAGCCTGCTGGAAGCCTTCCTGACCCCCGCCGCCGCGGATGAGGATCCTCCGGCCGCCGACGACCCCGCGGATCAGCTGGAGGAGGAGCTCGGCGCCCTGCTGACCGAGGCCGGGGAGGCCGGCGTGACCCCCTCCGAATTCCTCAGCGCCCAGGCCGGCGCCGCCGAAGAAACAGCCCTGCGGGAAGCCCTCGCCGGGGCGGCGGAAGAGGCGACGGGAGCGGTGGCCGGGGAGGCCCCCGGGGAATCCCGGACCAGCGCCGACGCCATGATCCGCTCCACGGTCCGCGCCCTGCGCCCCATGATCGCCCGGCTGCCCGGAGGGGAACGGACCGCCGCGGCGGACGCGGCCCTGAGGCTGCTCCGCTCCTGCGCCGCGCCCTCCCGCCGCCGTGCCGGGGACGGCCGGGGCTACGCCGCCCTGGTTCGCTCCGCCCGTCCCGCGGACGAGGGGGATCTCGGCCGCCGGATTATCGCCAGCCGCAATATCAACGCCCGGAAAGGATGATGCGTAAATGACCCAGGTGCTTTCCTCCTTCATGCACGGCTATCCCGGGGCGGTTTCCCGCTCCATGGACAACCTGATCGTCTCCCTGCGGAACGCGGAGGAGGTTCCGATCCAGCCGGGAGCTCCCCTCTTCCTCGCCGAGGACGGCGAGGGCGTCGTTCCCGCCGGCCGGGATGCCGATCCGGCCCGCTTCGTCGGCGTCGCCGTCCGCAACCCCGCCCGGACCCCCGATGTCTACGGCGCCTCCGTCGCCCCCTACGGCCCCGGCGATCCCGTCGACGTCCTCGTCCGCGGCTCGGTGGTGGTCCGGCTCCCGAACGAGACCTGCGAGCCCGGCGGAAAGGTCTATATCGCCCTCGTGGACGGCTCCTTTACCGCCCAGGCGGCCGGGGATGAAACCATCGAGCTGGCCGGCTGCTCCTGGCGCGGCCTTTCCGGCATGGCGGATCCCTGCGCCGAGCTGGTGATCCGCGTCCGCAACCTGATCTGATCCCCCGTTATCAAGGAGGTATTTCATGTTTGTAAACCCTTCCACCCTGCGCCGCCTGGGCAGGGATTCCTACCTTTTCCTGACCAAGGAGCTCGAGAAGGTCGATGACCAGATCCTCGAGCCCCTCTCCGGCACCGACTGGCCCCGGGACATGCCCGTGATTACCGGCGGCGGCCTCGTGGAGTCCATCGGCACCATCGGCATCGCCTATTCCTCCACCGGCGGAGACGAGGACAACATCTTTTTCGAGGCCGCCAACGACATCCCCGTCATCCAGGCGGACCTTTCCAAGTCCGTCGCCAGGACCATGAACTTCGCCGAATATATGTCCTTCCCTGTGCTGGAGCAGGAGAAAATGATCCAGGTCGGCCGGGATCCCGTTACCTTCCTCGACCAGGGCATCCGGCTCCACTGCGACAAGAGCATGGACCACAGCGTCTACGTCGGCGTCGATAAGGCCCGGACCACCGGCCTGCTCAACAATCCGGAGGTGATCCGCGGCCTGGCCGCCCCCGCCACCGCCGGCGGCTCCGACACCCAGTGGGCCGCCAAAACCGCGGACCAGATTCTCCGGGACGTGAACCAGATCATCTCCGACGTCTGGCGGGACAACGACTGCTCCTCCGACGCGCTGCCGAACCATATTCTCGTGCCCATCGAGCAGTTCGGCCAGCTGGTCACCCGCAAGGTTTCCGACGACTCGGAGCGATCCATCCTGACCTATCTTCACGAAAATAACCTGACCCGCCAGCAGGGCGGCGACCTGATTATCTCCCCCTGCAAGTACTGCGCCGGAGCCGGCTCCGGCGGAAAGGACCGGATGGTCGTGTATATGAACCGGGTCGACCGGATCTGCTTTAACATCACCCAGCCCCTCAAGCGGATGGAGACGGAGTTCAGCAGCATGTGCTACAAAATTCCCTATATCGCCCAGTTCTCCGAGGTCCGCTTCCTCTATCCCTCGACCGTCCGCTACATGGACGGGATTTGATGCAATATCAACTTCCTCAGGAGGATTCTCACATGCTTATTCTCTCCCGCGTCTGCGCCGAGTTCCGTGACGGATCCGGCGCGGTTCTTTTTTCCGTCACCCCGAACCGGCGCCTCACCTTCATCGAGGCGCCGGAAGCCATCTGCATGGATCCCCTCTTCCGCCTCCTGGTCGAGGAGGGCTCCCTGGAGGCCGCCGTTCATCCGGGCGCCCAGGCCGTCAAAGCCCTGGAGCAGGATCCCATGAAGGGCGCGGATCCCGCCGGACGCCGCACCCCCGCCCCCCGCCGGGCCTCCTCCCGCCCCGCCGCGGCCGGGAAGGGATCGGCCGCCGAAAAAGCGCCGAAGGCCTCCTCCGGAAATCCCGGAGGTCCGGGCGCGGCCGCCGAAGCTTCCGAAAAGGGAAGCTGAAGCTTCCGCGGCGCCGGCCCGGCCCCCGGAAGGAATCGGAAAACCCAGGAGAAGGCGCTGAAAAGCTTCAAAATGGGATTTGACTGAAAGGTGAAAAAGCGTTATGATTAAAGGCAGACAATTTCCCCAGGAGGTGTTCGGGATGAAAAGAAGACTGACGGCGGGCCTGCTTTTGCTCTGCCTTTGGATGACCGCGCTGATGCCGGCGGCCGGTCTGGCTGAAACGATGATCTATCAGCACAGCGGGGACTTCGACTATCTTCCCCTGGCCGACGGAACCGTCAGCCTGATTCATTATTACGGAAGCGATGCGGAGCTGACCGTGCCCGCCGAGCTGGACGGGATGCCGGTGAGCCTGATCGCCGAGGGCGCTTTTTCCTGGAATAACGACCTGGAAAAGATCACGCTTTCCGAAGGGATCATCTCCCTGGGGGACGGGGCCTTCTCCTATTGCACCTTTCTGGAAACCGTCTCCCTCCCCCGCTCCCTGACGGAGATCGGAACCAATCCCTTTATCGGCTGCGACTCCATCATGGCGATCGACGTGGCGGCGGATCATCCGCTGCTGGAGGTCAGGGACGGGGTGCTGTTTAACCGGGCGTCCCATACGCTCCTCAGCTATCCCTCCTCCCTCTCCGCCCCCGCCTATACGGTGCCGGACGGGACGGAGAACATCGGAACGATGGCCTTCTACGGCAATCCCCGGCTCAAGTCCGTCACCATCGGCGAGTCCGTCAAATCCGTGGAACGGCGCGCCTTCTATCTCTGCGAGCATCTGGCGGAGATCGTCATGCCCGAAAAGCAGCCCTCCCTCGGGTCCGAGGCCTTCTTCGGCTGCAGCTCCCTGGCGACGATGGTCTTCCCGGACAGCGTCAAGTCCCTGGCGACCGGGCTCTTCCGGAACTGCAAGGGGCTGTCCTCCGTCACCCTCGGGGAAAACGTCAAGCTGATCGGGATCAACGCCTTCCGCGGCTGCTGGAATCTGACCTCCATCACCCTGCCGGAAAAGGTCACCTCCCTGAACGCCGGCGTCTTCGCCGACTGCCGCAGCCTGACGGAGGTTCATCTTTCCCCCCGCACCGCGGTCATCGGCCAGAGCGCCTTTAACGGCGCGGAATCCCTGCAGCGGATCGACCTGCCCGAGGGGCTGAGCAAGATCGAAAAGGAAGCCTTCTACGGCTGCCGGACCCTCAGCGAGCTGGAGCTGCCCCAGCGGCTGTCCGTGATCGGGGAAAGCGCCTTCTACGGCTGTATCGCCCTGAAGAGCATCACGATTCCCTCCGGGGTCTCCCTGATTAACCGCGGCGCCTTTACCCTCTGCGCCGGCATGACCGATCTGACGATTTCCGAGGGCGTGACCCATATCGCCGAGCAGGCCTTTATGTACTGCCAGTCGCTGGAGCGGGTGTCCCTGCCGGCCTCCCTGTCCGTGATGGCGCCGGACGCCTTCGCCCAGTGCCCGAAGGCCGTCTTCTCCGTTCCCGCCGGCTCCAAGGCCGAGGAGCTCTGCCGGTCCCTTTCCCTGAATTACGAAACGCGGTGACCCCCAATAATCCCAACGCTCCAGGCAACCCTGCCCGGGCCTTGATCCAAGGCCCGGGTTTTCCTTTGCCTGAAAAAAGCTGTCCCTCCGTTCCCAAGCCCGTATTTTCCTTTCAAAAACCCGTCCCCCCTGTTCCACGTTCCAGGAGGTACCCCATGACCCAGAATGAATTTCTCGCCTTCTATCCGCAGTTCGCCGACGTGTTCCCCGCCGTCGTCCTCCGGGAGGCCGTCGAGCGGGCCAACGCCCGCTTTTCCGATTTCGGCCCGGACACGGAGGAGGCCCGCCGCCTCTTCGCGGCCCACAGGCTGACGATGTACGCCTTCACGTGCCTGCCGGAGGGCACGGCCGTCTCCGCCGCCCTGCTCTCCTCCGCCGGCCGGGCCGAGGGTAGCGGCCGGGTCACCTCCCGCCGGGTTGGCGATGTCTCCGTCAGCTGCGACGCTTTCGATATCCGCTCCGCCCGGGTATCGACCGCCCTGGCGGATCTTCCCGAAACCGCCTTCGGCCTCCAGCTGCTGACCCTGATCCGCCTCCACGCCCGCTCCCGCTACGTCCGCTGACGGAACGAAGGGCCGGTCCTTTTCGTTCCGCTCTGCGCTCCCCTGAATCCCAGGAGGTGGAACGAAGGGACGGTCTTTTTCGTTCCGCTCCGCGCTCCCCTGAATCCCAGGAGGTATCCCATGACACTCGATCTTTCCGCCCTTCTCTTTACCGTCCTCTCCGTCTCCCTCGGCCTCGATCCGGAAAGCGAGGAGGCCGCCGGGATGATCTTCCCCGCCTGGCAGGATCCGGAAAACGCGCCCCGTTCCCCCCGGGGCCGGGATCTCGTCTTCTACGCCCTGATGGAAAATCCCGCCTCCGACAGCCTGTGGCAGACGGTTCGGGTCGCCGAAGACGGCCCGGTTGTCGAAGCCTTTCCCGGCTACCGGCTGCTGATCACCTGCTACGGCCCCCACTGCGAGGAAAACGCTCATACGATCCGCTTTTTCTTCTTCCTCGACGGTTCGGGCCAGCCCAGGTCCCTGCTGCGAAAGGCCGGGGTTTATCCGGTTCCGTCCCCACCTTTGCCCACGATTCTCCACGAAGAGGCCGCTTCCCTGGCGCGAAAGCGGGCAGACCTGACCCTGGAGCTCCATATCCGGGTCGCCTGCCCCACCTTTTCCCCTTATTCCCCCCTCGTCTCCCCGCCGGAGATCATTTTCGAACCGGCTGACCGCCCGGAGCCAACGTCATCCTTCGCCGGGGCGGCTGACAGCCCGGAGCCATCGCCGTCCTTCGCCGGAGCAGACGATTCCGCCGGTGGCCCGGAGGTGAGCGCCGAATGACGAATCTGACCGACGCGCTCCTCTCCCCGGATCTGGGCTCCGTTTCCTTTACCGTCGAGCGCACCACCTGCCGCCGAGCCGCGGGAAGGCTCGTTTCCGAAACCGAAAGCTACCCCGCTGTCGGCTGCGTCCATCCCGCGCCGCCCGAAGCCCTGGCCCTGACCCCCGGCGAGGAGATCCATGAGGAAGGCATCCTGATCTACACCGCCTTTCCCCTGACCGCCGGGGAGAACGAGATCCCGGAATCCGCCCCGAGCGGCATGGGCGCGACCGTCCGCCCCACCTGCTTCGGCGCGGACCGCGTCCATGTCCGGGGCGCCGTCTGGCGGGTCGTCCGCGTCCGCCCCTGGACGGATTTCGGCTTCTGCGCCGCCCTCGCCCTGCGTCAGTCATGATCGGACAGTTCGATCCATCGAAAAAAACGCCCTGTGCAGAGCGTTTAAGAAAAGGTCAACCGAGCTTTCGATCTGGGGTTTCTTCTTCCTCTCGGGGAGGATATACTCGTTTAAACAGTTTGAGCTGTTCCTCGGTCATTTCCGGGCAATCCTCGTCAAATACAATAGGCCGGTCCTTCAGGGCGTCAAGCCGCTTGATCTGTTCAGGGGTTAATGGCGTATTGGGTTTTAGACTATAGGTGACGATCATCGTATCGTCCCACTCGAATTGCACAGCAAATTCCTCCCTCGCAACTCTACGGTAACATTATAACCAAATTGATTGTACTGAACAAGAGCTAAATGGAGATGAAAACCATTGCACCTGACTGTTCACGAAAATACCGACGACCTCCGAAACCTGCTGAACGGCCTTTCCCTCCTCCGCTCCGCCACAGTGCGCGTCGGTCTCCCCGCCTCCGCCGGCCCGAAGCTCCGCATGATCCTGGCGATTCAGGAGCACGGATCTCCGATCATGAATATCCCGCCCCGCCCGGTCGTGGAACCGACCCTTTCGAAGCCGGAAACCCGCCAGGCCATGGCGGAGCCCTTCGCCGGAGCCCTCCCCGCCGCCCTCGCGGGGGATCTGGCCGCCGTCCGGGCCTGCTTCGAGGCCGCCGGCCAGGCCGGAGCGGACGCTATCCGGGCCGCCATCGACGCCGGCCTGACCCCGCCGAACGCGCCGGTCACCGTCTCCGGCGGATGGGTCCGAAACCGTCCCGCGGGGAAGAACGTCCCTGTCGCCGGCAAGGGCTTCAACAAGCCCCTCTACGACACCGGCGCCCTCTACCGCGCCTTCTCCTACGAAGTCGATCCATCTTCCGGAGGATGATCCTATGCGTCAGATTACCAAAACCCTTTCCCTTCCCATCGACGGCAAGCCCTATACCTTCCGGCTCAAAAAGCTGGACGCCCTCTCCGGCGTCTGCCTGCTGCGCCTGCTGGCGACGCAAACCACTCCCGCCCCCGCGCCAAACGCCGGCTCCGAATCGCATTCCGCGTCCACGCCGCCCTCAGCCTCGCGTTCAGCTTCGAGCCCCACGCCGTCCTCCACCTCCGCCCCCGCCCCCGACCTCGCTACCCTTCTCTTCTCCGCCGCCTCGGAGGAGGACCTCCGCCGCCTCCTGATCCGCTGCCTGGAAAACGTCGAAGTTCTTCTCGACGCGGGCTATCAGCCGGTCATGCAGATGGGCGAATGGAGCTGGTCGGATCTCGAATATGATACCGTCTCCGCCTTCACCCTGGCTGTCCGGGAAATCGTCTGGAGCCTGGACGGTTTTTTCGCCGAAAGCGGGCCGGCTTCGCCCCCCGGCAGGCCCGCTTCCTGACGGCGGAGGCCCCGAACCTGGATGCGTTTCTCTTCCTCCCGGTCTCCTTCGGCCTCTGGCGGCAGCACGAGATCTGGGACGGCACCTATACCCTCGACGACCTCCTTGACGCGGTCGAGCTGATCCAGGTCCGCACCGAAAACGACGCCCGGGCCATGGAAACAGCCCGGGGTTAATGTCACACCCCAGCCCTCAATCCCAATGAAAGGAGCCCTCCCATGCTCTCGATCGATACCATCGCCCGGGTCACTCTGACCACCGGCCGCACCTCCGCCCCCTCCGCCGCCTACGATACCGGCCTGATCCTCGTCCGCCTCCCGTCCTCCGCTGCCGCCTCGTCCTCCTCTTCCGACGCCTCCCAGGATGACTATCGCCTCCAAACCTTCGAATCCGCCGAAGCCGCAGTCGCCTTCCTCCGCTCCCTCTCCCTCGCGGAAACCTCCGATCCCGTCCAAACGGTCCGAAAATACTTCGGAGCCACCCCGGCCCCCTCGTCCCTTCTCCTCTCCTGCTTCCCCTCCGCAGAATCCCCGGCGGAGGCCCTCGCCGCCGTCCTCGCTCGGACGCCCGCCTTCTATGGCCTCTGCCCGGGCCAGGAGGAAACCCCGGAAGCCCTCCTGGCCCTCTCAGCCGCCGTGGAGGCCGCCGATCACCCGATGATCCTCTTCCTCCCGGTCACGGGCACCCCCGCCGAGGCGGCCGCCGCAGGCGCCCTCCCGGCCCTCCTGAAGGCCGCCTCCCGCGCCCGCGCCTTCCCGTTCTATACCGGCGACCTCACCGATCTCGGCGCGGTCCTCGGCACCGCCATGGGCCTGACCCTGTCCCATCCGGATTCCGCCTTCTCCCTGTGCTATAAGCCCGTCGCCGGCATCCAGCCCTCCGACCTGACCGCCTCCGAAGCCGCCGCCTTCCGCGCCCTCTTCTGCAACGCCTATCTGACCCGGGGCTATACCCACAACCTCCTGGAGCTGGGCACCCTTTCCGACGGTGCCCGCTACGATGAGCGTCTCTATCTCGACCGTATCGCCGCTGACCTCCAGACGGCCGCCGTCGCCCTCCTGGCGGAAAACCCGGACCGCCTGCCCCAGACGGACGACGCCTCCGCCCAGTTCATCAACCGCTTCGCGGCGATCCTCCTGCGCTATACGGCCATGGGCGTCCTGGCCCCCGCCGCCTGGCGCGGCCCGTCCGCCGGCCCCCTCTCCGCCGGCGACACCCTGGAAAACGGCTTCGCCCTCTGGGCGGATCCCTACGATTCCCAGTCCGAAGACGACCGGGCCGCCCACCGGGCCATGCCGATCCATGTCGCCCTGACCCTCGCCGGCTCCCTGGAATCCGTCACCATCGCGATCAACGTGCAGTTGTGATATTCTTCCATAGCGGAAAGCAGGGACGATTCTCGCAGACAGGGGGACGGTTCTTGCTGTCCGCCAGGACAGAAGAACTGTCCCAGCTGTCTGCGCTGTCCGCAGGACAGCAGAACGTAGTCCGCCCTGAGCAGACGCCTGCGCTATTACCCTTTTCACAGGAGGCTATCTTATGTACAACGTCTACTCCCTCGCCGATACCCGCGCCGTCCTCTACCATCCCTACGTCGGCACGGCCAACCTCCACCTCTGCGGCCGGGGCCGGATGGTGGTCTCCTTCTCCGGCGACCTCTCCGCCCACACCATGACCGCCGACGGCACGGTGATCATCAACCGCCTGAAGGCGGAAAACGGCGTCATCACCCTGGAGGTCCCCCAGAACTCGATCGCGGACGACTTCCTCCGGAAGTGGTGCAAATACCTCCGGAACACGACCCGCCCGGAATACTTCCATCTCTCGACCCTGACCATCACGGATCAGGCGGCGGGCTTCACGATCCTCTGCTCCGGCGTCACGCCCCAGAAGGTCCCGGACCGCACTTTTGACCGTTCCTCGACCAACCTGACCTACACCCTCCTGGCCGCCAGCATCACGGAGCAGTAGACAAGGTTTTGTGATTGTTGAAAAAACTGTAACGGAATCGTAATCAACAAAAGCCCGATTTCCGGTATAATCAGCCGGTAGTATCAGGTTTGGAGCAGGGCTCAAGATCATGGGGGGTCTGATACGATTTTTTTGAAAAAAGGACTTGACAGCCATGCGGGATAAGGCTACACTCAGAACAGAACAGACCAGAACAGAACAGAACAGAACAGCCTGACTGTGTTTTAATCGGCCTGGCTGTGCTCTCACGTGCCCGCCTGTGCCCTTTGGGGGATCATGGCATTTTTTGTTTTCCTGACGCAAAGCGTTTGAAACAGAATACTGCAGCGATGGTTAGCCGTCGAATTTTGACGGGGTAAGTATACCCCTGCCAGGTTCGGCGGTTTTGTTATCCTTAACAAGGCGATATGGCGGCCATAACAGCTTCGAAGGAAGAAAAACAGGAGGAAACAGTTCATGAAGATGAAGAAACGGTTTTGGGGCATCCTGCTCAACCTTGTGATGGCGCTGGGGCTGATGATCGGGATGAGTTCGACGGCGCATGCGGCAGATTTACCAATAACAATCGACCCTGTAGGTGGTGGAACGGTTACAAAGACTGAGCGCACTGGTGTCTATGAATGCACAGCTCATCCCGCTGAAGGCTATAATTTCCAAAATTGGACTTATACATTAATTGGTGAGCCGAAAACGGATACTAGTATAACAAAAAGCTTTGATTCTTCCACCGCTGATGACATAACTGCACATTTTGTGAAGGCGTATCCTCTCTGGGTCGGCGGTAAACAGGTGACCAGCGCGAACGCCAGCGATATCTTCGGCGATGGTAAAGCGAGCTATAACGCGGAGACCAAGACCCTGACGCTGGACGGCTACAGCTTTAGTGGCACGGGATATTCATACCAAGAATACTCAGGTGCGATTTATGCTGGGGAAGGACTTGATCTGAGTCTTGTATTATCCGGCACGAACAGTGTTGTAAATAACGATTTATCGAGTGGTATGCCGTGCGGGATTTATGCAGTCGGCGCACTGACGATTTCGGGCAACGGTACTTTGGAAGCAGAAGCCAAGCAACGCGGGATTTCCTGCAGAGGCAAATTGACGATCATCGACGGAAGCTTGACTGTAAAAGGAGTTTCTGGCCATGGCATGTTCGTCGATGGCGACGTTGAGATCAGCGGCGGTACAGTGAGTGTCGAAGGAGCGAGTGACGGTATTTGTTCTCAGGGAGGATCCGTAACAATCAGCGGCGGGGAAGTGACTGCAAAATCGAAAAACGACCCTGGTGTTTCCGCTCAGGGGCAAATTAAAATCACCGGTGGAAAAGTGACGGCTGAGACAGAAAGTAGAATTGGGATGTCATCCTCCAATGTGACCATTGAAGGCGGTGAAATTATCGCACTTGGCAATGAGAAAGGCATCCGCGGAACCGTGGTGAACGCGATTCCCGGAACCGGCTGGACAAATCGGGATGGTACCGCCGGGAAGGCAGGCATTCCGGTCAGCGCCTCGGGACAGAGCCTTGATTATAAGAAGGTGCAGTTCCCGGGAGAGTCTCTCCCCCCGGCTGAAGTCACAAAGGCTCCGACAGCAAAGACGCTAACCTATACCGGCTCCGCCCAGGAGCTTGTTACCGCAGGTACTCCTTCGGGCGGCACGATGCAGTACGCCATCGGCACGAAGGATGCTGCCACTGGATCTTATACCACATCCATTCCCACCGGCACCGACGCCGGAACCTATTATGTCTGGTATAAGGTAATAGGAGATAAAGATCATAATGACAGCACACCGGCCTGCGTCACGGTGACCATTCAGGCAGCGGCTGCCACCACCGCGGCCCCAACCGCAGTACCCACTGAAGCCCCGGAAAAGCCCCTGCCAAAGACCGGCGACAATGCCAACCCGGCTCTCTGGCTCCTTCTGTCGGTCCTGGCCCTCGGCTCCGCCGTCTTCCTTCTCCGTTCCCTCGGACGAAAGGGAAACCGATAAGATCAAAACGCCTTTCATCCGGTCAGCCGACCTTTCGCTCGCTGACCGGATTTTTCTTCCAGCCCTTTTTGCCCTACAATCCTCCTGAACGAAACCATCAGGAGGATTTTTCAGTGCGCCGGACGCCCGCACTGATCCCGTCCCAATGCCCCTCACGAAAGGAGCCCACCCCATGCCCCTGCAGGAATTCCTCGCCTCATTCGGCGTGGAAGTCGACGAATCCGGCACGAATCGCCTCCAGGAAATCCTGAAGGAAAACAAAACCCTCGCGGACGACCTGTCCCGAGCATTCGCCGCGGCCCGCTCCGCCGCCTGACTGTCTTCCCTTGGCAATCAGCCCATCGTGACCCCGGCCCCCAAATACCCTTCCCGGAGGTGTCCCATGACCCAGTCCTCGGCCTATATCCTCGCCCAGGGAATCGACTACCAGTACCATTTCTGCGGCGTGATCTCGATTCAGTATGCCTATTCCTCCCTGGTGGCCTCCGGCTCGGATAACGCCATCGGCACGGATTTCCTCAACGGCGTCCGGAATCAGCCGACCCAGGTCACCCTGACCGTCGCGGAATCCGACGCCATGCGCCAGGACGGCTGGTCCGCCCGGATGATCGCCGCCCTGGAGGGCATCAAAATGGGGCGGTATCTCTGTACCCTGGTCACCCCGATGAAGACCTATGACAACATGGTGCTGACAGACTTCACCGCCGTCCAGGACGAATACTCCCAGTCCGGCTGGTCCGGGACCCTGACCTTCACCAAGACCAGCCTCTTCGGCTGGGGCAAGGCGAAGGATAACGCCTCCGTCATCGTCCATACCGCCGCCCCCGGCGCGGTTCAGACGATCTCCAACGAGGTCCCCGCTACGGTGGTCTCCTCCGGCTCCTCCGGGGGCGGGGGCAGCGGAGGCGGCACCGCCTCCCGCTCCGCGCCCGCCCTCTCCCCCCTGCAGCAGATGGCCCAAAGGGCGGGAGTACGGCTCTGACGACGGAAAAGGGCCGCTCGGTGAGCGGCCCGGGTAAAAGGAGGTACCCATGGTTCTGGTCCTGTTGTTGTCAAAACGGCATCCCGCCCTATTCCCTGGCCTGCGTGGTCTATTCCGGCCGGAACGCGGATATCACCCTGACGATGATCTTCGATATAATGAGGCCTTTCCGGTTGCATACCCGGCCAGATTATTGTAAAATGAAGTCGAAAGGAGGGCAAGGCGATTGGCGGAGAAAATACAATGGCATCCTGGCTTCTATGCCGGGATGGAGCTGGAGCTGAAAGCCTTCGACCTGTCTTTTGATTCTGAGTATCAGCTGACACGGGGACCGCTTTCCATCGATCTGCTGATTATCAAAAAGCTGAGTGATCAGAAGATCACGGTAGACTTTGCGGATTGCTTTTGCAGGCATAACATCGTGGAGTTCAAGTCGCCGGAGGACGAGCTGAGCATCGACGTATTCTATAAGACCCAGGCCTATGCCTGCCTTTACAAGGCCTCGGGTGAAACCGTGAATGCCATTCCGGCGCATGAGATAACGGTATCGCTGTTTCGGGATGTTTATCCGCGGGAATTGATGGAACAGCTGAAAGCCCAGGGCTTTTCCGTGGCGGAGAGGCATCCGGGAGTTTATCAGATCATGGGCTCGGGGTTCTTCCTGACGCAAATTGTCGTAACCAGCAGGCTGGAACCCGCCTCCCACGCGGTTTTGAGGGTTTTATCCAATCACGCGCAGCAGGCGGATGTGGAGACATTTATCAGGGCGTCGAAGGCTTACGTAAAGAGCGGAGACTTCCAGAGAGTGGACGCGATCCTGCAGGTGAGCGCGTCCGCGAATCAGGCATTGTTCAGACGAATTCGAAAGGAGGATCCGGAAATGTGCCAGGCATTAAGAGAAATTATGAAGGAAGATTTTGAACAGGCTGAAGCCAGGGGTGAAAAGAAAGGCATGCAGCAAGGTATACAGCAAGGTATGCAGCAAGGTATGGCAAAGGGGGAGAACCTGCTTGGTTCTCTGATCAAGAAACTGAAAGAAGCGGGGCGTCTGGATGATGCGTTCCGTGCAGCCGAGGATCCTGCTTTCCGTCAGAAACTCTACAAGGAGTTCAAACTGGCCTGAGGCTGCCTGCAGGCGTTGACAGCAGTGAAGCTTTCCCCACATCCCATAATATCGTACAATCCTCCTGAACGAAACCATCAGGAGGATTTTTCAGTGCGCCGGACGTCCGCACTGATCCCGTCCCAACGCCCCTCATGAAAGGAGCCTGCCCCCATGCCCATGCAGGAATTCCTCGCCTCCTTCGGCGTGGAAGTCGATGAATCCGGCGCAAGCCGCCTCCAGGAAATCCTGAAGGAAAACAAAACCCTCGCGGATGATCTGTCCCGCGCCTTCGCCGCGGCCCGCTCCGCCCTCAAGCCCCTCCTGTCCACGACGGCAGTGGAGGCCCTGAACACCCTCCAGACCTCCGGCGCCCTGAACCTGCGCCTGACGGCGGACGCCTCCGGGGTCATCGCGGCGGCCAGCACAGCCCTGGCCTCCATCAAGGCGGCCTATTCCGGAACGACCCTGTCCCTGGCCGCCCGGGTCACCACCGCCGGCGGCGATCTCTCCGGCCTCTCCGGTTCTTCCGGCCGCTCCGGCGGCATCGCCTCCGGGGCCTCCGGCATCATGGCGTCCATCGGCGGCCGGTTTACCCGCCGCACCCGTGCCGAGGTCGCCGAGGACGGTCAGACGGAATATATCATCCCGGTCCAGAAGGAAGCCATTGCCGTGCCCCTTCTGCGCCAGCTCCTCACGGAGCTCTCCGATTCCGCCCGGGAAAGCATCCTGGGGAAGATGCCGTCTCCCGCCAGTCTCCT
>JAFRHH010000044.1 GCA_017433405.1 Clostridia bacterium | reverse complement strand
CTAGAGGCCTAGGACGCGGCCCTCTCAAGGCTGAAACACGGGTTCGAATCCCGTCGGAGCTGCTTGGGAATCCCTTCCGATGGAAGGGGTTCTTTTTTTGTCCAAAGGCGGCCAGACCATCCGGCCCCGGGCCGCGGCGGAAGGTTCGGCATGCTGTTCGAGCAGTCCAGTTGTGCTTTTTGACGTAAACAGATCGGACCGCGGGAGTCAGTCTCCGCGGTCCGATCCGGGGTTAATCGGCCTTATTGCGGCCGGCGGGGAAGAACGCCCCGATGCCTTCTATATGGACAAAGGCCTCCAGAATTTTGACATACAGGGCGTGGAACGCGTCGATCCGCTCCTTTTGATAGAACACCTTCGGGTATTCCATCTCGGAATCAAACATCCCGTCGCCGTATTCATTCTCCAGCAGCTCCATCTCCAGCGTGGCCCCGGCGGCGGTGAACTCGTCCTCCATGGGAAGAAACTCGGGGTGCAGCTCATTCAGCTCGTCGGCGTTGATGCCCAGCTGCAGATTGATTTCCAGGGGCTGGGACACATAGGGCTGGAAGTTTTCCAGCAGATAATCCCAGCCGCTGTGGGCAATACCCTCCGCCACCTGGTCCCGGACGGAAAGGAGCAGCTCCCGCGGGGAGGAATAATCTTCCATCCGGGCTGCCGCCGGCAGGTTGCGGATCAGCATGCCCGCCGTGTGCTCCGCCTCCGGAGAGAGACGGTTGTTGAAGATCCAGTTGACCAGGACATGCTCCTCCCCCGTGAAGCGGGAGAGGGCGAGCAGCCCCGCGGCGATGGCCATGACGGAATGCGTGACGCCCCAGTGCTCCTCCGCCTTTCTGACGTCCGCCGGGGTAAAGGAGAGGCGGGTGATGGCTCCCGCCGCGTTCAGATGATCCAGATCCGGATGATCCGGGCTCACAATATAGGTCCAGTCCTCCTGTCCGTAGCGCTGGCGGAAATACTCCCGATCCTTCGCGGCCGCGCTCCTGGCGGCCTGTTCCTCCTGATCCGCCAGCATGGCGAAGTAGTAGTCCTTGTGCATTTCCCGGCCGAAATAGGCGTTGGTCACGTCCTCCAGCACGACCCCCAGGGAGCCGCCGTCCATCAGGAGATGGTGGACATCCATGAACAGATAGCAGCCCTTCCGGCCCCGGAACACGCTGGCTTTGCACAGGCAGGCGTTCAGAATCTTCGGGAAGGGAACCACCAGGAAGTCTCCCAGGGCGTCCTCGGTTTCGGGCAGGATATCCCGAACCCGAACTTCCGGCAGCAGATCCGGCACATATTTCTGCTTCAGCTCCCCGTTTTCGTCGAAATAGAAGGCGACGGAAAGGGCCGGATGATTTCGGAGGGCCCTGTTGACCGCGTCGCAGAGGCGCTGCGGATCCACCTCGCTGCCGAAGCGGGCGAGGAAGTGCATGTTGCTCCACATGGTGGAGGAAGGCCGGAACAGCTGGTTATCCAGCATCTCCAGCTGCAGGGGAGAGAGCGCGTGGGGCACCAGCCGGGCCTTCGCATCCCGCTCCTCCAGGCTTTCCCGGCCGTTTCGCAGCTCCAGCTCCCCGGCGATGGCCCCCGGCGTTCGAAGATGAAATACGTCAGCCCCGGTCAGGTTCGGAAGATTCGCTTCCGACAGGACCAGCATGGCCTTCAGGGAATCCCCGCCCAGGTCGAAGAAATCATCCAGCAGACCGACCCGGCCTTCCTCCAGCCTCAGCGTCCTGGCGAAAGCGGCGCAGAGGATCTTCTGCGTTTCGGTTTCCGGCGGAATATAGGCGGCTTTGATCTCCTGCAGATCCGGTTCGGGCAGCGCCTTCCGGTTCACCTTGCCGTTGGCGGTCATGGGCATGCTGTCCAGCCGTATCAGGACGCCCGGCACCATGTAGTCCGGCAGCTTTGCCTGCATATGGGCCTTCATGTCCTCCTCGGAAATCGCTTCCGAGGACGTATAGTAACCGGCGAGATACTCCGATCCGGCTTTCTTCCGGACGGCGACGGCGCCAGTGGTTACCCCCGGGAACTCCCCCATGACCTTTTCGATCTCGTCCAGCTCGATTCGGAAGCCGCGGAGCTTGATCTGATTATCGATCCGGCCGAAGATCCGGATCTCCCCGTTCTCCGTCCAGGCGGCCAGATCGCCGCTGTGGTAGGCCCGCTCCCGGCCGTGGGTGAAGAAGGCTCCGGCGTTCTTTTCCGAGGGATTCACATAGCCCCGGCCAACCTGCGCGCCGCTGATGATCAGCTCGCCCCGCATGCCGACGGGCAGATCGTTTCCGAAGGAATCCGCCACAAAGAACCGGGTATTGGCGATGGGGCCGCCGACGGTGACCTGCTCCGCGCCGGTCACGACGGCTGCCGCGCACCCCATGGTGCACTCCGTCGGGCCGTAAACATTCAGGATCACGCTGTCCTGACGCAGCGCCCGCAGCCGGTCATACAGCTGCCGCGGGAAGGCCTCGGCGCCGACATCGAAGAAGGTGATCTGCCGGAGGGCGTCCCGGCTTTCCGGAATTTCCAACAGGCTCATCAGATAGGTCGGCGTGCAGGTAATGCCGGTGGCGCCGGTTTCCCGGATCAGCCGGGCCAGCAGCGCCGGATCGTGGATTTCCGCCTCCGTCGCGATGACCACGGTGTTTCCGTTGCACAGCGGCACAAACTCCTCCACGACGGACACGTCAAAGGAGAAGGAGGCGATGGCGAGGCAGACGCGCCCCGGCTCCGCGTAATGCATGATCTCGATGGACTTTTCATTGCGGTGGACATAGTTGGCGATGTTCCGGTGCTCGATCATGACGCCCTTGGGCTTTCCGGTGGATCCGGAGGTATAGATGCAGTAAGCCAGGGAATCTCGGTAGACGGGAACCGGCGCAAAGTCCGACCAGGCCCCGTCGGCGATGATCTGATTCAGCTCCTTGCCGAAGACCTCCTCCAGGGTCAGCATCTCATACCGATTGCCCCGGAGCAGCTGCCGGCCCTCCGCCTGGGCCCGGCAGGTGATCAGCAGGCGGCTGGCGCTGTCCTTCATGCAGAACTGAATCCGGTCGTCCGGGTAATCCGGAATGAAGGGCATAAAGCCGCAGCCGGCCTTGAGCACGGCGATTTCCGCCACGTAGGCCCAGACGGTGCGGTCGAACAGCACGCCGACCAGATCGTTGTTCCCGATGCCCTTTTCGGCGATTGCCTTCGCCAGACGGGAGGAGAGAAGGTCCAGCTCCCGGAAGGTCAGGGCCTTTCCGCCTGCAATGACCGCCGGCTTATCCGGGTTTTTCCGGGCGTGCCTGGCGATCTGCTCGTGCACCGGCACAAAGGGGATCGATACCTTCGTGCTGTTGAAGGACGCCTGCAGCGCCCGGTCCGCGTCCGTCATCAGGTAGACCTCGCCGATCCGCTCGGACTGCAAAAGCCCCTCCGCGGTCTTGAAGAGATCCTGAGCGAAGCGTTGCGCCCATTTCTCCGTAAACTTCTCGTTCCGGTATTCGATGGTCATGTTATACAGGCCGTTTGTGGAGAAGAACTGGATGGACAGGCAGCCGGTCACCATGCCGGTGTGATAGTGCTCCATGAACCATTTGTCACCGGAGAGGAGGGAAGTCGGATGCCCCACCGGGGCACCGCTTCCCTCGCTCTCCGCAGCCTCAATCGGCGCAGAGCCCCCCTGAAGCGGGGCCTCTGCTTGTTTCGGCTGACTCGCTCGGGTCGCTTCCGCCTTTGGCGGATGCCCCACCGGGGCACCGCTTCCCTCGCTCCCCATCCGGTCGGTAAACAGGTCGCCCTGATAGATGAACTCCACATCCTCGTTGACGGGGCAGGTTTTGAGCACCTCGTCGAAGGAGTAGATGTCGTTGGCCATGGTGGAGAAAAGTTGGCGGCTGACGCCCCTGAGATAGTCCTCCACCCCCAGGTCCTGCCGCAGATCCGCGTAGACCGGGATCCGCTTGATCAGTGTCCCGATGGTGTGGCTCATCTCCGACAGGGGACGGCCGTTATAGACCGTGGAGAAGGAGACCTGCCGGCTGTTCAGGTATTTGCCCAGCATCAGGCCCATGGCTCCCTGGAAGAAGGTATTTTCGGAAATGTGGATTTTTTCGCAGAAGGCCTTCACCCGCTCCGCCGTCAGGGTGCCGGGCTCGTAGCGGGTGTTTTTGCTGACGCCGGGGGTCAGCGGGCCGTTCAGGTCGCCGGCAAGGGCAGGGCAATCCTCCATATCCCGGAACAGGCTCAGATGATATTCCCGGGCCCGTTCATGGGAGCCGTCTGCCATGAGCCTTTCCTCGTACAGGCCCGCCTGCTGAACGGTAAACCGCTCCCCCTCCAGCGGCTGGCCCGCCAGCGCCCGGTTTATCTCGGCGATGAACTGGCTGATGCTGGTGGCGTCAAAGAAGATAAGGTGGGTTTTCAGCGCGAGATAGCAGCGCTCCGGGGTCCGGTAGACCGCGGGATGGATCAGCAGGCCGTCCAGCATCGGCACCACCGGCATGAACTCCCGCATGAAGTCCAGCCGGCCCTCCTCCGTGCCGTCCACCACGGGAATCTCCATCCTGGCGTCGGGCACCGGCACCATCCCGGGCATGCCGTGAGCATCGGTCCGGATGATGTATTTCATTCCGGGTTGGGCCTCCAGCACCTTCCCGACGGCGCTGATCAGCGCCTCCGCGGTCACCCCCTCGGCGGCCCGGGCCAGATAGGGAAGGGTATAGGTGGCCTTGCTGCCGCCGGTGAGGCTTTCCAGATAAATGCCCATCTGGGTCTTCGTCAGGGGATAGATGTCCCGGTCCATGGCCGGGATGACCGCCTCCTGGCGGCTGTCCAGGAAGGCTGCCAGAGCCCGGGGCGTGGGATGGGCTGAGACGTCCTGGAAGGAGAGGGTAAGCCCGTCCTCGCTCAGCAGGCTGATCAGCACCGCGGCGCTGAGGCTGGTGCCGCCCAGGTCAAAGAAATCCGCCGCGGCGCCGGCCCGATCCAGCCCCAGGGTGGCGGCGAAGGCGGCGCAGACATTCCGCTCCGTCTCCGTCTTCGGGGGCTCGTATTCCGCCTCCGCGGTTTTGATCTCCATTTTTTTGAGCCGCGGGAAGTCGATCTTTCCCCGGTCGTTCCGGGGCAGCGCCTCCAGCGGAATAAAATAGTCGGGAATCATATAGTCCGGCAGATACCGGCCCGCGTGCGCCTTCAGCTCCGCGGGGGACTGCTCCTCCGGCGTGTAATAGCAGGCGATATGCGCGCCGCCGTTGACCTCAACGTCCACGCTGGCGCATTCGGTGATTCCCTCCTTCCGGGCCATGACCTGGTCGATTTCCCCCAGCTCCACCCGGTAGCCCCGAACCTTCACCATCCGGTCCCGCCGGCCGTGGAAGATATAATTGCCGTTCCGGTCCAGGGCCATGTAGTCCCCGGTGTGATACATGCGCCTTCCCGGTTCGAAGGGATTCTCCGTGAAGCGCTCGGCGGTTTCCTTCGGCAGGTTGTTGTATCCGTTGGCCACCCAGTCGCTGCTGATGCAGAGTTCCCCGATGACATCCGGCTCCTCAATCCGGCGGCCGTCTTCATCCAGCAGGTAGGCCGCGATGCCCGGGCAGGGCTTTCCCAGACTGTTGGGACCGCCCTCTCCCGCCCGGTGAAGCAGCACCGGCGTCATCGCCTCCGAAGATCCGTAGCCTTCCCAGACCCCGGGATCCCCGGATTCCAGGGAGGATTTTTCTCCCGCCAGCAGGACGTACTGAAGAGGCAGGGGGCCGTAGAGCTGGCGCATGACGTCATAAAGCTTCGGCGGCATGAACATGCCGGTGATGTTCCGCTTTTTAAACAGCGCGAAGAGCACATCCGTGTTTTTCCGCTCGGTTTCGCTGGCGATATAGAGGCAGCCGCCGCTGCCCATCATCGGGGAGATGTCCATCAAGCCGGCCACAAAGCTGAAGCCGGCGATATGCAGCGCCTTGCAGCCCTTCTGTCCCATGGGGACGACCTCCCGCATGGTGGTCAGCGGCATGGTCAGCATCTCCTGGCGGTGCACCACGCCCTTGGGCTTGCCGGTGGAGCCGGAGGTATAGAAAATGTATCCCTCCGCCTTGGGGTCGGAGAGATCCAGGGTCAGATCCGCCTCCGGAATATCCTCTCCCTCAGGGAAAACGTCCTCCAGCAGCAGCGCCGGGACGGTTCCGACATCCGCGGCGCGCGCCCGCGTGGTCAGGCACAGGGCGCAGTTCACATCCTCCAGGATGCTGTGAACCCGCTCCACGGGGTATTCCCCGTCAATGGGCACCACCGCGCCGCCGGCCCGCAGCACCGCGAACACGGCTACGATGAAGTCCTTGATCCGGGGAAGCAGCAGGGCGATCCGCTTTCCGCCGGTGAGGGCGAGGATCTTTTCCGCCAGACAGGCGGAGCGCCTGTTCATTTCCTCATAGCTGTAGGTCCCCCGAATATCCTGCAGGGCCGGCGCCTTGGGATTCTTTTCCGCATTTTCAAGGAACAGCTTTACGATCGTATCGGCCATTTGGTATTTCGCCTCCAAAATCAGGATTCCTCGGTTTCTTCCGCAACTTCACCAAGGTGTTTGTCCTCCCCGCTGCGCCACCACCAGAGGATGGAGACGGCCACCGTCAGAAGCGCCAGCAGCTCCGCGAAGGGAGCGGCCAGCCACAGGCCGTCGGCGCCGAGGAGGGGGGGCAGGAGCCAGATCATCAAAAGGGGGCCGGCGATCCCCTTGACAACGGCAATCAGCAGGGAAACGGTTCCCTGGCTGACGCCGGTGAAATAGGATCCGGCGTAAACCGTCATGCCGGCGGCCAGGAACATCAGGGAGGTCAGCCGCAGGGCGTGGACGGAAAGGGCTGTCAGGCTTTCATTGTACCCCACGAAGACCCGGGACAGGGGCTCCGCCAGCAGGCGGCTCAGGAGCGTCGTGGCGAGGCCCAGGGCGGCCATCAGAAGCATGCCCTTATGCCACAGGCTGTGGAGCTCTTTCTTGTGGGCCTGGCCCAGGTGATAACCCGCCACCGGCACAATGCTCATGCTGATGCCATAGAAGACCGCGGAGAACAGGCCGCCTACATATTCGCCTACGGCATAGGCCTCCACGCCGGCATCCCCCAGATACCGGATCAGCTGAAGATTGAAGATCACCGCCACCACGGCGTAAGCCACGGCATCCACCATCTCGGAAGCGCCGTTGTAAATCGTTTGGCCCAGGGCCTTCAGATCCACCCGAAGCCTGCCGAAATGCAGCCCGTCCCGGTTTCGGAGAAAGAAGACAAAGGGGATCACGGCGCTGACCAGCCAGGCCAGCCCCGTCGCGACGGCGGCGCCTCTCATGCCCCAGCCCAGGCCGGCGACAAAGGCCCAGTCCAGCAGGATGTTGGCCGCGGCGTTGATGATGGTCACCGTCAGGCCCAGACCCGGCCGCTCCGCCGTGATCAGCAGGGGGTGGAAGCTCATGGACAGCATCTGGAAGGGCATAAACAGGCACAGCACCCGGGCATAGGGCACGCAGTATTCCATCATGCCCTCCGAGGCGCCCACCCAGCGGGCTACGGCGGGCATCAGGAGATACAGGGCCGCGGACAGCAGGACGCCCAGGACGGAGAGCGCGGCGATCAGCATCGTCATAAGCCGGCTGGCGTCCTCCCGCCGCCCTTCGCCCATTTCCCTGGCCAGGAGGGCGCTGGCGCCGCTTCCGAACATGAGGCCCACGCTCATGACGATCAGCAGGACGGGAAAAATCAGGTTTTCCGCGCCGAAGGCGGTATCCCCGATATAGTTGGAGATAAAATAGCCGTCTGCCACCTGATAGGTGTTGTCCACGAGCTGCATGCCGATGCTGGGAAGGGCAAAGAGCAGAAGCCGCGGGACGGTAAAGTGATCCGACAGCTGGATCCTGTTTTTCAAAACGGGTTACACATCCTTCCGGAAAGCAGATGAAAAGCGTGGTATACGGCCGGATTCCGAAGACTTACGGATCCCGCTCGGCGAGGAAGGACGCGATTTTGTCCGGATGGAAGTAGACGTTTTCCACCTCCTCCTCGGTGAAGGGAAGATCCATTTCCACGGCGTTCTCGTCGGAGATGAAGGTATCGCCTTCCATGGTGCCGAGCTTCAGGAAGCCGGAGATGCCTCCGACCCGTCCGGTCGCGTCCACATAGAAGCCGACGACGCAGTCGCCTCCGCCGGGCCTGGTCCCGACGATTTTCGCCAGCTTGTTTTTCTGGGCGAAGTAGGGAAGGGCGGTGCCGCAGGAATAGGAGGAACCGCTGGTCAGGATATAGAATTCATACTGGCCGCCGTAGCCGTCCTGATCGTCAAAGTTTCCGTCCAGATTGGTATCCACGTGATAGTATTCGGAAACGTAGTTCCGGTTGACCAGATCCTGGTAGGTGATTTCAACCTCCCCGTCGGGGCTCAGAAAGCCCAGCACCGAAATCAGGGCGGCCGCGGCGCCGCCGCCGTTATTGGAGAGGTCGAAGACAACCTTTTTGATGTTCCCGGCCTTTTTGATCTGATCAAAGGCGCTCCAGACCAGAGCGAAGGTACTCTCCTCGATATCGGCCTTCGTGGGCAGCTTCGTATAGAAGCTCTCGGCCCGCTTCACGTTCTCGCTGAAGGA
Organism: Clostridia bacterium; assembly: GCA_017433405.1. Classification (GTDB taxonomy): domain Bacteria; phylum Bacillota; class Clostridia; order Christensenellales; family Aristaeellaceae; genus Aristaeella. Next base: position 5,575 of record JAFRHH010000044.1, on the reverse strand, counting down.
TTCGAAGTAGATAATGCAGGTGTCGCCCTGGAAATCAATCCGGTTCTTGCCGTAGGACAGCGGCTTTAAAATCATCATCTTCAGGGAATTCGCGAGCAGCTCCGATACATTCGGGCCGGTTTCGGCATTCTGGTTCGCGGGATCATTCTCGTCCGTCGGATCGAAGCCGAAGACATTCTTCATCAGCTTCATCAGCAGGGCGAGCAGGGGCTCCAGATCCTCCTGCAGCTGGCCGACGCTGTCGTATCCGATGAGGGTGAGCAGGCTGTGAAGCACCTCCGCCCTTCCGGGGATGGCTTCGGAATCATAGATGGAACGGGTGAGGATTTCCGCGTCGTGGCCGCTGTCAAAGAGCAGATTGAACAGCTTTTTGAGGGAATCCGCGTCATCCTTCGGATCCGGCGTCAGCAGGGCTTCCTTCAGACCCTGCTCCTCCAGATAGGTATCGAAACGGGCAATTCCCCGCTCTTCCCGGTGCCCATAGGTCAGGTCCAGCAGCAGGCATGTGCTGTTGTAGTTATATCTGGCGTAGGCCTCGCTCATCTCCGTCCGGGCGGCGAAGGGCCCGCTGAACCAGCGGTTCGCGTAGGGATTGGGCGCCGCGGTCATGGAGGCGCTGCCGTAGATGCTTTCATAGCAGTTGACGATGTCGAAATAGTCTTCGCCGTTATAGGCCAGAACCCCCATCATGGCGGTTGCGCCAAGGACATTCTGGGCTGCCGCGAAAGGCATCAGAACGTCCTCCCCGTGCCGGATCATCCGAAGACCGTAATCCGTCAGGCAGACCTCGTATCCCAGCGATTCCGTTTCGGAGGACTGGTTCTTTTCGGAGGGGCGGAGGGCGATAAACTCTTCCCGTTCAACAATCCCGGCGGGAACCGCCCCGGGGTAGTTCGGCCCGTGGAAGGCGCGCCAGTTTCCGCACCGGATGGTCTGGGCCTCCGGGTCGACATAGATGTGCTCGCCGTTATTGGAAATCACATAGACGTTCCCTTCCCAGGAAAAGGCCGGGGAGGATTGACAGGCGTCGTCGTAAAGAACGGTCATGTATTCCCGAAGCGGGACATAGGGAACATCCTGCTCGCCTTCCACCTCCCAGGTTGTCAGGGAATAGGAGGAGTCCAGCGTTCCGGGAAACACCCGTGCCGTTCGGGAGGAAAGCAGCACCGGCTCGCCCGCGGCGTCCGGCTCGGCGGCGTCCGGTTCAGCGGTGGCAGCTTCCGGCTCCGCGGCGGCCGGGGACTCCGCAACCGCGGCCGGCGACAGGGAAGCGGCCAGCATCATGGCCAGCAGGATGGAAAGCCATTTCCGGAAACGGTTTTTCATGTTCACGGTCAACCTCCTGTCTGTTCGGTAGGATTAAAAACACGGGTCTGACGCGGATCCAATCGCGTCAGATCCATGAAGCATACGGATATTTTAACAGAAAATTCCTGATTGTTCCAGCCCCGGAAGCAGGATTGTGTTTCCGGGTGAATCACGTTTTCGCGCGGGCATCAGGGCACGATCTGTTCCGCGATGGCGGGCAGATCCAGCCCGTCCGGGTCGACGGTATAGACGGAGAGCGCGTACATGCGCCCGCCGGCCGCGTCCGCCCACAGGCAAAGCTGAACCCACTCGCTGGAGCCCGTTTTCGCCTCGCCGTGCATGCCCGGAAAGCCCGCGACGGTGACCTTTTCCTCATTTTCCCAGGCAAAGTACATACCGGAGATGTTGATCAGCTCGCCCTCTTTCAGGGCGGTCGGCTGGATCCGGGCGCTGAATTCATCCTGCCCCAGGGTAAACTGCATCTCCACGAGGTTCTCCGCCGCCAGATAGCGATAGATCACGTTCTCCGCGCCCTTCGGAACCCCGAAGACGATCCCGGTCTTCTCCCGAAGCTCCTCCGCGGTCAGATCGGTCCAGGGGTTGGCCAGGCCCACGGCCGGGGCGGCCTCCATGCCGACGAAGCCGCTGTCATTCTTCTCGCTCATGAGGAACCAGGATTCCAGCGCCAGAGGCGGCGTGACCTGATCCAGAACATGGGCCCAGTGCTGCATGCTTTCCGAGAGGACGGAAACGGGGGTTCCGGGCTGATACAGCGTCATTTCATCGCCTTCGCTCAGGCCGCAGGGATCGGCGGTCACGTAGCGGACGCCGTCCTCGATGGCGTCCGGAACCTGGCCTTCATCCGGCCGGAGGGCGTCCACCCGGATCTTCCAGGGACCGTCCCCCGCCTGATCGGCGACGGAAAGCTTTCCGCTGAAGGTACATCCATAGACGGTACCGGAGGGATAGGTTTCCCCGGTTTCACCCATTTCGCTGTCATGGAAGGCGCCGGTGAAGGTGCCGTCCGGCGCGATCTTCAGCTCCGTGGACCAGCCGCCCACGCCGCTGGAAAAGATCCAGTCCAGCGCCGCGAGCTTTGCAAACAGGGAATCGGCTCCTTCGCCGGATTCGGCGAAAGCGGGAAGGGCTCCCAGCAGGAGCATCAGGCTCATCATCCATGCCATCATTTTTTTCAGGATCATCATTCGTTTTTTTCATCCTTTCCGGGCCGGCGTTTTTTTCGGCCCTGAAATATATACGCATGAAAAGGCGAAATGGCTCCCGGCTTCTCGGGAAAACCCCGACCAGAACCTGGGAAAACCTGGGAAAACCTGGGAAAACCTGGGAAAACCCGGGGAAACCCGGGAGCCGGAACCGCCTTCCCGATCCGGAACCCCGGGCTCCGCCGTCCGGAAACCCGGGCTCCGCCGTCCGGAGCCCGGAGGAAGACGACCGGCGAAAGAGCACAAAAGAAAAACGAAAAGAGGATTGACTTCAGCCAGATAAAGTGATAACGTACTGCCATGCTAATTTTCCGGCTTCTCCAGGATCGGGGAGACAGATTTTGTCCGCGAACGCACCAGCGAAGCGGCTGCAGAATCGTCATCCGGAAAGAAAGACAGACGTGAACTGCCGTTCACAAAGGAGGAAATGCAAAATGAAGAAAATTGCTGCGCTGGCGCTGGCCCTGGTAATGCTGATGACGGCTTCCCTGGCCCTGGCCGATGAATTCAGGATGGGAATCGATCCGGAATACAAGCCCTTCAGCTATCTGGACGATAACGGGGACTACGCCGGCTTCGACGTCGAGATGTGCAAGGCCGTGTGCGATCTGATGGGCGTGGATCAGGTGATCGTTCCGGTGAACTGGGATACCAAGCTGATCTCCCTGGACAACAACGAGCACGACTGCATCTGGTCTGGGATGACGATCATGCAGACCATGAAGGATGCCGGTTATGTGCTGTCCTTTCCCTATTATGACAACACCCAGGTGGTCCTGACCAGGGAGGATACGGGCATCAAGACGCCGGCGGATCTGGCGGGCAAGGTGGTGGCCGTACAGCTGGGAACCTCCGGCGAGACGATGCTGGCGGACGAGGATGGCCAGCTGGCCCTGGCGAAGACCTTCCAGGGCGGCGCCCCGGTGACCATGGAGAATTTCACCGTCTGCGCCACCGAGCTGGCCGCCGGCGCCGTGGACGCGGTCGTGATCGACAAGCCTGTAGCGGAGGACCAGGCCAAAAAATTCCCCGGCTTCGTGATCCTGGAGGAATCCCTGGGCAGCGAGCAGTACGGGATCTGCTTCCGCAAGGGCGACGAGGAGCTCTGCAAAAAGGTGGAGGAAGCCTTCATGAAGCTGGTGGAGGATGGCACCTATCTGGCGCTGGGCCAGAAATACGGCCTGGACGAGAACTTCCTGTGCCTGCTGAAAAAGTAAAGGGGATGAGCCCGCGGAGCGGGCAGACTGGCATATGAACGCAGGGATCCGCTGGGGTTCCTGCGGTTTCCTGTTTCGAGGAGGGGTTGGATGACCATCCTGACCATGATCACCAAGATGAGCGAGGGCCTTGGCCGGACCTGCGCCATCTTTTTTCTGACGCTTCTCTTCAGCCTGCCGCTGGGGCTGCTGGTGGCGATGCTGCGGATGAGTAAAAACCGCCTCGTCAGGGCGGTAACGACCGGGGTCATCGCCGTTCTGCGGGGAACGCCGCTGATGCTGCAGCTGCTGGCGGTAACCTATGGGCCCTTCTATCTGTTCGGGCTTTCCGTCTCCCGGGAAAAGCTGATTCCGGTGGTCATCGCCTTTTCCATTAACTACGCGGCCTATTTCGCGGAAATCTACCGGGGCGGGATCGAATCCATGAGCCAGGGGCAGTACGAGGCCGCGGAGGTGCTGGGCTACAGCCGGGGACAGTGCTTCATGCGAATCATCCTTCCCCAGGTCATCAAGCGGATCCTGCCATCCATGACCAACGAGGTCGTGACCCTGGTTAAGGATACATCCATGGCCTTCACGGTGGCTTATCAGGAAATGTTTACCATCGGAAAGCAGATCGCCAATTCCCAGACCAGCTTCATGCCCTTCGTGATCGCCGGCGTATTCTATTTTCTGTTCAACGCCATCGTCAGCTGGGTCATGGCCAGGTTTGAGAAACGGCTGAGCTACTACCGCTGAGAGGGGGAGAAGCCATGAACAAGCTGATGGAGATCAATCACTGCCGGAAGCAGTTCGGCCAGCGGGAAGTGCTGACGGATCTGAGCCTTTCCGTCGAGGAGGGCCAGGTGCTGTCCATTATCGGCCCCAGCGGCAGCGGCAAGTCTACGCTGCTTCGGTGCGCGACCCTGCTGGAGACCATGGACGGGGGAGATCTGATCTACCTGGGCCGGTATGCGGCCCGGGATCAGGGCGGGAAGTCCGTCTACGCGCCCAGGGAGGAGCTGCTTAAGATCCGCGGGTCCTTCGGCCTTGTGTTTCAGAACTTCAATCTCTTTCCGCATTATTCCGTGCTGAAAAACGTCATGGAGGCCCCGATGCTGGTGCAGAAGCGGGCGGAGAAGGAAGTCCGGGAGGAGGCGATGGAGCTGCTGGATCAGATGGGGCTGGCGGACCGGGCGGACGCTTATCCCTTCCAGCTCTCCGGCGGGCAGCAGCAGCGAGTTTCCATCGCCCGCGCGATGGCCATGAACCCGAAGATCCTGTATTTTGACGAGCCGACCTCGGCGCTGGATCCGGAGCTGACGGGGGAAATCCTGCGGGTGATCCGGCGGCTGGCGGAAAAGAAGATGACCATGGTGATCGTGACCCATGAGATGGCTTTCGCCCGGGACGTGTCGGACTGGGTGATCTTCATGAACGACGGCGTGATCGTGGAGCAGGGGGATCCCCGGGATGTCATCGACCATCCGACCCAGGAGCGGACGATTCAGTTCTTACGGAGGCTGCAGGAAACGTGAAAAGCTTCCGATATGTAAGACTGGATCCCACCGGCAATCTGACCTGCCTGGTGCTGGATCCGGTGGAAAAGGCGGAGGAGCCGGGAATCACCGCCCGCCTGATGGGCGGGGAGTTCTGCGGCAACGCCGCCATGGCTTCCGCCTGCTATCTGGCGGAGCGAGACGGAATGAGGGCCGGCGAGGTGCTTCTGGAGGTGTCCGGGGCGGAAGGGCCGGTGCACTGCGGCGTTCGAAAGGGCGAGGATGCCTGGGACGGAAGATTACGCCCGTGGCGATTCAGCTGGTGATGGTGCTCATCTATTTTGGGGCG
>JAFRHH010000043.1 GCA_017433405.1 Clostridia bacterium | reverse complement strand
GGCGCCCCGCGGCGTTCAGATTTGCCGAACACAAAGCGCCTGTGTGAACGGTTATAGCCGAGGACGGAACAGGGCGTTGGAAATCAGGGCCGCTTTCAGGTATAATAAGGCCGGGTGAATGAGAATGAGACTGCTTTTTGCGGAAGATGACCGGTCCCTGTGCCGGGCGGAGAAAACGATCCTGGAGCACGCGGGCTATGCCGTAGATATCGTGCACAACGGGGCGGACGCCCTGGATTACGCCCTGACGGGCAGCTATGACGGGATCATCCTGGACTGGATGATGCCCGCGCCCGATGGGGTGGAGGTCCTGCGGCGGCTGCGGGAGCGGGGGATCCACACCCCCTGCCTGCTGCTGACGGCCCGGGACGCGGTGGAGGACCGGGTTCGGGGGCTGGACGCGGGCGCGGACGATTATCTGCCGAAGCCTTTCGCCTCGGCGGAGCTGCTGGCCCGGATCCGGGCGATGCTGCGGCGAAAGGCGGATTACACCCCGGATCTGCTGTCCTTCGGCGATCTGACGCTGGACCGGCAGGAGATGGTGCTGCGCCGGGGGGAGAAGAGCGTCCGGCTGAACAACAAGGCCTATCAGCTGATCGAAATGCTCATGGAGCAGCCGGGCCGGGTGTTTGAGGTAAACCAGATCATGGAACGGGTCTGGGGCTGGAATTCAGATTCGGATCTGAACGTGGTCTGGGTGACGGTGTTCAATCTGCGAAAAATTCTGAAGGAGCTGGGAACCGCGGTGGCCATCCGGGCGACCCGGGGCGTGGGGTATTCCCTGGAGGAGGGCAAATGATTCAGAGAATACGCCGCCGGTTTATCCGGATCGCCGTCATCGTGCTGGCGCTGACCATGGTGGCCCTGGCGGGGGTGATCAACCTGGCCAACTGGGTCAATGTTCAGGCGGAAATGAACGAAACCCTCGACGCGCTGGCGGAAAACAGCAGCCGAATGCCGCCGGCCGGCCGGATGAACCGGAGCCGGCGGATGCAGAACAATCTGGATGAATCCCGCTATTTCCGGGCCAGCCTGTCCCGGGGGGGCGAGATCCGGATTACGGATTTATCCCGCCTGAGCGGAAGCTCCGCGGAGGAGCTGAAGGAAACGGTGCGGACGGTGCTCTCCTCCGGGCAGGAAAGCGGCCGGACGGGCAATTTCCTGTTCCGGGTGCTGAGGAGGGAGGACGAAACCGGGGCCGGAAGCGCGGTCTTTCTGGATATCGAGACGAAGCTGGACAGCCTCCGGCGTCTTTTGCTGCTGTCCGCGGCGGCCTGCGTCGGCGGTATTGGGATCGCCTGGCTGCTGGTGGCCCTCTTCAGCGGGAAGGCGATTCAGCCGCTGATCCGCAACGCGGTGCAGCAGAAGCAGTTCATTACCGACGCGGGGCATGAGCTGAAAACCCCGCTGACGGTGATCTCCGCCAATATGGACGCCCTGGAGCTGAAGGCGGAAAAAAGCGAATGGATTGACAGCACCCGGGAGCAGGTGGCCCATATGCGCTCCCTGGTGAACGATTTGATCTATCTTTCCCGGATGGATGAGGATGGGGCGGCGCTGAGCAGGGAAGAGGTAAACTGGTCCGCCCTGACCGGGGAGGAGGCCGAGCCCTTCCAGGCCATGGCGGAGTTCATGGGGAAAACGATGACGGTGGATCTGGAGGAAAATCTGTATGTAACGGGGGATCCGGGAGCCCTCCGGAAGCTGGTCAGCCAGCTGTGCGATAACGCGGTCAAATACGCGCCGGCGGGGGATGAAATCCGGATCAGGCTGAAAAAAACAGGCAGGGAAGCCTGCCTGACGGAGGAAAACGCGCTGACGGAACCCCTGGGAGAGGAAGCCCTGAGCCATCTCTTTGACCGATTTTACCGGCCGGACGCCTCCCGGAGCCGGGAAAGCGGCGGGTACGGCATCGGCCTTTCCATGGTTCGGGCGATCGCGGAGAAGCATGGGGGGCGGGCCTGGGCGGAGCGGACGGCGGAGGGCCGGATCCGCTTCCTGTGCGAGCTGCCGCTCCGCCACGGAAGTCCGGCGAAGCCGGAGTGAACGGGCGGCTCGGAGCCATCTCCGGATCGCTGAAGGATCCGCTTCCTGTGCGGGCGGCCCGGAGCCCGGGGAAAAGCGGCTCAGTCGGCGGGCAGCTGGGAGGCGCTGCGGATTTTCCGACCCAGCCGCTGTTCCACATAGTTTCGCAAAAGGGCGAAGGGCGCCGCGGCCTCCGGGGTGTTGATCCAGGAAGCGGAACCCGTCTGCAGGGCCTGCCGCATCCAGCGCAGCTGCGGCGGGGTCAGGGCGACGGGCACCCGTCCCCGGCGGCAGGAGGAGCAGCAGAGGCCCCCCTCCTCCGCGTCGAAGAACGCCGGCTCCTTCTCCCCGATCCGCTTTCCGCAGAAGACGCAGTGGTTCAGGCGGGGCTTGAAGCCCTGGCAGGCGGAAAAATGCAAAAGAAAGCCGGAGAGCAGCGGCTGCCAGGCCTGGTCGGAGAAGGTCAGCCGGGACAGGGTATGCAAAAGAAGCATGAACAGCTCCCGCTCCTCCTGCTCCGGCTCCGCCACGGCTTCGGCCAGGTTCAGCAGATAGATGCCGCAGGTCAGCCGGTCATAGTCCGCCCGCAACGGGTAAAAGGTTTCAATGAGACGAACGGAGGTCACAGTGATGTGACCTCCCTTTTCGATCAGCATATAGTCCCCGAGGGCAAAGAGCTCTCCGGAGTTCAGGTTGTGAGACCGGGGCTTCCGGCAGTTCCGGATGATCGCGTCCAGCCGGCCCCGGGAGGGGCTGAGCAGGGTCACCATCCGGTCGTTATCCCGGTAGTCGGCGTGACGCAGCACGATGGCGGTGTTTTCCGTCTGGATCATGGGTTTCCTCCCGGATCTTCCGGCCTTTTCGGCGGCCTTCGCCGCTCAGGCTTTTGCGGCTTCCTGATCTTTTCGGCGGAGAGCGAAGCGCTGGACCTTGCCGGAGATGGTCTTGGGCAGCTCGTCCACAAATTCCACCTTCCGGGGATATTTGTAGGGCGCGGTCAGGTGCTTGACGTGATTCTGCAGCTCCCTGACGAGGTCCTCCGAGGGGGTGTAGCCGGGCTTGAGCACGACGGTGGCCTTAACGATCTGGCCCCGCAGGGGATCCGGCACGCCGGTGATGGCGCATTCCAGCACGGCGGGATGCTCCAGCAGGGCGCTTTCGACCTCGAAGGGACCGATCCGGTATCCGCTGGACTTGATGACGTCGTCCGCCCGGCCGACATACCAGTAATAGCCCCACTCATCCTTCCAGGCCAGGTCGAGGGTGTGATAGAGGCTGCCGCTCAGGGTCTGGGCCGTCAGCTCTGGATTTTTATAATAGCCGGCGAACATGCCGTAGGGTTTCCCGTGGTGGATCCGGATCACCATCTCGCCGGTGACGCCGGGCGGGCAGGAATTCCCCTCCGCGTCCACGATGTCGACGTCGAAGAGCGGCGCCGGCTTGCCCATGGACCCGGGGCAGACCTTCATCCAGGGGAAGGTGCACAGCGTGGCGACCAGCTCCGTCTGTCCGAAGCATTCATGCAGCTCGATCCCGGTCCGGTCCTTCCAGTCGTTGGCGATCTCCGGGCTCAGGGGCTCCCCGGCGACGGAGCAGTGGTGCAGGGAGGAGAGGTCGTACTTTGAGAAATCCTCCTGCAGCATGAAGCGGTACATGGTGGGCGGCGAGCAGTAGGTGGTGATTTTGAACTTCTCGATCATCGCCAGGATCTCGGCGCCGTGGAACTTGTCGAAGTCATAGACGAAGACGGTGCTGCCGCCGAGCCATTGGCCGTAGAGCTTGCCCCAGACGGACTTGGCCCATCCGGTTTCGGAAACGGTCAGGTGCAGGCCCCCGTCCTCGACCTGAAGCCAGTAGATCGCGGTAATGATATGCCCCAGGGGATAGAAGAAGTTGTGGGCGACCATCTTCGGCTGGCCGGTGGTGCCGGAGGTGAAATACACCAGCATGATGTCCTCGTTGTGGGGATAGGCGTCCCCGACGGGCTTTTCCCACTGGTCGGACGCGGTGGCGAAGCCCCGGTCCCAGCTTTCGAAGCCCTCCTTCTCCGTCCGGACGATCAGCAGGTGCTTCAGGGTCGGGCAGTCCGGCGCGGCCTCCAGCACCGCGTCGGCGACGGGGGTGTTATGCGAGGTGCAGATGATGACGCTGATGTCCGCGGACTGAACCCGATAGCGGATGTCCTTGGCGGTCAGCAGATGGGTGGCAGGAATGCCGATGGCGCCGATCTTGTGCAGGGCCATCAGAATGGGCCAGAATTCATGGTGGCGCTTCAGGATCAGCAGCACCGCGTCGCCCTTTTTGACCCCCAGGGAGCGGAGATAGTTGGCGGCCTTATTGCTGTCCTTCATCATCCGCTCGAAGGTATACCGGACGACCTCTCCCTCCGGATTGGTCCACAGAAGGGCGGGCCGCTCCGGATCCTCCCGGCCGTACCGGTCCACGATATCATAGGCAAAGTTGAAGGAATCCACCTTTTTGATCCGGAAATTCTTGTTGAAATCATCATAGTTCAGGAATTCGCCCTGAACATCCATATATTCATGATAAAGCGGTTTCATAACCGACCTCCGAAATGATTGATTAATCGCCGGCGCCGTTCTTGATCACCACGGCGATGAAGCGGCAGTCCTCCTCCGGGGCATACATGACGTGGGGCAGGGACGAGTCGTAATACACGCTGTCTCCGGGGGAGAGCAGCAGCTCGTTCCCGCCCAGAATAATTCGAAGGTACCCCTCCAGCACATAGTCGAACTCCTGGCCCTCATGGCTGTGGGCCTGCTTGACGACGCCGGGCTGATCCTTCTCGACCGTGACGATAAAGGGCTCCGCCAGCTTGTGGGCGAAGTTGTAGGCCAGGTGCTGGTAATGGTACTGCTTCCGGCGGTCAAAAGCCAGGCCCTTCCCGTTCCGGGTCAGGATATAGCCCTTCAGCTTGGGACTTTCCCCGGTCAGCAGATCGGAAATATCGACCCCCAGCACCTCGGCGATGTTGAACAGATGGGAGAAGGAAAAATCCTTTTCCCCTTTTTCATATTCAATATAGTCCTCCAGGGGAACCTGGGCGCGGCTTGCGACGTCTTCCTGAGTGAGCCCGAGAATTTCCCGCAGGTCGACGATCCGAATGGCGATGGTCTGAATCTGAGTCATCGGAATTCCTCCTCTGTGAACGTCGGTTCACGTCTGACTTTCTGGCCGGATGACGATTTTGAACCCGCTCCGCCTGAGCGTTTGCGGACAAAATCCGTCTCCGGCGCCAGCCGGTAACGGTTGGCGAAAGTTTTACGCTATGCTATCATAAAGAGCAGGCGGATGCAAGGAAAAGGATTGATTTTTTCCTGTACCGGAAGGGACGGCTTTTCCCAGGGACAGGAAGAACCGCCTTTCCGGTATCGAAAAGGAAACGGCTGGAGGCCAGAGCGATGGATGAGCTGATGCTGCGGAAAGCCCGAAACGGCGATCCGGAAGCCTTTGAGGCGCTGATGACGCCGCTGGAGGGACTGGTCTGGCGGGTCTGCTGGCATTATCTGGGGAACAGGGAGGACGCCTCCGACTGCGGCCAGGAGACGATGCTCCGGGTCTGGCGAAGCCTGGAAAGCTACCGGGGGGAGTGTGCCTTCGAAAGCTGGGTCTACCGGGTTGCGGCCAACGTCTGCCTGGATCTTTTGCGAAAGCGGGGGCGGGAAAAGCAGGTGCCCCTTGAGCCGATGCGGGAGCAGGGCTATGATCCGCCGGATCCCGCCCCGGGAACGGAGGAGCAGGCGGTTTCCCGGGAGGAAGGAAACCGGCTGAGGCGGCTGATCGCCGCTCTGCCGGAGGAGCAGCGGGATCCGCTGGTGATGACCCAGCTGGAAGGGCTGAGCTACGCGGAGGCGGCGGCGCTGCTGGGCGTGTCCGAGGGGACGGTCAAGAGCCGGGTCAACCGGGCAAAAGCCCGGCTGAAGGAGCAGCTGGCTCCCGCGCGTTCCGCAGCCGGACAGCTGGGCCCCTTGGGGAAAAGGGAAAATGCGAAATCGGAAGAAAGGAGGCCGCGGGGATGAAGGACATCATGAACGGGCAGGGCGCGGGGCCGGATGTGGACCGGCTGCTGGATTCGCTGCGGACGGAGACGCCGGACGTACCGGCGGACTTCCACGCCTCCTGGATGAAGGCGGTCCGGGCGGAGGCGGAGACCGCCGGCGCAAAGGCGATACAGAGCAGTCCGGCGGAGCATGCCCGGGCGCGGGATGCGGCCTCCGGCGCGAAGGTGATGCAGAATGATTCGGCGGCCTCCGGGGCGAAAAAAAGCGTCCGGAGAAAAACGGAACAGTGGGCCCGGCTGGCCTCGCTGGCCGCGGCGCTGATCGTACTGATTGGCGGGACGCTGGCGACCCGGGGCCGCTGGACGGCGGATCGTGTAGCTGTACAGAAGGCCGTGAAGAGCGAAAGCCGGGCGGCTGAAACGGGCCCGGCTGCCCTTCCGGCGAAGACGGAAATCCCCCTGGCGGCGACGGAACGCCCGCTTACGCAGGCAGAGAGCGACGCCGCAGCCACGGCGGAGGAAATGATGATGGCGGCGGCCGGGAAGGCAGCGGAAAGCGAGATGGCGTTCGAAGAGACGGCGGCCGAGGAAGCTTCCTTTGATATGGCGGCAGCGGAAACCGCCGCGAAGAATTCCGCTGGTGACGCGGCGGCTGTAAATGAAGCTCCGGATGCCGTGGCTTCCGATACGGGCGCTTCCCCTGCCGCGCTCCGGCCGGAGCCGGAAGAGCCGGAGCCGGAAGCGCCAAATGCGCCGGTCGTTGTGGAAGAAAGGGAAACCGCGGGCGCTGCGCCGGGCTTCTTCGAGGATCTGGGCCAGTTCATCGCTCACCGCTGGTATCTCCCGGTCTGCGCGGGCCTGCTCGTGGCGGGACTCCTGCGGCTTTGGCGGCGGCTCGCGGCACGACAGGGAAAAAATGGTTAACGGATTGCGGAGAACGGCTTCCCTGTGATATATTTTCAATAGAAAAGGATCGGGGCGCGGGGGCGATGGCCCCCGCCCGTGGTCTGCAAAGAAAGAATGAATTTGAGGAGCATTGCCATGTTTGACCAGAACAGACTGAAGGATCCTGCCTATTTCAGCGAAAACAGGATGCCGGCCCATTCCGACCATCTTCCCTGCGCGAGCCGGGAGGAGGCGGAGGCGGGGGAAAGCTCCCTGCGGATGAGCCTGAACGGAACCTGGAAGTTTTTTCACGCCATGAACGCCTCCCAGGTGCTGCCGGGTTTCGAGAGGGCGGATTATGACTGCTCCGGGTGGGAGGATATTCATGTGCCCGGCCATATCCAGACCCAGGGCTGGGGCGTTCCGCAGTACTGCAACACCCAGTATCCCTGGAACGGGGAGGCGGATCTTCGCCCCGGCGAGCTGCCGGAGGTCTTTAATCCGGTCGCCTGCTATGTCCGGACCTTCCGGATCCCGAAGGGCTGGGCGGGAAAGCGGGTCTTCATCTCCTTCCAGGGGGCGGAGAGCTGCGTGGCCGTCTGGCTGAACGGGACGTATATCGGCTTTTCCTCCGACAGCTTTACGCCCCATGAGTTCGAGCTGACGGAGGCCCTGCGGGAAGGGGAAAACCGCCTGGCCTGCCGGGTGGACCGCTGGTGCGCCGGAAGCTGGCTGGAGGATCAGGATTTTCTGCGTTTCTCCGGCCTGTACCGGGATGTTTATCTTTGGGCCGCCCCGGAGGCCCATCTCTGGGACTGGCAGGCGGACGCGGCGCCGGACGGGGCGATGGAGCGGGGCATCCTGAACTGGCGGGCCCGCGTAACCGCCCCGGCGGGAAGCCGCATGACGCTGACCCTCGGCCGGGACGGGGAAGTGCTCGCGGAGGAGACGAGGCCCGTCGGCGGCGCGGCCTGCGCTGACGGCGGCGTGGCGGAGACCGGGGAGCTGACGCTGGATCACCCGCGCCTCTGGTCCGCGGAGGATCCCTTCCTGTATGATCTGGAAATCGTTCTGACCGCCCCGGACGGGACGGAGGAGGTGACGCGGGAGCGGATCGGCTTCCGCCGGGTGGAGATCAGGGACGCGGTGCTCCGGATCAACGGCGTCCGCGTGGTGTTCAGGGGGGTCAACCGCCACGATTTCTGCGGCGAAACCGGCCGGGCGGTGACGGAGGAAGGCATCCGTCGGGATCTGATCCTGATGAAGCGGAACAATATCAACGCGATCCGTACCAGCCACTATCCCAACCATTCCGCCCTGTACCGGCTCTGCGACGAGCTGGGGCTGTATGTCATCGATGAGAACAATATGGAATCCCACGGCATGTGGGATATGCTCTGGCAGGGAAGAATCGGGAAGGAGGAGATGTTCCCCGGGTACCGGAAGGACTGGGAGCCCCTCCTGCTGGACCGGGTCCGCTCCATGGTCGCCCGGGACCGGAACCATCCCTGCGTGCTGATCTGGAGCTGCGGAAACGAAAGCCTGACCGGCTCGGTGATCCTGGAAATGAGCCGGGAGATGAAGCGTCTGGATCCGACCCGTCCGGTGCATTACGAGGGCGATATGCATATGCCGGAGGCCGACCGGATCCGTGAGATCACGGATATCGAGAGCGAGATGTATACCCCGGCCGCGAAGATCCGGGAGTATCTGAAGACTCATCGGGAGAAGCCCTTCATCCTCTGCGAGTATACCCATTCCATGGGCAATTCCAACGGCGCCATGCACAAGTATACCGAGCTGGCATACGAGGAGGAGCGCTATCAGGGCGGGTTCATCTGGGATTTCATCGATCAGGCCCTGGTTTCCCGGGACCGCTTCGGCCGGGAGGCGCTGCTCTACGGCGGGGACTGGGGGGACCGGCCCCATGACGGCATCTTCTGCGGAAACGGGATCGTCTTCGCCGATGGGCGGGAGACCCCGAAGCTGCAGGAAGTGAAATACCTGTATCAGAATGTGGAAATCCGGGTCGGCCGGGAGTGGGTGGAAATCCTGAACCGGCATATGTTCACCGCCACCGGCGCCTTCCGGTGCGTGGCGGTGCTGGAGCGGAACGGAAAGGAAATCGCCCGGAAGGAGCTGACGGTGGATGTGGCGCCCCAGGCCTCCGGGGTGATCCCGCTGCCCTTCGGGGCGGGAAAGCTGCCGGGCGAATACGCCGCGACGGTCAGCTTCCGGCTGAGGGAGGATACGGCCTGGGCGCCGGCCGGCCATGAGGTGGCCTTCGGCCAGGGCGTCTGGACGGTGGAGGCTCCCGCGGCTGCGGCCGCTCCTGCGTCCTCCGGCGCTTCCGTCCCTGCGTCCCTCGCCGGGATCGCCGTCTCTGCCGCCTCCGCGTCCCCCCTGCGGGTTTCCGATACGATCTGGAACATCACCGTCCGGGGCGACTCGTTCCAGGTCATGTTCAGCCGGCTGACGGGGCAGCCGATCTCCTACCGCGTCGGCGGCCGGGAGTATATGAAGGCGCCGCTGATGCCAAACTTCTGGCGGGCGCCGATCAACAACGATAACGGCAATAAGATGCCTTTCCGCTATGCCCAGTGGAAGATTGCCTCCCTGTATCCGGACGGCGGCCAGGGAACGGAAGCCGGGGCCCGCAACGCGAAGATGCATCCGGTCCGGGAGGCGGACGGGAGCGTTTCCCTGACGCTGGCCTACGCCCTGCCGACCACCCCGGCGGCCTGCTGCGAGGTGGACTATCGGGTGTGGCCCTGCGGCCGCCTGGAGGGAACCCTGCGCTATACCCCGGTGGAAGGGCTTCCGGAGCCGCCGGAGCTCGGTATGATCATGAAGCTGGACGCGGATTATAACCGGGTCCGGTACTATGGCCTCGGGCCGGAGGAGAACTATATTGACCGCCGCCATGGCGCCCGCCTGGGCATCTGGAAATACCGGGCGGAGGAGAATGTAACGCCCTATCTGCTGCCCCAGGAATGCGGCAACCGGACGGGGGTCCGCTGGGCGGAGATCACGGACGCCGCCGGCCGGGGCCTCCGGGTGTCCCTCTTCGGCGGGGAGTTTTCCGCCCTGCCCTATACGCCCCATGAGCTGGAGAACGCGGCCCACGGCTTCGAGCTCCCGCCGGTCTCCTATACCGTGCTGAAGATGAGCGCGCGGCAGATGGGCGTGGGCGGCGACGACAGCTGGGGCGCCAGAACCCATGAGGAGTATCTGCTGGACGCCTCCGGCCCCATGTCCTTCCGCTTCGCCCTGGAGGGCTGCTGAGGGCCACGGCAGGAACACGGAAGGAACGCGAAAGGATCGCGGAAACGAGGAACGTGGGGACTGTCCCCTGTGTTACACGAAGCGGAACATGGGGACTGTCCCAGCGTTCCGGGCAACTGCCCAGTACGAATTTTTCGGAACATGGGGACTGTCCCCGCGTTCTGGACAGCAGCGCGGTACGTTTTTTTCAGGAGGATACGTGAAATGCGATGTGTGGTTCAGCGGGTCACAGAGGCGGACGTAACCGTCATGGGGGAGGACGGCAGCGGGGAAATCACCGGGAGCATCGGCCCCGGGATGATGGTGCTGATCGGCGTGTCCACGGAGGACACGGAGAAGGATCTGCGCTACATGGCGGAAAAGGTGCCCAACCTGCGGATCTTTGATGATGAAAACGGCGTCATGAACCGGAGCATCCTGGACGCAGGCGGAGCGATTCTGGCCGTCAGCCAGTTCACCCTCTACGGCGACGCCCGGGGCGGCCGCCGCCCCTCCTATATCCGGGCGGCGAAGCCCGAGGCCGCCAACGCCCTGTATGAGCAGCTGGTCGCCGCCTGGCGGGAGAAGGGCATCCGGGTCGAAACCGGCCGGTTTCGCACGGAGATGCGGGTGCGGCTGGTGAACGACGGGCCCGTGACCCTGCTGCTGGATTCGGAGAAGCAGTTCTGAGCGGTTCTGCGGACAGAAGAACCGTCCCCGTGTCTGCGGGAAGAACCGTCCCCGTGTCTGCGGGAAGAACCGTCCCCGTGTCTGCACATGATCGGATGTTCAAGAAAGAGGAGCTTTGCATGACGGAGATCGCGTCCTGCCTGGAAACCATTGAGCCGGAGCTTCGGGTGATGACCCGGCTCTTCTCTTTTCCGGAAACCGTCTGGGATCCCCCAGTTCGCTTCGTGCCCCACGCTGAAGAGGACGGCGGCTATTACCGGGTGACCTTTACCGACGGCGGCCTGACGGCTACCCGGAGCGTGCCGGTGCCGGACGACCCCGATCCCCGGCTGCGGGCGCTGCACCGGCGGCGGGCGCTTCGCCGGCTCTGCAAGCAGACCCTGTATGACCTGTGCCGCCGCCTGACGGGAATTCATCCCCCCTGGGGATCCATGACCGGCGTCCGGCCGACCCATCTGATGCTGGAGGCCCTCCGGGAAGGCCTCTCCCCGGAGGAGGCGGAGGCGCGGCTGATCCGGGAGTTCGACGTGACCCCGGAAAAGGCGGCGCTCCTGAAGGAAACTGCCCTGCGGCAGCGGGGGCTGCCGCCCCCCGGCGACCGGTTCATGGATATCTATATCGGGATTCCCTTCTGCACGACCCGGTGCAGCTACTGCTCCTTCTCCTCCGGCGAAATCGGGGATGGACATCTGGTCGCGCCCTATATGGCCGCCCTGCTCCGGGAGATGGCGGCCTGCGCCCCCCTGCCCGGGGAGACCGGCCGGACGCTGCGGGCGGTCTATGTGGGCGGCGGTACGCCGACGGCCCTTCCGCTGCCCGCCTTTGAGCAGCTGCTTTCCGCGATGCGCCGGTTTTTCCCCGGCGCCCGGGAATATACCGTCGAGGCGGGGCGGCCGGATACCCTCTCCCGGGAAAAGCTCCGGGCGATCCGGGAGGCGGGCGTCGGCCGGATCTCGATTAATCCCCAGACCATGAACGACCGGACCCTGAAGATCATCGGCCGGGCCCATACCGCGAAGCAGGTGGTCGAGGCCTACGCCCTGGCCCGGGAGGAGGGCCTCGGGCATATCAATATGGACGTCATCGCCGGGCTGCCCGGGGAGGATGAGGCGGATTTCGCCCGGACGATGGCGGCGGCGGAGGCCCTGCGGCCGGAGAGCCTGACGGTGCATACCCTGGCCCTGAAGCGTACCTCCCGTCTGAGCCTGGAAAACGCGCCCCTGCCGCCGGGGGAGCGGACCGCCGCCATGGTCCGGATGGGGCTGGAGACCGCCCGGCGGATGGGCATGGGCCCCTATTATCTGTACCGCCAGAAGTACATGGCCGGCAACCTGGAAAACATCGGCTACGCCCTGCCGGGCCACGCCTGCCTCTATAACGTGGATATGATGGAGGAAACCACCCACGTCCTGGCCCTGGGGGCCGGCGGGATCTCGAAGCGGATCTGGCCAGAGGAGGGCCGCATTCCCCGGGCGCCTAATGTTTCGAACATCGAGACCTATATCGCCCGGACGGAGGACATGATTCAGCGGAAGCGGGAGCTGTTTGAAAGATGAAAGAGATACTGACCGTCCAGGGCATGCGGAAAAGCGATGCCGCCGCCATCGCCGCCGGCACCCCGGGCCGGGAGCTGATGCGCCGGGCCGCGGAGGGGATCTTCCGGGCCTGCGCCGCCTGGCAGGGCCCGGCGGCCATCGTCTGCGGCACGGGCAACAACGCCGGGGACGGCTACGCCCTTGCGCTGCTGCTGGAGGAGGCCGGGGTGGCCTGCACCCTGCTGATCCCGGAGGAGCGCTTCACCCCGGACGGCCGGTTCTACTTTGACCGGTGCCGGGAGCGGGAGATTCCCGTCCGTCGCTGGGGGGAGACGGAAAGCCTCCGGGGCTTTGCCACCGCGGTCGACTGCATCTTCGGAACCGGCTTCCGCGGCAGGCCGGAGGGGGAGGCGGCCCGGATGATCCGCCTGATCAACGAAAGCGGCACCTTCGTCGTCAGCGCCGATATCAACTCCGGCCTGAACGGGGACAGCGGCATGGCGGAGCTGGCGGTCCGGAGCGATCTGACGGTCTCCGTGGGCAGCCTGAAGCCCGGCCATTTTCTGAACATGGCGCCGGATCTGATCGGCCGCCTGACGAATTGCGATATCGGGATTCCGCCGGCGGAGCGGACGCTGCGCCTGACGGAGGCGGAGGATCTGAAGCCCCTGTTTCCGCTCCGGCCGCATTTCTCCCATAAGGGGGACTGGGGCTATCTGGCGCTCTTCGGCGGCTCCCTGCGGTATTCCGGGGCGATCCGCCTGGCCCATATGGCTGCCGGCGCCATGCGCGCGGGGGCCGGCGTCGTGCGGATCTGCGCGCCGAAAACCCTCTGCCCGCTGCTGGTGCCGGCCATTCTGGAAAGCACCCTCTTTCCGCTCTCGGACCGGGAGGGGGACTTCCTCTTCCGGGAGGAGGAGTTCGCCGCCGCCCTCCGGGGCGTGAAGGCCGCCGGCTTCGGCATGGGCGTCGGGCATACGGCGGAAACGGAAAAGGCCGTCCGGTGGCTTTTGCAGAACGCCTCCGCGCCCCTGATCCTGGACGCCGACGGGCTGAACGCCCTGGCAGCCGTCGGCTGCGGGGCGCTCCGGGAGGCCCGGGCGCCGGTGATTCTGACGCCTCATCCCGGGGAATTCGCCCGGCTGTCGGGCCACAGCGTTGCGGACATACAAAACGCTCCCGTCCAGCTGGCGGAAGCGTTCGCGAAACAATATCAGGTTCGGGTTTTATTGAAGGGCACCGCCACCGTCGTCACCGACGGCGCGGATACCCGGCTGGTGGCCCGGGGCTGCCCTGGCATGGCCACCGCCGGCAGCGGGGACGTGCTCAGCGGCATCCTGGCCGCCCTCTGCGCCGCGCACCCGGAGGCGCTGACCGACGCCGTATCCGGCGGCGCCTGGCTGGCCGGGCGGGCCGGAGAGCTGGCCCAGGCCCGATACGGGGATGTCAGCATGCTCTCCGGGGATACCGCCGCGGCGCTGCCCGAGGCGATCCGGGAGGTCCGGGAATCTTACTGAACCGCGATTTCGCCGTTTTCGTCCAGGCCTACCGTCAGGGTCGTGCCGGGCTCCACGTCCGCCGCGATCACCTTCCGGGCGATCAGGGTTTCGACCCGGCTCTGGAGATACCGCTTCAGCGGCCGGGCGCCGAACACCGGGTCAAAGCCCCGGTCGATGACCGCGTTCAGGGCCTCAGGGGTCAGCACCACCTTCAGCTGCTTGTCCGCGAGCCGCCGGTTGAGGCTGTCCACCATCAGGTTCACGATGGCGCCGATCTCGCTGCGGGTCAGCGGCTTATAGTAAACGATCTCGTCGATCCGGTTCAGGAACTCCGGCCGGAAATGGGTCTTCAGCAGACGGTCCGTCTTCTCCCGGGCCTCCGGGCTGATTTCGCCGTCCTGAATGCCCTCCAGGATGTATTCGCTGCCCAGGTTGCTGGTCATGATCAGGATCGTGTTCTTGAAATCCACGGTGCGGCCCTGGCTGTCGGTGATCCGGCCGTCGTCGAGCACCTGCAGCAGGACGTTAAATACGTCGGGATGCGCCTTTTCCACCTCGTCAAACAGCACGACGCAGTAGGGATGCCGCCGGACCGCCTCGGTCAGCTGGCCGCCCTCATCATAGCCCACATATCCGGGAGGCGCGCCGATCAGCCGGGACACGCTGAACTTCTCCATGTATTCGGACATATCGATCCGGACCATGTTCTTCTCGTCGTCGAACAGCGCCTGGGCCAGCGCCTTGGCCAGCTCGGTCTTGCCGACGCCAATGGGGCCCAGGAACAGGAAGGAGCCCAGGGGCCGGTTCGGATCCTGAATGCCGGCGCGGCTGCGGAGGATCGCCTCCGAAACCTTTCGCACGGCCTCGTCCTGGCCGATGACCCGCTGATGCAGCGTGTCCTCCAGGTGTAGGAGCTTTTCCCGCTCCCCTTCCATCAGCCGGGAGACGGGGATGCCGGTCCAGCGGCCGACGATCCGGGCGATTTCCTCCTCCGTCACCTTGTCCCGGAGCAGGCTGTTTTCGCCCTTGCTTTCCTCGGCGATCGCCTCTTCCTTTTCCAGCTCCTGCTTCAGCTTCGGCAGCTCGCCGTACTTCAGCTCCGCGGCCCGGTTCAGGTCGTAGGACCGCTCCGCCTGCTCGATCTGGGCGTTCACCCGCTCGATGTCCTCCCGGAGCTTCGTCACCTTCCCGATGGCTTCCTTTTCGGATTCCCACCGGGCCTTCATGGTGTTGAACTGATCCCGGTGCTCCGCCAGCTCCCTGCGGACCTCCTCCAGATGCGCCTTGGACAGGGCGTCGTCGTCCTTCTTCAGCGCCGCCTCCTCGATCTCCAGCTGCATGATCCGCCGCCGGATGTCGTCCAGCTC
>JAFRHH010000042.1 GCA_017433405.1 Clostridia bacterium | reverse complement strand
TCATAGACGGGGGGAAGCTCATCCCAGGGACCGGTGGAGATAGGCTGCGGCCTGGCCGCGAAGGCCGGGAAGGCCCCCAGCGCCAGCGACAGAACAAGAATCAGCGAAAATACGCGGCGAATCATCGGACGTAAGACCCCCTCCGGTAAGCAGATGATTCCTTATTATACCGAAAAACGGTTCAATTGCAAAGCGTTCCCAGAATATGCCGGGCCACGTGGACGCCGCTGGCGCTGGCGTGGCTGAGGCTGTGGGTAACGCCGCTTCCGTCCCCGATCACGTAGAGGCCGGGATACTGGGTCT
Source organism: Clostridia bacterium (assembly GCA_017433405.1). Taxonomy (GTDB): domain Bacteria; phylum Bacillota; class Clostridia; order Christensenellales; family Aristaeellaceae; genus Aristaeella. The sequence goes on along the minus strand of JAFRHH010000042.1, from coordinate 13,883 downwards.
CCAGGTTTTCGTTCAGCTCCACTTCCATGTTGTAGAACTTGACCTCGACGCCGTAGAGCAGGGTGTCGTCGTTGGCGGTTCCGGGGGCGATCTTGTCCAGGGCGTAGATCATTTCAATGATCCCGTCCAGGATCCGCTTGGGGATCACCAGGCTCAGATCCCCCGGCGTCGCGGAGAGGGTCGGGGTCACGAAGGAGGAGGCGATCCGCCCGGGGGTGGACCGGCGGCCCCGGATCAGATCGCCGAAGCGCTGCACCATCACCCCGCCCCCCAGCATATTGCTCAGCCGGGCGATGGATTCGCCGTAGCCGTTGGAGTCCTTGAAGGGCTCGGAGAACTGCTTGCTGACCAGCAGGGCGAAATTGGTGTTTTCCGTATGCCGGGAGGGATCCTCATAGCTGTGGCCGTTAACCGTCACGATCCCGTTGGTGTTCTCGCTGACCACGACCCCGTGGGGATTCATGCAGAAGGTGCGGACAGGATCCTCGAACTTCTCCGTCCGATAGACGATCTTGCTCTCGTACAGCTCATCCGTCAGGGGCCGGAACACCTCGGCGGGCAGCTCGACCCGCACGCCGATATCCACCCGGTTGGAGTGGGTCGGGATGTTCAGGGAGCGGCAGATGCCTTCCATCCACTTGCTGCCGCTCCTTCCCACGGAGATGACGCAGCGGGAGGCGGTCACGATCCGGCCGTCCTCCAGGACGGCTTCATAGCCGCCCTCGATCCGCCGGATATCCCGCACCGGGGTATTGAAGAAGAAATCCACCCGATCCTTCAGCGCCTGATACAGGTTTTCCAGGACGACGTAGTTGATATCCGTCCCCAGATGGCGGACCTGCGCGTTGAGCAGATGCAGCCCGTTCTGCAGGCAGAGCTGCTTGATGGCGCTGTTGGCGGTGGAATACAGCTTCGTTCCCTCGCCGCCGAAGCGGAGGTTGATCGCGTCCACATAGCGCATCAGCTTCATGGCCGCGGCCTTGCCGATATGCTCGTGGAGCGTCCCGCCGAAATCATTGGTGATATTGTATTTACCGTCGGAAAAGGCGCCGGCGCCGCCGAAGCCGCTCATGATGGAGCAGGTTTTGCAGCGGACGCAGCTTTTGACCCTGTCCCCGTCGATGGGGCATTTCCGCCTGTCCAGGGGACTGCCCAGCTCGAAGACGGCCACCCGCACCGGGGACTCCGCCTTCTCCGTCAGCTCCCAGGCGGAAAAGATGCCGCCGGGGCCCGCGCCGACAATCAGTACATCATAATCCATTTTAATCGCCTCCCCCGCCGCCGGTCAGTGGGACCGGGAAGGCTGCCGCCCCCGGAGCACGCCGCCGATCTCGAAGGCGACGGAATCCCCGACCCGGCCGATCAGCCGGTACTGATCCTCCTTCATGATCCGGTGCAGGACCACCTCCTGCTCCGGCAGCACCTCATGGTTGTAATTCAGAATAATGGATTCCGGCTCCCGCTGCGTCATGCAGTCGATTCCCAGGGTGTTGCAGAGCCAGTCCACATACCGGGTATTGTTGACGTGGCCGTTGACGTCCAGATCCGTATAGACCGGGCGGTAGACGGACACCAGCTCCTCCCCCTGAAGCGCGCCGACGACGGCCGGCAGGTTCATCGGCACGCTGAGATCCCGGTTGTTCGGGATCAGGCGGGCCACATCCCCCGGCGGAAGCATCTTCCGGGTATGGATATCCATCAGCAGCCAGAGGGAGCCGGCCTTGCCGATCATCTCGCCGTGGGCGTCGGTGATCACGTAGTAGCGGGGGAAGAAATACAGCCGGACCGGCATGGGAAAGGTGGTCACCGTCACCGTTTCCCCAACGGCGGGATAGCGGTTCATATGCAGCTCGATCCGGGAAACCACCCAGACCGCGTTCTGCCGGAGCAGCTCGTCCCTTCCGCAGCCCAGCAGCCGGGAATGCTCCCCGGCGGCCTCCTGCATCGCCTCGAGGATGGCGCTGGGGCGCCACTGGCCGTTTATGTCGCAGTCACAGCTGCGGAGAAGGAAAGACATTTCATGGGTTTTGTTCATCGTTTTTCATCCTTTTTTTTCGAGTTAATACTGCTTTTTCAGATGTTCCCGCCGTCCGCTTCCGAAAGCAGCAGGTTCCGCTTCTTCGGCCCGGCGGCCAGCTTTTTCTGCAGCCCCAGGAGATAGGGCTCCAGGTCGGCAAAGGCCTCCAGCGGGGAATCCTTTTTCAGATACAGGGGGTGGTGGGGATGCCCTGCGCGGCTGCGGGGCCCGGCGGTCAGCCAGGCGGCCTTCCGCGCCTTTCCGACAGCGACCATATCCAGCACGCAGGCGGGAAGCCAGGGCCGCTTTTCAATGACGGCGCCCCAGGCGGCCCAGACGGCCGGCGGGGCGGGCAGACGGTCCAGCACCCAGGCGAAGGCCTTCATATTTTCCCGGTGAAGCACCGGGTTCAGCGTGCGGTCCATATCGTCGGGCACGGTGGCCCGCTGGGCGTAGACATTGAACATGATGAAGGAATCAAAGCCGTTGAAGCGGGCGACGCGCTCGGCGCTCTTCAGCGTATTGTCCAGCCGGCCGGGAACCGCCGTCGAGGGATTGACCCCGACGCAGACGAGGGGCCGCTTCCCCAGGGTTCCGAGAATATAACGGTATTCGCTGTAGTGATCCGGCACGTAGAGCCAGCGGGACCGGTCAAAATCCGCGCCGGTGGGCACGAGGGCCTCCTCGAAGGACAGCACCGCCGCCCCGCTGGTTTCCCCGGAAGGAATATGCCTCATCCCGTCAGTCCTTCAGCGGCCGGATCAGGATCAGGGGCGTCAGCTCGTCCCCCTGGCCGGAGGGATTGTCGGCCATCGCGTCCTGAATCTCCTCGTCCGTCAGCGGGAAATCGTCGCATTTGCCCAGCTGATTCTGCTCCAGATCGTTGGCGTCCATCAGGACCACCGGGATTCCGGTATCCTTTTCCAGCTGATTGCACAGCTCCACCGGGTTCGGCGGATTGATCAGCGCCAGCTCCTTATACCGGTCGAAGCTGGAGCGGAAATAGAAGCCGTCGATGCCGCCCACGCCCTGGCCGCAGATCTTATAGAACAGGCCGTGAACGCCGAAGGGCCGGGTGACCGCGCTGACGAAGGCCGCCAGGAGCACCCGGGGCAGGCCGCACATGTCGATGACCAGCTGCAGCTTGTAGGGTTCATGCATGCCGACCCCCGTCGTATTGATCCCGGCGAAGCGCCAGAGCCTGTTGGCCCAGAAGCCGGGTTTGACATCCTCCCGGGTTTTGACGTTCCGGGTACACATGGCCATTACCTTGGCCCCGAAGGAGAGCAGATCCCCCTCCTGCTTCAGGGGCAGCACGTAGCGGCGGACCAGCTCCGCCTGATCCTCGCCGACCTCGACAAAATGCGTCTGGATCGCGAAACGGTCATACCGGCGGCCGTTTTTTCCGGTCAGCGTCCCCCGGTCAAAATAGGTAATCCCGTTCAGCTCCCGGCGCTGATCCTCCAGATTTCTGGAAGGAATAATTCCCATAGCAGCAACCTCCGTCCTTTGTTCAGCGCCCATTATAGCCTTACACCCCTTGTATGTCAATCGGAAGGGCCGGCCATATGTTGTGTTTTGGGCCCAAATCGCTTATAATAATTCCGCCTGTCTGTCAGGCGGGAAGGGAGGGGCGCAGGATGGCGAACCAGGCGGCCTCGGAGGCGGTTATTCTGATTCCATCGCTGGAGCCGGATGAACGGCTGCCTCACTATGTCAGGGCGCTGATGGAGGGCGGGTTCCGACACGCGGTCATCGTGGACGACGGAAACGCGGCCTCCTATCAGCCCATCTTTCAGGAGATCGAAACCATCCCGGGGGTGACGGTGCTGCATCATCCGAAGAACCGGGGGAAGGGCGCCGCCCTGAAGACCGGATACCGCTGGATCGATGAAAACCTCGGCGGGGTCAGCGGCGTGATTACGGCGGACGCCGACGGGCAGCATACGGTGCGGGACTGCATCCGCCTGGCGGAGAAGCTGAAGGAAGGGGAGCGGGCCCTGTATCTCGGATCCCGGGATTTCAGCGGGAAGGACGTCCCCTTCAAGAGCAGCCTGGGGAACCGGGTGACCAGCGTGCTGTTCAAGCTGCTGTACGGCCCCTGGCTGCCGGATACCCAGACGGGGCTGCGGGCCTTCCGGCGGGAGGATCTCCGCTTCATGGCGGAGATTCCCGGGGAACGGTTCGAATACGAGATGAACGTGCTGATCGCCTGCGCCCATCAGCGGATTCCCATGATCCCGATTCCCATCGAAACCGTCTATGAAAACGAGAACCGGGGGAGCCATTATCATCCCCTGAAGGACAGCCTGCGGATCTTCCGGGTGCTGGCCAGAGGCTTTCTCAAATTCATGGGGGTCAGCCTGGTCTGCTTCGTGATCGATCAGGCGCTGGCCGCCCTTTTGCGGGAATGGCTGCTGCCCCTGGCGGGCCTTGGGCGGGGCGGCATGTGGAACATCCAGCTAAGCGGCTGGGGCGCGAGGCTGGTCAGCGCCGTGATCAATTTCAAGCTGAATAAGGATCTCGTCTTCCGCCTCCGGGGTCATGCCGGCCGGGCGGCCCTGCGCTACGCGCTGGTCTGCGGGCTGATCATCTGCCTGAGCAATCTGGGGGTCTGGATGCTGGGGCAGATCGGCATGGCCGGATGGCTGGCGAAGATCCTGATGGATACCCTGCTGTATTTCCTGAGCTATCAGCTGCAGGACCGGTGGGTTTTCGGGGAGCAATGAGCAAGATGAGTATCATGATCGGACTGGGAAGCGGCCTTGGCACCCTGCTGGTGCTGAGCCTGCTTTGGATCCTGGAGCGCAGAGGGCGGCTGAAGGAGCGGATGAGCGGCGGCCTGCTGGCCCAGGGAATCGGCTTCGGCTTTCTGCCGGCTGCGGCGGTTCTGAACGCCTTTATCGCCCATGACCCGCTGGCCCGGGGCCTTCCCGTGCCCCGCCCGCTGGCGGCGGTTCCCTGGTTGACGGAGGACGGATGCTTTCTTCCGGCCCGGATCCATCTCGCCTGCGGGGTGATCCTGTTTCTCGCGGTGGCCGCGTGGCTGATTCTTTCGCGGCGGGAGCCGGGGCCCGGAGGCGATCTGCTGATGACCTCCCTGTGCCTGTGGGCGGCCCTCCGGATCGTGACCGACGGGATGTGCGCCGATCCCCGGCTGAGCCCCGGCGGGCATCCCGTCCTCCGGTACGCTGCCTGCCTGGCGCTCCTGGGCTGCCTGGCGGTGTGGACCGGGCGGGGAAACCGGAACAGAAAAAACAGGATCCAGTCCCTGGGGAACTGGATCGGAGCGCTGCTCAGCGCCGGGGCGGTGGCGCTGACGTCGGAGAAGGCGCTGACCACCGGCAGCGAGGCCGGCGATCTGGCGGTCCTTCTTGGGGCGGCGGCGCTGATGCTGGCGCTGACCCTCACCGCCGGCGCCGACAGCCGGCGGGAAGCGGCCTATTTCCGGGAAGGGCAGTCCTGACGGGGACAGTTCCGGCAGGTATCCAGATCAATCGCGTCCCCGGGGATCATCATTTCCAGCGTTTCCGCTCCGCCTTCCTCCGGCGCCCCGGCGCGGAAGCCCAGACGGGCGAAGAAACCGGCGAGCTCCGGCGGCGTCTTCAGGCGAACCTCCCGGGCCGCGTGGCTCTGGGCCTTGAAGAGGAGCAGCCGCAGGGCGAGATCCCCGAGGCCCCGGCCCCGGTAATCCGGCAGGACGCCGATATCCCCGATCCGGAAGGCGCCGTCCTGCCACCAGATCCGGCCGGCGGCGGCGGGAACCCCGTCCCAGAAGACCAGGCAGTTCCAGCTGAGGGGATCGCTTTCCGGCCCGGCGGCGCCGAAAACGGCCTCGCGGACGGGAAGCACCTCGCCCAGGGGCTGACCGGGAGCAAACCATTTACCCTGAACCATCTTTCATCAGACTCCTTTCCGCTCAGGCGGGAGCGGTATTCAGGCCGGCATTTGCGCGGAGCGCGGGAACAAGGCCCCCCGCTTCGCGAACGGACATGCAAAGGAAAAAGGGAGGGAATACCCCACAATGGACAAGCAGAAGATCGAGCGCATCAACGAGCTGGCCCGAAAGAAAAAGACATCGGGCCTGACGGCGGAGGAGGCGGCGGAGCAGGCGGCGCTGCGGAAGGAATATCTGGCGGAATACCGGGCCGGGTTCCAGGCGATCCTGGACGGCGTCGTTATTCAGGAGCCGGACGGCACCCGGCATCACCTGGCGAAAAAGCCTCCGGAGGACATGATATCCGGCTGAGGGGCGAAAGTCAACTCTTGCCATGAACCGGCGGATTTCGTATAATAGATCGTCAAACTGGCCGCCGGAGGCGGCGGCAGCCCGGGCGAAACCCGGCGGCTGAAAAGAACCGGCCAAAGCGGCACGAACATGAAGAACGGAGGAGCCCCATGAGCGAAAATGGAATGAACGAAAACGAACTGAACGAAAATGAAATGGACATGGATCAGGAGCCCGTCATCTTTGAGGACGAGGACGGAAACGAGTACGCCTTTACCCCCCTGGATTTCTTCTTCTACAACGGAGATGAATACGCCCTGCTGTCGGAGGAAACGGAGGAGGACGGGGAGGACGAGGAAGGAACCGAGGTCATCGTCTGCCGCGTGCTGACGGAGACGGATGAGAACGGGGAGGAAACGGAAACCTTCGAACTGGTGGAGGACGAGGAGCTGGCGGAGAAGCTGGTCGCCATCGCCAACACCCGGATGACGGAAGACCAGGAAGAAGAATAAAGGAAGGAACCTGCCGCCATGAAAATGCCTCTCAGGATTCTGCTGACCTTTCTGTGCGCGGCGCTGATTCTGGCGCTGCCCTTTGTGATCTCCTCCCCGGATCTGCTGGACGGGACGAAGATGGAGCTGATGAACAGCGACAGCGGGGACGAGGGCGAGGAGATCGACTTCGGAGGCCTCCTCCTTTCCACCGCCCGGGCGGAGGACGAGCTGGAGGTCATCAGCGTTGGGGAGGGACAGCTGGTTCCCCATCCGGAATGGGCCCTTCCGCTGGATTTCTCTCCGGCGCCCATGCCCAATCCCGCCGGCTATACGGAGACCGGATACGCGGACGAGACGATCCAGGTGACCATGGAGGACCGGGAGGTTCAGGGAACCGCCGTCCACGTGGCCCGGGTGCGGATTTCGGATCCCAGCCAGCTGCGCACGGCGATCGCCGGGACGAAGGTAACCCAGGACAAGACCGCGACCGTCGAATCCATGGCCACCCACAGCCGCGCGGTAATCGCCATGAACGGGGACTATTTCAGCCAGCTTCCCGAAAAGAAGCTGTTTGAATACCGGATGGGTCAGCGGCGGAAGGCCAAGACCAACAAGATCAAGGATACCCTGATTATCGACAGAAGCGGGGACTTCCATCTTTTCGTCCGGTCCAGGGGCCTGGCGGACTGGGCGAAGGCCCACGAGGATGAGATCGCCAACGCCTTCATGTTCGGCCCGGCGCTGGTGATCGACGGGGAAACCCAGACGACTGATCCGGACTACGCCTACGCGCCGAAGTACCGGAATCCCCGCTCCGCCATCGGGCAGACGGGGCCCCTGAGCTACGTCATGGTGATCGTGGAGGGCCGCGGCGAGGACGCCGGGGTTACCCACCAGGAGCTGGCGGAGCTGATGAAGGAGCTGGGCTGCCTCCAGGCCTACAACCTGGACGGAGGCAATTCCGCCGAGATGATCATGCCCGAGGGCTACGCCCAGGGGGCGATCACGGCGAAATTCCACTACAAGGGGGACCAGAGCGCGGGCACCCGGCCCCAGAGCGACATGATTTACTTCGCCACGGCGGTTCCCGAAAACCGGTGGCAGTAACGAAAAAGGAAGACGATTCGGATGAAACTGTGGGAAGAGGCCGTCAAAATCGACCTGTTCGGAACGGAGATGTATGCCTTCGGCCTGTTCTGCGCCATCGGCGCCCTCGCCTCGGCGCTGGCCCTGGGGGCGCTTTGCCGGGAAGGCGGCGCGAAGAAGGGCGGAGCCGCCCTGACCTTCCTGATGAGCGGGGGCCTCGGGCTGATCCTTTCCCGGCTGGCCTTCTGCCTGATGAACCGGTCCCTGGGGATGACGATGCCCTTTTCCGCCTGGTTCCGGATCACGGAGGGCGGATGGAGCACCGCGGGGCTCATTTTCGGAGCGCTGCTGGGGGTGTTTCCCGCGGCTGCGCTGCTTCGGGAGCGCCGGGAGAGGCTTTTCGATTTCGTCGGCCTGAGCCTGCCCCTGACCCTGGCGGCCATCCGGTTCGGGGAGGGCAAGATTCCCGGCTTCAACGTCAGCCGCCCCCTGCCGGCGGGCTTTCCCGTCGGGTACCTCCTGACGGTTCAGGACACCAAATATGAGGATGTTTTTTATCTGGCGACCTGGCGGATCGGCTGCGTGTTTTTCCTGTGCCTGTTCCTGGCGCTGACGGTCTTCCTGATCGGAAGAAACCGGCGGGAGGGGGACACGGGAACCCTGTTCCTGCTGCTTTGCGGCGCGGGCGGCATCCTGCTGGAGAGCCTGCGCTACGATCATTTTCTGGAGTTCAGCTTCGTGCGGCTGGAGCAGGTCGCCTACGGCCTCATCCTGGTATTCGGCGCGGCCCGGGCGATCCGGAGCCGGAAACGGGGACCCGCCTGGCCGACGATCGCCCTGACGGCGGCGGCCATCGGGGTGAGCGCCGGGGTGGAATTCGCGCTGGACCGGACGTCCATCAGCCACCCGCTGCTCTACGCGGTCATGATCGCCGCGCTGGCGCTGCCGGTTTGGATGGCCCTTCGGGGAATCACAGGGAAAGGAACGGAGCGGGCTTGAAAGGCGAAAAGGGAGCGAAAATGCCGGCGGCGACGGCGATGAGCCATCTCTACGGCTATATCTACTGCATGCTTCTGTCCAGCGCGCTGGCGGAGCTTCCTTTTTATGGGGGCGCGCTGTACCTTTTCGGCCGAAGCGTCATGCTGTGTTCCGACCTGCTGTCTCGAAAAAACCGGCCCTGGCTTTCCGGATGGGGGCGGCGGCTTCTGATCCTGGTGACGATCGTCCTTTTTGTCATTACGACGGCGCTGCTGGGCCTTTACCCGGCGTCCATCGAAAGCTCGAAGCTCTGGGTGCTCTACGCCGTGGTGGCGCTGAGCCTGCTGGCGGACGCGGCGAGGCTGCGGATGGTCCGGCTGACGGGCGGACGGCGAACAGCTTCGGGCCGGCTGGTTTTCTTCGGAATCCTGATTCAGGGAATCATCATCCTGGCGGTTTCCGCTATCCTGGTGACCCATCTGAAGGACGGGTGGGCCCTGAGCGGGGGCTTCGCCCTGCTGGTGCTCTTCCGGGCCTATGCCATCGGGAAGGATCGGATCCCCGCCCCGAACGAAATCCCGGAGGACGGGCGGGAGGCGCCGGATATCCGGTCGGTTCAGGCCTACCAGGCCTATGCCTGGATCAGCGTTTCCCTGATCGCCCTGGTGGAGCTGGTCATCGGGACGATCTACGCCCTGCTTTCGACCCGGACGGAATGGCTGCTGCCCTCGATGCTGATCGCGGCGGCCTTTACCCTGATTCCGACGGAGGCGGCGCTGCAGTTCCTGCGCCGAACCCGGAAGCCGAAGCGGCGGGATCCGACCTGGATGCTGCTGATCGGCCTCTTTCTCTGCGCCGGCGGCGCCGTCTTCTGCGGCTGGATGCTGCGGGCGGAGCAGGTCAGCTATCTTCGGGTTTACCTCTGCCTGGCCGCCGTCAGCGCCGGCGGCGCCCTGAGCCTGTCCGGGCTTTTCCGCCTCGACCGGGTCATGGGGGACGTGGGCAGGCTGATCAGCGGCGAAAACACCCCGGAGTTTCAGAAAAAGCGGGAGACGGATCTGACCCTGGCCTGGCTGATGGGGGATACGCTGACGCTGGTCGCGCTGACGGTGATCTGCTTCGCCGCCCGGGACAGCCTGCCCCGGGATCTGCCCCAGATGGCGGCCCGCTTTCAGCCGGCCATGGTGATTCCGGTGCTGCTGGTGGCTGCCGTCGCCTTCCTGAGCGTATTTCACTTTCCGATGAGCGCCCGCTATATCGAGCGGCTGCGGGCCTTCCTGCAGCTGCGGGAGAGCGGGGAGGAGCACCCGGTCATGCAGAAGAAGCTGGAAAGCGTCGTACGGGGACAGGTGGGCCAGCCCTTCCTGACCCGTTTTCTGGCGTCGCTGCTCCGGCCCTTCTTCCGGTACCGGCTGGAGGATCAGGATCATATCGTGAGCGACGTCCGGAACCCGATCCTCTTTCTGGGGAACCATCTGGAGGTTCTCGGGCCGATCCTGGCCACCCTCTGGTTCCCGGTGCCCGTCCGCTTCTGGGCCATCGCCCAGATGATGGACGACCGGAAAAAGGTGACGGACTACGTCTATACCAATACCTTCAGCAAGGTGGGGTGGCTGCCGGTCTTCGTGCGAAAGTGGGTGGCGGGCTTTATCGGCTGGCTCAGCGTCCGGGTGCTGGGGCAGCTGGAGTGCATTCCCGTCTACCGGGATTCGCCGATGAAGCTGCGGGAGACAGTCCGCCTCAGCATCGAGGCGCTGGAGAGCGGCGACCATCTGATGATCTTTCCGGAGAGCGCGGACCAGAAATACGAGCTTCAGGGGATCGGGAAGCTTTCCCCCGGCTTCGTGATGCTGGCCGCCGCCTATTTCCGGAAGACCGGGAAGCGGCTTCGGATGATGCCGGTTTACGCCAGCAAGGAACGAAAGACGATCCGCTTCGGGACGATCATCGAATTCGATCCGGACCGGCCCTTCCCGGAGGAGCAGAGCCGGATTATCGGGGAGACGGAGCGGCAGATTTTCAGCATGGCCGGCATCGAGCCGGAGGTGGCGGAAGAGGAGGAAAAGCCATGAGGATCCGCGGAGGGATGGCCGCCCTGCTGGCGGCGGGAATGCTGCTTTCGGCCTCGGGCGGCGCCGGGGAGGGATGGTTTCCCACCTGGCAGAGCACGCCGACGCCCTCGCCGCTTCAGCCGGACGGAACGGTCTTTTCCTTTCGCGGCGGCGTCCGCTGGGGCATGGGCCCGGAGGAGGTCCGGGGAGCGGAGACGGGCGTTCAGATGGAAGAAAGAAGCCAGGCGGAGTGGTCCGTTCTCTATTCCGTCAGCCGGGTCGAGGTCAGCCGCTTCTTTGCCGACCTGGTCTACATCTTTCAGCAGCAGAAGCTGAACATGATCCTCTACGCCTTCGATCCGGCGGAGCCGGCGGGAAGCTACGCCTATCTGGCGGGCGCCCTCAGCAACGTCTACGGGGAGCGTTCGGCGGGAGAAGGGGCGGAGGTGGTAGCTCTGATGGACCGGGTTTATCCGGGCATGTATACGGTGGATACCCTCTCCGACGTTCTGACCTGGCAGCGGGGCGACGGAACCCGCGTCTTCCTCTACCGCCAGCGCGGAGGCTCCTTCTCAGTTCTGTACGCCTCGCCAGACAGCTGGCTGACGGATAACGGCGTCTATATTACCAGCGGCCTGTGAACCAGGCCTCTTTTTTTTGCGTTCACGGAATGTTCATGATGGAAATGCCCTGTTCACGGAAAATTCATCTTGGAAACGCTTGACAAAGGGGAAGGGTGGTGTTAGAGTATGCACGTGGTTAGCACTCGAGTCGAGTGAGTGCTAACAATCCGAAGGAAAGGAGGGCAACCGATGAATATGGATGAGCGGAAGCTGCGCATCCTTCAGGCGATCATTGATGACTATATTCTGACCGGCGTTCCCGTCGGGTCCAGAACCATCAGCCGGAAGTATGACATGGGATTGTCTTCCGCGACCATTCGGAACGAGATGAGCGATCTGGAGGAGCTGGGGTACCTGGATCAGCCCCATGTTTCCGCCGGAAGGATCCCCTCCACCAAGGCCTACCGGCTGTATGTGGATTCCCTGATGCACACCGGGCGGATCCCGGACGACAGCGAAGGCAGCATCCGGGAGCATTTTTCCGGGCGGATCAGCCAGATGGAGGAGGTCATCGACCGGGCGGCCCAGATCATCTCCAGCCTGACGCGGTATACCTCGGTGGTGCTTTCCCCCAAGGGGGCTCAGCCCAGGCTGCAGACGGTTCAGCTCGTGCCCGTATCCACGGGGATGGCGCTGGCGGTGATCGTAACGGATTCCGGGATCATCCGGGACAACGTGATCCGGGTCGGCGGGGATATGGACGACGATACCCTGTACAACATCTCCCGGGCGCTGACGGAGGAGCTCAGGGGGAAGACCCTCGAGGAGGTCTGCGCGGCGATGCCCCGCCTGATCGAGCGGATGCGGGGAAGCGACGAAGTGCTTCAGGGGCTGTACGGGTACCTGGCCAGCGATCGGAACTGCCCGGGGCGGACCCATATGGCGGTGGGCGGAACCAGCAACATGCTGGCCTATCCGGAGTACAGCGATGTGGACAAGGCCCGGAACTTCCTGAGCCTGCTGGAGACCCGGGACAAGCTGGCGGACATTATCCGCGGAAGCGGGGAAATGGCCTTTACGGTCCGCATCGGGCCGGAGACCGGGGTTCCCGAAATGGCGGACTGCTCCATCGTGACGGCCACCTATTCGACGAAAGGCGGCCAGCAGGGGACGATCGGCGTGATCGGCCCGACGAGGATGCGGTATTCCAGGGTGCTGTCGATTCTGAACGGCATGGGCAGGGAACTGACGGAGCTGTTCAGCGGAGATACGGACAAAGAATCGGAGGATAAGCGGAAGAGATGAGCAAAGCCAAGAAGAACAGGAATTCCCCGGAGCCCGAAGAGAAGCTGACGGAGAACGCGGAAGCGGCGGAAGCGGCGGAAGAAGCGAAAGCGGCCGCGGCGGAGGAAGCGGAAGGAACGCCGGAGGAGCAGCCGAAGCCGGAGGCCGACGGGCTGCAGGCGGAGCTGGACAAGGCCCGGGAGAAGACCGCGGAATATCTGGCCATGGCCCAGCGGGTCCAGGCGGATTTCGAGAATTTCCGGAAGCGGAACGAGAGCGTCCGGGCGGACGCCTACGCTGACGGCCGGAAGGACGTGGCGGCGGCGATGCTGCCCGTGCTCGACAACCTGGAGCGGGCGGTGGCCGCGGCGGAGGGCAGCGCGGACGAGGCGCTGAAAAACGGCGTGACCCTCGTGCTGAAGCAGATGAACGAGGTTTACCAGAAGCTGGAGGTTTCCCCCATCGACCGGCTCGGGGAAAAGTTTGACCCGAATCTGGAGAACGCGATCCTCCAGGGAACCCCGGAGGACGGGGAGCCGGGAACGGTCTGCCAGGTGCTCCAGAAGGGCTACCGCATGGGGGACAGGGTGCTCCGCCACGCGATGGTCAAGGTGGTTCCGGAATAAGGAACCCCACGGAAAGCGGGATCGGGTCGGGAGGCCCTGATCATATAAAATCGGAAATCACGAATTTAAGAAGATAAACGGAGGAAACGATTATGAGCAAGATTATCGGAATTGACCTGGGTACCACCAACAGCTGCGTCGCCGTGATGGAGGGCGGACAGCCCACCGTCATCGCCAACGCCGAAGGCAGCCGGACCACGCCGTCCGTGGTCGCCTTCACCAAGGACGGGGAGCGCCTGATCGGTCAGGTCGCCAAGCGGCAGGCCGTCACCAACCCCGACCGGACCGTCATCTCCATCAAGCGGGAGATGGGAACCACCTATAAGGTCAACATCGACGGAAAGCAGTACACCCCCCAGGATATCAGCGCCATGATCCTGAGCAAGATGAAGGAGACGGCGGAGAGCTATCTGGGCGAAACCGTGACCCAGGCGGTCATCACCGTGCCGGCCTACTTCAACGACAGCCAGCGGCAGGCGACCAAGGACGCCGGCCGGATCGCCGGACTCGACGTAAAACGGATCATCAATGAGCCCACCGCGGCCAGCCTCGCCTA
>JAFRHH010000041.1 GCA_017433405.1 Clostridia bacterium | reverse complement strand
TGATCCAGGCTCCGAAGGCGTTTATAGACACGCTCATGAAATTCAGGGTATCCCGGAATACCGGCGTCGAAAACCCCTGTCACGCCGACGCTTAAGGAATAATCAATCCAGCGCTGAATCGCGGCGTCAATCTCCGAATCCGGCTTATCCATGGCGCTGTCCAGAATAATCGGCAGCTCCGTCGCGCCCTCGCTCATTTCTCCGGTCACGTGCCCGTCCTTGCGCACATAAAAGCTTAAGCCCGGAACCGGGTCCTTGATATCATCCGTAATGCCGTGCTTCCTTAAGATATTGGAATTCACCCAGATGCTGTGCATCTGCGCTTCCTGAATCTGCAATTCTCCGTCCGGGCAAATCGCGTCCAGATCTTCCTTCGTGAGATCCTCGTCGTTCAGCATCTTTTTGTGGAGAATATAGCAATAACGCCGCTTACCGGGATTCTTCCGGATATCCTCCGCGATGGTATCCAGGACTTCCTGCTTGCCGTTGCAGTGAAGCATCTTTCCAATATCGCCCACCAGCTCGTATCCGGCGCCCATGGTGATATGAACATGGCTGTCGATGATGCCGGGCATGATAAATTTTCCGGCTAAATCCTCCGTCTCTCCCTCATATTCCGAAAGGCCCTTCTCATCGCCCACATAGACGAACTTTCCATCCTTCACGGCCAGCGCGCTGGCCAGCTTATTTTCCCTGTCGGAAGTGAAGATTTTAGCGTTTTTAATGATCTTGTCTACTTTCATTCTTTTCTTCCTCCTCTGTCATTATACTCGCGAACGGAATTGATTGCCAAACCATCGTCCTGCCCGCGGCATATACGTTCACGTAAGAGCTTTGCCTCCGGCAAATTCTAACGTGAACTAGTATATCCGTTCATGTCTGCCATTTGTATAAAATCATATCATCCAATCATTCGCCTGTCAACGCGATCCTTCCCTGATCGAACGGACGGAGCAGTGACAAATTACACGTTCTTCGCCTTTTCCCGAAGGAGAAAGAGCTTATTGATCGCCTCCATCGGCGTCAGCGCCATGACGTCGATTTCCGCCAGCTCCTGAATCAGTTCGGTCTTCTTATACTCAAACAGATCGACCTGCTCATTCTTTCGCTTTTTTCCATCGCCCAGAATATTCTTTCCGATCGTATTCTGATTGATGTTGCTGACCTCGAGCCGGGCCTGAATCTCATGGGCCCGGGCGATCACGGGGCGCGGAATCCCGGCCAGCCGGGCAACATGGACCCCGAAGCTTTTATCGGCGCCGCCCCGGACGATTTTCCGAAGGAAAATCACGTCCTCCCCGTGCTCCCTGACGGAGATGCAGAAGTTCCTGACGCCCTCGAGATGGCCCTCGAGCTCGGACAGCTCATGATAATGGGTGGCGAAGAGGGTTTTCGCGCCGATATGCTCCTTCGAGCAGATATATTCCACGACAGCCCAGGCGATCGCCAGCCCGTCGAAGGTGCTGGTTCCGCGGCCGATTTCATCCAGGATAATCAGGCTTCTGGCGGTCGCGTTTCGGAGAATATGGGCGGTTTCGCTCATCTCGACCATGAAGGTGCTCTGGCCGGAGGCCAGGTCGTCGGAGGCGCCGACCCGGGTAAAGATCCTGTCGCAGATCGGAAGGGAGGCCTCCGTGGCCGGGACGAAGGAGCCGATCTGAGCCATGAGG
Source organism: Clostridia bacterium (assembly GCA_017433405.1). GTDB lineage: Bacteria > Bacillota > Clostridia > Christensenellales > Aristaeellaceae > Aristaeella. The sequence continues at coordinate 51,473 of JAFRHH010000041.1, read as the reverse complement.
GCAATCAGCGCCACCTGGCGCATATAGGTGCTCTTTCCGGCCATATTGGGCCCCGTAATAATCATCATCCGGTTTTCGTCGGTATCCAGGAGGGTATCGTTCGGAACGAAGCCGGATTCCTCCAGGGTCCGCTCCACCACGGGATGGCGGCCTTCCGTAATCCTCAGCGGACCGTCCTCCGTGATTTCCGGCCGGACATACTGATGATCCGAAGCCGCCCGGGCCAGGCTCAAAAGCGCGTCCAGGGTTTTGACGGCTTCGCTGGTTTCCTGAATCCGCCGGAGACGGTCGGCGATTTCCCGCCGGATTTCGCCAAAGAGCTCCAGCTCCAGCCGGACGCTCAGCTCCTGGGCCCCGACGATTTTCTGCTCCGTCTCCTTGAGCTCCGGTGTCATAAACCGCTCGGCGCTGACCAGGGTCTGTTTCCGGACATAGTCCTCCGGAACCAGGGCCAGGTTGGATTTCGTGACCTCGATATAATATCCGAAGACCTTATTATACTGGACCCGAAGATTCTTAATGCCGGTTCGCTGCCTTTCCCGGGCCTCCAGATCCAGGATCCACTGCTTTCCGTCCCGCTGGGCGAGGCGGTATTCATCCAGGGCCGCGGAATAGCCGTCCCGGATAAAGCCGCCTTCGGAGAGGAGAAAGGGGGGATCGTCGGCCAGGGCCCGCCGCAGAAGCGCCGTCAGATCCTCCAGCGGATCCAGCCGGGCGCGGAGCCGCGCCAGGGCTTCGGAGGAGGCGTCCTTCAGCAGCGCCTTCATTTCCGGGATTCGCCCGAGGGAGGAGCAAAGGGCTGCGCAGTCCTTCGGATTCAGATTCTGATAGGCGATTTTCGAGACCAGCCGCTCCAGATCGTAAACGCCCGTCAGCTTTTCGGCGAGGGATTCCCGCAGGATCAGGTCGTCCTTCAGCTCGCCGACCGCCTCCAGCCTTTCCTCGATCGCCTCCTTCCGGATCAGTGGCCGCTCCACCCAGCTTCGCAGCATCCTGCCGCCCATGGCCGTACAGGTCCTGTCCAGGAGGGCCAGGAGGGTTCCCTTTTTTCCCCTTCCCCGGAGGCTCTCCGTCAGCTCCAGATTCCGCGCCGTATTCGCGTCCAGCACCATATATTCGCCGTTTTCGGTAAAGCGGAGGGAAAGCAGGTGGTCCAGGCCGTTTTTCTGGGTTTCCCGAAGATAGCGCAGCACCGCCCCGGCGGCGCAGGCCCCGGCGGAATGCTCCGCCAGGCCCAGCGGCGTCAGATCGGAAACGTGAAAATGCTCCAGGAGGATCGATCGGGCATTTTTGAGCTGATACCACGCCGGGGGTTTCTCCGCGATTCGCGTCCCGTCGCCCCCGATCTCCGCCCGAACCCTGGCCGCGTCGCCGGCGATGATCTCCGTCGGCGCGAGCCGGGCGAGCTCCGCCTTCAGGGCGGCGGGCTCCGGCTCCATGACGGTAAACTCCCCGGTCGAGACATCGACGCAGGCCAGGCCCACCCGGCGGCCCTGGAAGCAGACGGAGGCGAGATAATTATTCTTCTTTTCCTCCAGCATGGCGGGATCGGTGACCGTTCCGGCAGTGATAACCCGGATCACCTGGCGATCCACCAGCCCTTTGGCCAGGGCCGGATCCTCCATCTGTTCGCAGATGGCGACCTGATACCCCTTTTCGATCAGCTTCTCAATATAGGTATTGACGGAATGATACGGCACGCCGCACATGGGCGCCCGCTCCTCCAGCCCGCAGTCCCGCCCGGTCAGCGTCAGCTCCAGCTCCCGGGAGGCCGTCTTCGCGTCCTCGAAAAAAAGCTCATAAAAATCCCCCAGCCGGAAGAGCAGCAGGCAGTCCGGATACTGGGCATGAAGATCGAGATACTGACGCATCATCGGTGATAAGGCCATTGCATCTTCCTCCGAATGCTCACTGGCAGCCGCTGCAGCCAGCGCAGCTGCCAGAGCATCCGCCAGCGCGGCCGGTCTCCCGCTCCTCCGCGACCTCGCCCGTCACGACGAGCCGCAGAATCTTGTTCACGTTATCCATCATGGTCTGGAAATCCTTCCGGGCCTCCCGAAGGGCCTGAATCTTTTCGTTCTGATTCATGGCCTTCTCCGCCTCCTCCATTTCCAGGCTGGCTTTTTTCAGCTCCTCCGGATCCATGTTGCTGTCCGATAGGATATTTTCAACCCGGCTTCGCTTTTCGATCAGCTGCCCCAGGGCGTTGGCCGCCTCCGGATCCCGGCGGACCTCCCCTTCCAGCTCCTTCATTTTCCGGTATACCGCGCTGGCCAGAATGGCTTCGGCCAGCTCCTGGGCTTTTGTCATAACTTCCCGCATCTGTTTCTTCCTCCTCTTTGAACATCAGTTCACGTCTATACTCGCGAACGGAATTGATTGCCAAACCATCGTCCTGCCCGCGGCATATACGTTCACGTAAGAGCTTTGCCTCCGGCAAATTCTAACGTGAACTAGTATATCATTCTGCGACGGCATTCTTTCGTCCGGTCAGGGGATTCTTTCGCCGATCAGCGTATTATTCTTCACCTTCACAATCCGGCAGCGGAGGATTTTTCCGATATCCTCCGCGCCTCCCGGGAGGGTGATCGAGATTCCGTGGCGCCCTTTTCCGGAAACCGCCTCCTCGCTCCGCCGGCTGACGCTTTCCACCAGGAGCTCCTCCTCCTGATTCAAAAACCGCGAGAGCGTCTCCCGCTGCAGCGCTTCCTGCAGGGCGATCAGCCGGGTGATCCGGTCCTTCGCGATCTCCGGCGGAATCTGGTCCGGGAAGGAGGCGGCCTTCGTTCCGGTCCGGGGGGAATAAACAAAGGTAAAGGCGCTGTCATAGCGGACCTCGGAAACCAGCGACAGGGTTTCCTCAAAATCCGCCTCCGTCTCCCCCGGGAAGGCGACGATCATATCCGTCGAAAGGCCGATTCCCGGAATCGCCGCGCGCAGCTTCCGAACCCGATCCAGATACTGAGAGCGGGTATAATGCCGGTTCATCCGCAAAAGGATCGGATCGCTTCCGCTCTGGACGGGAAGATGAAACTGGGGCAGGACATGGGCGCTTTCCGCCATGGCGGCGATCAGATCGTTCGAGAGATCCTTCGGATGGCTGGTCATGAAGCGGATCCGCTCGATCCCGACCTGATCCAGCCTTCGGAGCAGGGACGGAAAGAGGGGCTTTCCCGCCGAATCCAGCCCATAGCTGTTCACATTCTGGCCCAGGAGCATGATTTCCCGCACGCCGGCGGCCGCCAGGGCTTCGGCCTCCCGCAGGATATCCTCCTCGCGGCGGCTCCGCTCCCGCCCCCGGACGTAGGGGACGATACAATAGGAGCAGAAATTATTGCAGCCATACATGATCGTCAGATAGGCCGCATCATGGCGCAGCCGCCGGACCGGGACCCCTTCGGGAAGGGTATCCGCGTCATCGACGGCGACGAGGGGGGCCCCCGCGTTCAGCCGAGACAGCAAAAGCTCCGGCAGCCGATAGAGATTCGATGTGCCGAAGATCAGATCCACGAAGCGATACTGCTTCAGCAGCCGCTCCGCCATTCCCGGCTCCTGGGCCATACAGCCGCAGACGGCGATCATCATTTCCGGCCGCTGCCGTTTGATTTCCTTCAGCCAGGCCACGTTGCCCAGGGCCTTGCGCTCGGCGTTTTCCCGGATACAGCAGGTATTAAAGATCACGAAATCCGCTTCCTCCCGGCGCGGGGCGGGAAGCAGGCCCATTTCCTCCAGCATGCCGGCGATTTTTTCCGAATCATGGGCGTTCATCTGGCAGCCGTAGGTTACGACAAAGTAGCTTCGCGGGCGATGCGGAAGGGCCTTCACCTCGAGGGCCAGATCCCGCTGCCTCGCCATCTCTTCCTCCGGAATCAGGACGCTGTCTGATCTCATGGGTTTAACTCCTTCCGATACCGCCTTCGCGTAATTTCCATCAGGCCGAGGTTCGTCCACCCGTGGAGCACCGTTTTCATCCTATCCGCCCGGAAGAGCTCCCCGAGCCGGGCCGCGACCCTTTCCCGGTCCTCCGGGGCATCCATATCGATAAAATCCACCAGGATGATGCCGCCGAGGTTTCGGAGACGAACCTGGCGGACGATGGCTTCGCAGGCGGCGAGATTGACTTCCGTAACCGCCGGCTCCTTTTCGGAGCCGCTCGAATCCCTGGCGGAGTTCACGTCGATCACCGTCATGGCCTCGCAGCGGTCGATGACCAGATTTCCGCCGCCGGGCAGCTCCACCTTTCGGGCGGAGGCCGTCTTCAGCTGGGCCCGCAGCGCCTCCGGAACCGTCTCCACGGTCTCGATCCGCAGGGGGCCGTTATGGTCATAGTCGTTCCGGAGCTGGGACAGGAGGGAGTCCGCCCGGAGGAGGCCCGGCTTTTCCGCGGCCCGGATCCCGCGGCGGAGCGCCTGCCAGCGCGCCAGCAGCTCCGCCGTCTCCCGCCGGATTTCCGACTCGGAGGCAAAGCAGGCCGCCTCCCGCAGCACCAGGCCGAAGGCGGCGGGGGCGGGGGCGGAGTCGGGGGCGGAGTCGGCGGGACTGCAGGTCTCGTCGCAGGGGGGCGCGGCCGAGGCGGAGGCGGATGCCGACGCGGGGGCGGGGTCGGCGACGATTCGGTTTCCGATCGCCTTCAGCGCTTCCGCCTTTTCGGGATCCGTGATTTTTCGGCTGACGCCCACGAAGCGGTTCAGCGGCATCAGGATCACCAGGTTCCCCGCCAGGGAAAGATCCCGGGAAAGGAAGGCGCCCTTTTCGCCGGTTTCCTCCTTTCGGATCTGGACCGGGATCAGATCACCGGAGCGAAGGGGCCCGCCCGTAAAGCTCCGGCTGTTTTCCCGGAGGGGCAGAAAGCCATCCCGCTTTCGGCCCAGATCCACAAAGGCGCAGTCCAGGCTTTTCATGATCCGGTTCACCCGGCCCATAAAGACGGCGCCGGCTTCATCCGCCCGATCCCGGGGCAGGTATTCGACCAGACAGAGGGGACAGTTCTTCTGTCCTGTCTGCCAAGAACCGTCTTCCTGTCTCTCGCAGACCCAGTAGGCTTCCGGGGTTTCGTAGATCAGTCTTTCTTTCATCAGCGATTTCACCTTTTGCAGCGCGCGGCACGCTTGCGCTTCCCTCGTTCTGCTGCCCTGCGGGCAGGTCAGACAGGGGGACAGTCCCCACGTTCCATCAGCTTTCCGCGGCTGCTTTTTCCAGGGGGATCAGCCTGCCCGCCGCGTCCTCGCCCAGGAGGGCCAGCCGGGTGGTCACAAAGCGGGGGACTTCCGCCAGCCCCGCCTCCCGGCTCAGGGCTTCCATCAGCATGCCCGGCTTGCAGGATGTCGTTTCCGTCAGCGTCAGAACCGCGCGGAGATGGGGGGCGGCGGGGGGGTCCCCGGCGGCGGGGTCGGCGGGGTTTTCCCAGGCGGCAGGGGCGGCGGGGGTTTCCCCGGCGGCGGGCGCGGCGGGGGCGGCAGGGATATTCAGGCCGAGAATCAGCGGCCGGATATCGATCTCCTCCAGCTTTGTTTTCGTTTTCCGCATCGCCCGGAGCTCCCGGCGGGCCAGGGCGGCCGGGATCGCGCCGAGGATCCGCCGGGCTTCCTCCTCCCCGTCGATCCGAAGGTCGTAGACCGCCGCCCGGACCAGGGTCATCAGCGCCGGGGCCCGATCCGCCAGGGGATGGGCTTCGAGGAGCCGCAGCACCGGCGGCATGGCCCGGTTCATCGCATCGAGGAAGCGATCCGCCGTTACCGGCTCCGCCAGGGTCACATCCATGATTTCCCGTTTTCCCGCCGCGCCGGTCGACAGGGCGCTGGCGAAGGAGATCAGGATATGGGGATGAAAGCCGTTCGAATAGGCCACCGGCAGGCCGCTTCTTCGCAGGCCCCGCTGGACGCTGCGCTGGATATCCAGATGGCCGATATGCCGGATACGCTCGCTTTTTTCAAAAACCGCCATCATTCGCATTTTTCGGCTCCCCCTTTCGCGGCTCCGGCGTCGCCGCCTGTCTCAGCCGATCCGGCCTCCGCCGCCCCGGCCGCATTCGCTCCGGCCCAGGCGCAGACGCCTTTCAGCTTCTGCAGGCCGCAGCCGTTACAGCCCTGACGGCAGTCCCGGGTGACTTCCGCCCGGGCGGCTTTTTCCCGCTCCCGCCAGAGGAAGGCTTTGGAAATTCCGCTGTCGATATGATCCCAGGGCAGGACCTCGTCCTTCGGCCGAACCCGGTTCGCATAGAAGGCGGGATCCAGGCCACATTCCCGGAAGGCTTCCATCCAGAGGTCGAAACGGAAGGTTTCGCTCCATCCGTCCAGGATGCAGCCCTTTTCCCAGGCCCGCTTCAGGACGGCTCCCAGCCGCCGGTCGCCCCGGGCGAAGCAGGCCTCGAGGAAGCTGAGATAGGGCTCATGCCAGTTAAACTGAACCCCCTTCATATTCAGGAGCTTTTTCAGGAGGGACTGCTTCGCCTGAATCGTCGGGATTGGGTCCTGGGCCTCCCACTGGAAGGGCGTAAAGGGCTTCGGCACGAAGGTTGAGACGCTGACGGAAACCCGCAGGCCCTTCGCCCGCCGGGGTTTGGGGACTCCGAAATATTCGGCGACGACCTTTCGGGCCAGGTCCGCGATGCCCGCCAGATCCTGATCCGTTTCCGTCGGGAGGCCTTCCATAAAGTAGAGCTTGACGCTGCTCCAGCCGCCCTCGAAGGCATCCCGGCATTTTTCCAGCAGATCCGCCTCCGTGACGCCCTTGTTAATCACATCCCGCAGCCGCTGGGTGCCGGCCTCGGGGGCGAAGGTCAGGCTGGTTTTCTTGACCTGCTGGGTTTCCTCGAGGCTCTCCTTCAGCACCGAATCCAGGCGCAGGCTCGGCAGGCTGATCGACACCCTTTTATCCTTCAGCCGCCTCATCAGCTCCCGGATCAGCTCCGGCAGGCAGCTGTAATCCCCGCTGGACAGGCTGCTGAGGCTGATTTCCTCGTAGCCCGTCGACCGGACCAGCTTTTCCGCCAGATCGGCCAGCCGGGGAAGGCTTCGCTCCCGGACGGGGCGGTACAGCATGCCCGCCTGGCAGAAGCGGCACCCCCGGGTACAGCCCCGCATGATTTCCAGCATAATCCGGTCGAAGATGACCTCGGTATAGGGCACGGGGATTTCCTCCGGATAATAGGCGGCATCCAGATCCGTCACGAAGCGGCGGAGGATCCGGGCCGGCGCCTCCGGGGCCATGGGCTCGACGGCGCGGACCGTACCATCTTCGTTATAGGCGACGGCATAGAGATCCGGGACGTAGACCCCGGGGAGCCGCGCGAGCTTTTTCAGGCAGGCCCGGCGGGATTCGCCGGTTTTTTTCCGATCCTGAATCACCTGGTTCAGCTCGAGGAGCACGTCCTCGCCGTCCCCGATCATGAAGGCATCGATAAAGGGGGCCAGGGGTTCCGGATTAAAGGCGCAGGGGCCGCCGGCGACGACGATCGGATCCGCCTCGCCGCGCTCTCTGTTTTCCAGCGGGATCCCGCCCATATCCAGCATCGCCAGGATATTCGTATAGCTCATTTCATACTGCAGGGTAAAGCCGACGACGTCGAATTCCTTCATCGGATGACGGCTTTCCATGCTGAGCAGGGGGATGCGGCGCGCCTTCATCTCGGCGATCATATCCGTCCAGGGCATAAAGAACCGCTCGCAGAGGCTCCAGGGTTCGCGGTTGATCAGCCCATAGAGGAGCTTCAGCCCCAGATGGCTCATTCCGACTTCGTAGGTATCCGGGAAGCAGAAGCCGAAGCGGAGGAGATCTTTGTTCCAGGGCTTGACCGAGGTGTTCATTTCCCCGCCGGTATAGCGGGGGGCCTTCTGGACCCGGTCCAGCGCGCGTTCAAAGTTTTCCTGGTCGATTTTTTCCTGGGCGATCTTTTCCGGGGCGATCTTTTCCGGGGCGCTTACTTTCCGTTCATTCATTTCCGACTCTCTTGCTTTCCATTCGTTCATTTCTGTTTTCGATCTTTTTCCTGTTGTTCTGATATGGGGAGACTGGAACGCGGGGACAGTCCCTGTGTTCCACTGTTATGGGGAGACTGGAACGCGGGGACAGTCCCTGTGTTCCACGGAACGTGGAACGCGAGGGACAGTCCCCACGTTCCACCCAGGGCATAAGCACGCCCGGAACGGGGGTACTGTTACGGGGCGACCGGCGTCCACCAGGGATTCTGGTAGAGATCCGTCAGGCAGTAGGTGACGGAGCAGCGGCCGCGCTCGACGGGGGTATTGCTGATCAGGATATTATAACCCAGGGTGATCGGCTTTCCGAGCCGGTAGGAATCCTGGTAGTTCCCCTCGTAATCGAAATAGTCGCAGAGGAACTGGAGCTGATCTCCCCGCCCGATCTGGATCAGGTTTTTCGGGAGCGTCGACCAGTCTGAATCCGGATAGACCTGGCGGGCCCCCACGATATAGCAGTAGGGATTATCCTGGTCGAAGACGAACAGGAGGTCCACCCGGACCCCGTTCAGCATCGCTGGGCTGTAGCCGGTGATCCGATAGTAATCCCCTTCCTCGACGGAATCCAGGAAGTAGAAGGCGATCGGCTGGCCGTCGACCGAGATCACTGTTCCATCGAAGGAGGAGAGCAGATCGTTTCCGTCGGTTTCGTAGTCCGGATCCATTCCCAGATCGATAAAGCCGCTGCCGTCGTCAAAGAAGATATTGCGGTTGACGGACTGAATCAGGTTCCACTGGCTTTCCGGCAGGGTGATCCGCCCATTCCGCCAAACCAGATTCGACGGGTCGAAATGATTCTCCTGGATATAGGCCATGGCCCTGTCCGCCGTCATCTGGCGGCCGGAGAACAGCGTCAGCAGGCCGCTCAGATCGGAGGCGGAGGAGGAGCCGCCGTAGGAGGCGCCGTATCCGGAGGAGGAGCCGCCGTAGGAGGCGCCGGATCCGGAGGAGGAGCCGAAGCCGCCGAAGCCGGAGGCATTTCCGGAGAACAGATCCCCCAGGAGGCTCCCAAACCCGGAACCGCCGTAGGAGCCGCCGTATCCGAAGGAGGAGCCGCCGTAGGAGCCGCCGCCGTATCCGGAGCCAGAGCCGCTGCCGCCCAGGAGGATATCCAGAATCCCGCCGGAGGGCTGGCCGGAGGTGATCTCATCGAAAGAGCTGCCAGCGCTGAGCTGCCCGCTCAGCTCCAGGCTCGCGAATTCCTGGATGCACCGGGTATATTCGCTCTCCATGCCGATCGCTTCATAGGTCGAAACGACCTCGCGAACCTTCGCGCCGCGCCTGTAGGGGAAATAGATGCTAAGGCCATAGGAATGGCTGAGGCCGCCCCCGGTTCGGTTATATTTGACCGCCCCCCGCAGCGCGTCCGCCAGCTCCTTTCCGGAGGATGTTCCGAGGTTTTCCGCGAAATGGATCAGATCGATCTGGTCGATGCGGCTGGACTGGGCGAATTCCCGGGTTCGGCTTCTCGCGCCGGAGACGCGGGCGTATTCATTATGCTGGATCAGACTGTTCGTTTCAAGGCTGAAATCCTTCAGCTCCCCGGGCACCGTCGCGGCCAGCTCCGCCAGATCGACGACGCTCAGCGTCGTGCCCTGGCCGCGGCATTTCCGGGAGCAGACGGAGACGAAGTCATCCGCGATATGCTTTCCGATCTGAACCGTTTCCATGGCCGGATTGGCGGAGAGGGCCGTCAGCCAGTCCGTATAATACCATCCGACGCCGGGCTCGGTTTCCTCGCTGGCGATCATATAGTCGGCGTACTGGCTGAGCATAAGCCCGTTTTCCACCGTCGCCATCAGGCAGGCGTCGAAGCCGATGAAATCAAACTTCTCCCCGGCCTTCGCCAGCGCCGAATCGATGCCGGCCAGGGTCATGCTTCGGTTTCGCCCGGTTTTTTCGTCATAGCCGAAGCCGCTGACGCTGCCGCCGCCATGGTCCCAGAGGATCAGGGCCATCCGGTTGGCCGGAAAATGCTCCCGGCCGTATTGGATGAAACGGGTCAGGGTATTGGGATCCGTCATGGAGGCGTTCCCCAGGTCGGACTCCAGCCGGGTCAGGGAGCCGTCCCGGATCTGGTAGATCTGGTTGGTCGTGGAAGATACCACGCTGTTCCGCCAGCGGGAGGCGCCGCCTGTATAGACGATCAGGTTCACCTTTTCGCCAATCCGGGCGTTCGCCATTTCCTTAAGGTCAGCCGTTCCCATGCCGTTTTTGCTCTCCAGGTCGGAGCCGCAGAGATAGACCAGGATCGTCATCCGGTCCTGACCCCCACCCAGGATCTTTGTGTATTTTTCCCGGGCGCCCGGCGCGACGGTCTGATCCGCCGAGGAATCGTTGCCGCTGGAGGCATAGGTATAATATTCCGCGCCGGAGGAGGTGCCGGAGGGGATGCCGGAGGTGCCGCCGGAGGAGGTGCCGGCGCCGCTTTGCCCGCCGCCGGAGGGGATGAAATCGTAGACAGAGCCTGAGGAGGAGTTCATCAGGGCGCTAAGCAGGCCGCTCAGGCCGGAGGAGGTGCTGGAGGTGCTGGAGGAGGTGCCGGAGGAGGATCCTGTTCCGGAGGTTGTCGTTCCGGAGTCCGCCACAGGGAGGGAGGCTTCCTCGCCCCCGAAGAGGCCGCTCAGCCGGCCGCCCCCCAGCAGGAGGACCAGCAGGATGATGATTCCGATCAGCTTTCCGCCGCCGAAGGGGCTGCTGGAATGATTGCCGGAAGATCCGCCGGTCGTGCCGCCGAAGGGGCTGCCGGAATGATTGCCGGAAGATCCGCCGGTCGTGCCGCCGAAGGGGCTGCCGGAGTTTTGGCTGGAATGACCGCCAAAGAGCCCGCCGAAGGGGTTCCCGCCGCGCCGGGAGGATTTGAAGGGATCTCCCCCGGCCCTCGAGGACCCGGAAGGCCTGCCGCTCTGGCGCCCGCCGGCCTGGAACGGATCGCTGCTTTGGCGCCCGCCGGCCTGGAACGGATTGCTCCCGGCGCGTTTTGCTCCGGAGAACGGATCGCCGCTTTGGCGATTCCCTCCGGAGAACAGATCGCCGCTTTGGCGATTCCCTCCGGGGGAACCGGCGCGCTGCTCCCGCCGGGATTCATAGTTCCCGGTATTGTTCACCGGGCCGGTTCCGAGGCCCTGGCCGTATTTTTGAACGCCTTTTCCGTTGTCGGTAACTCTTTTTTCCCGGGCCCTCGGCTTCCTGTTGTCCTGCATTTTTGTTTAACTCCTTCTCTCCGGGCTTTTCTCCTCTGTGAATGGTAATTCACGTCTGCCATGCTGCGATGGATGACCATTTTGCAGCCGCTGTGAATGGTAATTCACGTCTGCCATGCTGCGATGGATGACGATTTGCAGCCGCTGCGTCAGTAAGTCAGCTCCTCTTCCTCCGATGCCGTTCCGGCGTCTTCCGCGCCGGTATCCCCGGCCTTTCCGGCTTCCTCCGGCATCGGGGGAAGATCCTCCAGGGATTCGAGGCCGAAATGGCTCAGGAAGGCGTCGGTGGTGCCGAAGAGAATCGGATGACCGATCGTGTCCTTGCGGCCGACCTCCTGAATCAACCCCTTCGTTGACAGGCTCTGCAGGCTGTAGTCGCATTTGACGCCGCGGATCTGCTCGACCTCGGACCGGGTTACCGGCTGCTTGTAGGCTACCACCGCCAGGGTTTCCATGGCGGCCTGGCTCAGGCTCTGCTGCTGCACCGGCTGGAGCAGCCGGACGACGTCCGGGGCATAAAGGGGCCTGGTGGCCAGCTGGACCTTTTCGCCGAAGCGCCTGATCATGAAGCCCCGCTGATTATAATCGTAATCGTCGCTCATCCGGGTCAGAATGCTTTCCAGCTTCTTTTCGGTAATCGAAAGCACCCCCGCGAGGTCCTTTTTTCGAATCGCGTCCCCGGCCACGAAGAGGACGGCCTCGATGCGGCCTTCCAGGCTGCCCTCCAGGCTGCCCTCGGCCTTGCCTTCCGGGGTTTCATTCGGGGTTTCCGGCGGGGCCTCTTTCGGGGAGACTTCCGGGTTCTTCTCCGGATTTTCCGGCGGGGCCTCTTTCGGAGAGGCCTCCGGGTTCTTCTCCGGATTTTCCGGCGGGGCCTCTTTCGGGGAGGCCTCCGGGTTTTTCTCCGGATTTTCCGGCGGGGCTTCTTTCTGGGAGACCTCCGGGTTTTCCCCCGGCGTTGCTGGCTTCCTGCCCTTCTTTTCTTCTGTTGCCTTCACGTTTTCGTTCGCCATGGTTTCTTACTACTGCTCCCCTTCGTCCTCTCCGTTCCGTTCCGTCTCCGCGGCCTACGCTTCCGACTGCGGATTCGCTTCCGCCCTGATTTTCGGGGCTGGCTGCGGATTCGCTCTTCCCTGTTTGCGCCTGGGTCCGGCGCTCTCTCCGGACAGACCCGCTTCCGGCTCCGGCGGCGCTTCCGGCGCTTTGTCGCCGGACCCCGCGATGAGCTCAATCCTGCCGTAGGTCTCCTCCTGGATCAGATGAAGCCGGCCGAGCTTGATGAGCTCCAGAATCGCGAGGAAGTAGGTGATGACTTCCTCCCGGGTTGGCTGCTCCGTCAGGGCTTCCTCGAAGTCGATCCGGCGCTTTTTTCGGATTTTTTTCATCAGATCCAGCATGCATTCCTGAACGTTATGCTGATCCCGATGAATGTTTCGCGGGGCATAGTGGTTCGATTCCGGATCATCGTCGAGCCCCCGCTTCCGCTCCAGGATGCGCTCCAGGGCCCTCATCAGGCCTTCCAGAGTCAGCCCTCTGAGCTCGATTTCCGGCGGCGGCAGCGGGTATTCCTCCGGCAGCTTCGTGAATACGTTCTTCGCCGCCTCCTCGAAGGCTTTCATCCGGTCGACGCTTTCCCGAATCTGCTTATATTCCTCGAGCCGGCGAATCAGCTCGGTTTCCGGGTCTTCTCCCTCCTCGGGCTCCGGCGGCCGGGGCAGCATCGCCCGGCTCTTGATCTCCAGCAGGGTCGCGGCCATGACCAGGAAATCGCTGGCTTCGTCCATGTTGAGGTCGTCCGCCTGCTGAACGATGGCCAGATACTGATCCGTGATCTCGCTGACGAAGATATCCCGGATGTCGATCTGCGCCTTCCCCACCAGGGTCAGCAGAAGATCCAGCGGGCCGTCAAAATCCTTTAAGCGAAAAGTCAGTTCCATTTTGTTTCCTTAGTTGTTTCCTTAGTTGCGCGTTTTCGGGAGTTCGGAGCGCCCGGTTCAGTGGAGAACGGGCGGCAGCCCCGGACTTCGGAGCGCCCGGTTCAGCGGAGAACAGGCGGCTATCTGCCGGGTGGGACGGAGGGTTTGGAGCGCCCGGTTCAGCGGAGAACGGGCGGCTGTCTGCCGGGTGGGACGGAGGGTTCGGAGCGCCCGGTTCAGCGGAGAACGGGCGGCAGCCCCGGACACCGTCCCGCTGTCCCACTCATAGGATTCGGAAGAAAAAGGGGACCACCGCGTTATAGATGGCGCCGATGACCGTACTGAGCAGGCCGTTCAGGAAGCCCGAGAAGCAGAGAATGAGAAAAACGATCTGGATGATCTGCTGGGTCTGGGGCGAAAGCTGCAGCCGTCCGTTGTACGCGAGCTGGTTCAGGAGGCGGAAGCCGTCCAGCGGCGGAACCGGCAGCAGATTGAACACCGCCAGGCTCAGGTTCATCTGGACAAACATCTGCAGGAAGCGGATCAGGTAGTCGGTAATGTCGCTGTCCGTATGCTTCCAGAGCAGCACCATCCCGATGGTTCCGAGGAGGAACATCGCGAGATTCGCCCCGATCCCCGCCAGGGAAACCAGGATATAATCCCTCCGGTAGTTTCGGAAGTTCCGGGGATTGATCGGGACCGGTTTTGCCCATCCGACCCGCAGAAGCAGCATGCAGATGGTTCCGATCGGATCCAGATGCTTCCGGGGATCCAGAGTCAGCCGGCCCATCATCTTTGCCGTCGGATCCCCGCATTTCAGGGCGACCCACCCGTGGGCCACCTCATGGCCGATCAGGCAGATCAGGATGGACGCCGTGCTCATGAGCAGGTAGATCAGGGCGTCGCCCGGGTTCTGCTGAAAGCGAAGAATCATTTCCTGAATGAAGCTCAAACTTAATCTCCTTTCTGTCTATACCGCGTGCGGTGCGCGAGAGACGCGACTGCGGCTCCGCGGTGCGCGTGCGATTCCCTGGCCGCGCGCTGTGCGCGAGAGACGCGACTGCGGCTCCGCGGTGCGCGTGCGATTCCCTCGTTCTGCTGCCCTGCGGGCAGGTCCCCCTGTCCCCGGGCGGCAGCCCCGGACACCGTCCCCCTTTTCCGCGCATCATCCTTGGCTCCGGCGAAGGAACTCCTCTTCGCCAATGACGGGAATGCCGAGGCTTTGGGCCTTCGCCAGCTTGCTGCCGGCGTTTTCCCCCGCGACAACGAAGGTGGTCTTTTTGCTGACGGAGCTCACGGCGCTGCCCCCCTGGGAGCGGATCAGCTTTTCAGCCTCCGACCGGCTCATGGCGCTGAGGGTTCCGGTGACGACGACGCTCATCCCCGCGAAGGCGTTCCCGCCCCCGGTCTCCTCGGGCCGCGGCTGGACGCCGCGCTCCGTCAGCTCGCGAATCATCCCGATGTTTTCCGGAAAGCTGAAAAATTCCGTAATGCTGGAGGCGACGACCTCGCCGATTTCCGGGATCGCGGTCAGCGCCTCCTGGCCGGCGTCCCGCAGGGCCTCGATGGTCTGAAAATGCTGGGCCAGATCCCGCGCGGTTTTGATTCCGACGTTCGGAATCCCCAGGGCGAAGAGGAAGGCGGGAAGCGTGCAGTGCCTGCTCTTTTCGAGGGAGGCCAGCAGGTTATCCGCCTTTTTCCCCTGGAATCCGTCCAGCCCGAGGAGCTCCTCCCGGGTAATCCGGTACAGATCCGCCGGCTGCCGAACGTTCAGGGTGTCGTAGAGCGCCTCCGCGGTTTTCTCGCTGAAGCCCTCGATGTTCATGGCGTCCCGGGAGGCGAAATGGGCGATTCTCGCGACGGCCTGGGGACGGCATGTCTTTCGGTTCATGCAGAACAGGTGCGCGCCGCGGCGAACCAGCGGGCTTCCGCAGGCCGGGCAGACCTCCGGCTCGGTGATGGGCTGCTCGCCGGAGAGGGCTGCTTCGCCGGAGAGGGGCTGAGCGGATGCTGTTTCGGTGCTCTGGCCGGCCGCGTTTTCGCCGGAGAGGGATGCTTCGCCGGAGAGGGGCTGAGCGGATGCTGTTTCGGTGCTCTGGCCGGCCGCGTTACCCGGAGCGGCCATGTCTTCGCCGGCGGTTGCTTCCCGCGATTCGCCGACCCTGCCCATGATCTCGGGGATCACGTCGTTGCTGCGCCGGATCCATACATCGCAGCCGAGGGTCAGGCCCTTTTTTCGAATGTCCCCGATGTTGTTCAGCGTCGCCTTTCGAACGGTGACCCCGTAAAAATCGATCGGCTCCAGATGGGCCAGCGGCGTCAGCTTCCCGGTCCGGCCCAGCTCCCAGGTAACCCGCTTCAGGCGGGTAATGCCCTCCTCGGCTTTGAATTTGTAGGCCACCGCCCACCGGGGAAACTTTTCGGTATAGCCCAGCTCCTGGCGGATCGCCTCATCCCCGATCTTGATGACCGCCCCGTCGATGAGCCAGTCCAGGTCGCCGCGCCGGCTTTCGATCCGGGCGATTTCCTCCTCCAGCTCCGCCAGGCCTTTTCCACGCCCGAGATAGGGGCTGACCTGAAATCCGTTTTCCCGAAGGAAGTTCAGCATGCCGGGCTGATCGCGGAAGGGAGGGAATGTCCCCTGTGTTCCGGGCTGCGGGGCTTCGAGACCGTTCGTGGGCTGCGGGGCTTCGGGACCGTTCGCGGGCTGCGGGGCGGACGCCGGATTCCGGATCGTTCCGACCTGATAGAAGAAGGCGTCCAGATGCCGGGAGGCCGTAACCGCCGGATCCAGGTTCCGAAGCGCGCCGGCCGCCGCGTTTCGGGCGTTTTTCAGCGGCTCCCGGGCGGTCTCATTGTATTTTTTCAGGGTGCTGAGCCGCATGATGCACTCCCCCTGAACCTCGAGCAGGCCCCGGAAGGGAATCTCCCGCGGGATGGAATGAATGGTCAGCGCCTGGGGCAGGATCGCCTCCCCGACGATGCCGTTTCCCCGGGTCGCGGCCTGAATCAGCTTTCCTCCTTCGTAGGTCAGGTTGATCGTCAGCCCATCGAATTTATATTCGACGAAGTATTCCAGGTCCGTCCGTCCGCTGAGCTTTTCCGTCCGCTGGATCCAGCTTTCAAGCTCCTCGATGCTCTGAACCTTGTCCATGCTCCAGAGGCGGCTGATATGCCGGTGCTCCTCGAAGGCGGGCAGCGGGTCGCCGCCGACCTTCCGGGTGGGGGAATCCGGAAGAACTGTGCCGGCGGCGGCTTCCAGCGCCCGAAGCCGGTCGTAGAGGCGGTCCCAGTCCCGGTCGGACATTTTGGGGTCGTCCAGTACGTAATAGGCATAGGAAGCTTCGCTGATCTTTGAAATCAGCTCGTGCATTTCCCGGATTGCCGATTCCTGGGCGTTCGGATTTTGGGTTTCCGATTCCTGGGCGTTCGGAGCCTGGGTTTCAGTATGCAAGGTTTATCCTCCTCTGCGAACATCAGTTCACATCTGCCTTCTGCGGCGGATAACGATTTCTGTACCGCTCACGCAAACGCAATTCGCGGACAAAATCTGTCTTCTCTGTGGTGACTGTCAGGAACCCTAATCCTCTCTGTATCGGACGATCGGCGCGATGGCCAGGGAAAGCTCCCGCTCCCCGGCGGAATCGAAATGAACGCGAATCCTGGCCGCGGCGCCCTCGCCTTCGACGTGGAGGACCGTTCCCGGGCCGAATTTGGCATGCATGACCCGCTCGCCGGGCTCGAATATGCGGTTCGCGACTGCGGACTGGGAAGCGCCGCTAACGCCGTGGCCCGTGGCTGCGGGTTGGGAGGCGCTGCCGAAGCCCCTCGTGACCCCGGGGATCTGATCCAGCGCCGTTCCCTTCGGCGCCGCGGCCTTCGGGAGCTGGTCCAGGCTTTTCCCGTGAAGGGTGATTCTGGGCTTACCGAGCTCCTGAGGGGTCATGCTGCCTGCACGGGGGGATGTGGAACGCGGGGGCGCGCCGGATGCCTGGGGTGTCGCGGAACGCGGGGACAGTCCCCATGTTCCGCGGGGCGGAACCCGGGGGGCAGTCCCCACGTTCCGGGTCCCGCTTCCCGGGTCGTCCGGGTAGTAGCCAAAGCGCTCCGCGTCGCTGCCGGCCCGGGAGCTGATTCCGAAGCGGGTTCCTCCGCGGGGGGCGTTTCCGTAACTGGCTGCCGCGTCGCCGGCGCCGCTTTCGAAGCGGGTTCCTCCGCGGGGGGCGTTTCCGTAACTGGCTGCCGCGTCGCCGGCGCTGCTTTCGAAGTGAGTTCCTCCGCGGGGGGCGGGCCGCCGGCGGGCTCCAAAGCCCTCCTCCTGAATCAGGCGGTCCGGAATCTCCTCGATGAAGCGGCTCGGGGGATTATGCTGAAACTGGTTATAGAGCATCCGCTCCCGGGCCCGGGTGAGGCAGAGGGCCTTCCGCGCCCGGGTAATGCCGACGTACATCAGCCGCCGCTCCTCCTCCAGGCGCCCCGGGTCCTCCAGGCTGCGGGCGGACGGAAAGATATTCTCCTCGGTTCCGACGATGAAAACGTGGTCGAATTCGAGGCCCTTCGCGCTGTGCAGCGTCATCATCGTGACCGTGTCCCCCGCCTCGCCGGACCGGTCCAGATCCGTGACCAGGGCGACGTTTTCAAGGTAGTCCTCCAGAGAGCTTTCCTCGGAAAGCTGGGCAAAGGCGGTCACCGCTCCGCGGAATTCCGCGATGTTCTCCATCCGGCTCCGGGCCTCCTCGGTATTCTCCTTCGCGTATTGCCGCTCGAGCCCGGTCTGGTCGATCAGATAGTCGATGTATTCCGCCAGGGGAAGGCTGTCCTTCATGACGGTCAGCATCGTCATCAGCTCCGCGAAGGCCTGCAGGCTGCCTCTGGCCCGTTTGTTCAGCCCCTCCGGCGGATCCTCCAGCGTGCTGTAAAGCGGGATGCCCTTCTCCGCGGCGTGGGCCTCGAGCGCCTGAACCGTCGTCTCCCCGATGGCCCGTTTGGGAATGTTGATAATCCGCCGAAGGCTCAGATCGTCCGAGGGATTGACGATCACCCGCAGGTAGGCGAGGATGTCCTTGACTTCCTTTCGCTCGTAGAACTTCTGGCCCCCGAAAATCCGGTAGGGGATCCCCGCCCGCATGAGCATTTCTTCGACCACGCGGCTCTGGGCGTTGTTCCGATAGAGAATGGCGACGCTTCCGATGTCCGTTCCGCCCCTGCGAAGCTCCTGAATCCGCCCGGCGACCCAGAGGGCCTCGTCCTGCTCGTCGACGGCGGTGTAGGATCGGATTTTATCCCCGCCCTCCGCCTCCGTCCAGAGCCGCTTGTCCTTCCGGTCCGCGTTATGGGCGATCACCTGGTTCGCCGCGTCGAGAATGATCCCCGTGCTCCGGTAATTCTGCTCCAGCCTGATGACCTTCGCATCCGGATAATCCTTTTCGAAATCGAGAATGTTGCGAACGTCCGCCCCGCGCCATCCGTAGATGCTCTGGTCATCGTCCCCCACGACGCAGAGGTTCCGGTGCTGGAGGGAAATCAGCCGGATCAGCTCGTACTGGGCTTTGTTCGTATCCTGATATTCGTCCACCAGCACATATTGAAACCGCTCCCGGTAATAGCTCAGCACCGGCGGATGATCCAGCATCAGCTCGAGGGTTTTGTTGATCAGATCATCAAAATCAAGGGCGTTCAGCGTTCGCAGCTTTTTTTCATAGAGGGTCATCGCGTCGTGAATCTGGCTGCTCCTCCGGTCCCGGGGGCTGGTCCGGAACCATTCGTCCGGCGTAATCATCCGGTTCTTAGCGTCGCTTATCCGGCTCCGAACCTCCCGAACCGGCAGAAACCTGTCGTCGATGTTCAGCTCCTTCAGGATCTGGCGGATGATGGTGTTCTGATCCTCATCGTCATAGATGGCGAAGCTGCGGGTATATCCGAGCTTTTCGATATCCCTCCGAAGGATCCGGGCGCAGGTGGAGTGAAAGGTGCTGATCCAGGCCTCGGAGGCGGCCTGCTCCCCCGTCAGCTGCTGAACCCGCTGCTTCATTTCGGCCGCGGCCTTGTTGGTAAAGGTCAGGGCGAGAATGTGCCACGGCGCGACCCCGTGGTCGATGAGGTTCGCGATCCGGTAGGTCAGGGCCCGGGTCTTGCCGCTGCCGGCCCCCGCCAGAACGAGCACCGGCCCCTCGAGCGTTTCCGCGGCCATTCGCTGCTCCCGGTTCAGATCGGCTAAATCCATCTTTTCCTTTTCCTCCTGATCGTTTTCGCCTCTGTGATGGGCAGTTCAAGTCTGTCATTCTGCCGGATGACGATTTTGATACCGCTCACGCTTGCGCGATTCGCGGACAAAATCTGTCTCTGCCATTTTTACATCTGTTCAAAAGGCTCGCTTTCCCCGCCATTTTCTCCGATGTTTGCGCCGTCAGCTTCCCCAATGGCTGCCCCTTCGTCTCCCCCAACGGTTTCCCTGTTTTCTTCCATTCGGTCAAGCACCCGGTTATATCCGTCCGCCCCGTAGCTGAGCGCCCGGTTGACACGGGAAATGGTCGCGCTGGAGGCGCCGGTTTCCTCTGCGATCCGCTGATAGGTTTCCTTCTTCCGAAGCAGCCAGGCCACTTCGAGCCGCTGGGCGATGCTTTTGATCTCCGGAATCGTACAAAGATCCTCAAAGAACCGATAGGCATCCTCTTTATTTCCGATGGCCAGGATGGCCTCCATCAGCCGCTCCGTCTGTGCATTATAAACCTTCGGATTAAACACGGTTATCACTTCCCCGTTTCGATCTTTCATCTTCAGGCGTCCAGAAAACAAAACCATAAGCCGTGAACGTCTCCTATACATGTTCACGACTTTATAGAATACCATAAAAAAAGCCGAAAAACAAATCAAACCGAAGTCTGTTCCATCGGTCGGAGGAAGCGCTCCGGCCTCCGCTCCCCGCTTCCTTACTTGACAAAACACCTGTCTTTTTCATAAACTGTCGGGGACGCTTCTGTCCGCGGTTCGCGGGGCGCAGGCGGAGGGAAAATTTTTCGGGCGAGGTGGCTGAAGATGGCGCTGACGGAGGAGATTTTCGGAATCAACGTATTTAATGACGCGGTCATGAGGCAGCGTCTTCCGAAGGAGACCTACCGGGCCCTTCACGCAACCATCAGCAACGGGAGCCTGCTGGATCCCCAGGTGGCCAGCGTCGTCGCCAACGCAATGAAGGACTGGGCCCTCGAAAAGGGCGCAACCCATTATACCCACTGGTTTCAGCCCCTGAATTCCGTCACGGCGGAAAAGCACGACGCCTTTATCTCCCCGCTCCCAGGGGGGAAAATGATCGCTGAATTCAGCGGGAAGGAGCTGGTTCGCGGCGAAGCGGACGCCTCCTCCCTGCCCAGCGGCGGCCTCCGCTCCACCTTCGAGGCCTGGGGCTATACGGCCTGGGATCCGACCTCCTACGCCTTTATTAAGGATCATATTCTCTGCATTCCGACTGCCTACTGCTCCTACGGTGGCGAGGCGCTGGACAAGAAGACGCCGCTGCTCCGCTCCATGGAAGCCCTGAGCCGCCAGGCCATCCGGATTCTGCGGCTCTTTGGGCGGACGGACGCGGTTCGGGTCATGCCCTCCGTCGGTCCGGAGCAGGAATATTTCCTGGTGGATCAGGATCTGTTCGATCAGCGCAGCGATCTGATCTTTACCGGCCGTACCCTCTTCGGCGCCAAGGCGCCCAAGGGCCAGGAGCTGGGGGATCATTTCTTCGGAACGATCCCATCCCGGGTGCAGGCCTTTATGGCGGAGCTGAACGAGGAGCTGTGGAAGCTGGGGGTTCTGGCGAAGACGGAGCATAACGAAACCGCCCCGGCCCAGCACGAAATGGCGCCGATTTACACCATTGCCAACGTGGCCTGCGATCATAATCAGCTGACAATGGAAATGATGAAAAAGGTTGCCCGGAAGCATCATCTGGTCTGCCTGCTTCATGAAAAGCCCTTTGCCGGGGTCAACGGCAGCGGCAAACATAACAACTGGTCCATGTCCACGGATACGGGCTATAATCTGCTGAACCCCGGGGACAGTCCCCATGAAAGCGCCCAGTTCCTGCTGTTCCTGGTCTCGGTCATCAAGGCGGTGGATGATTATCAGGATCTGCTCCGGGCTTCCGTCGCCTCCGCCGGCAATGATCACCGGCTCGGCGGCTGCGAAGCCCCTCCCGCGATTATCAGCATTTTCCTGGGGGATGAGCTGACGGAAATCCTGGATTCCCTGGAAGCGGGAAAGGACTACAGCGGGAGGGAAAAAACCGATATGGCGATCGGGGTTCAGGCGCTTCCCAAGATTCCGAAGGATACGACGGACCGGAACCGAACGTCCCCCTTTGCCTTTACCGGAAACAAGTTTGAATTCCGTTCTCTCGGCTCCGCCGCCTCCATTTCCGACGCGAACGTCGTCCTCAATACCATCGTGGCGGAAAGCCTGAGGCTTTTCGCCGACGAGCTGGAGAAGGCTGATGATTTCCGCCAGGCCCTCCACGAGTTGATTGTCCGGGAAATCCGGGCTCACCGGCGGATCCTGTTCAACGGCAACAACTATGCGGACGAATGGGTCCAGGAGGCGGCCCGCCGGGGGCTGACCCGGCTGGAGTCCACCGTGGACGCCCTCCCCTGCTATACGGCGGAAAAAAATATCGCCCTGTTTAAAACCCACCGGGTACTGACCGCCGCCGAGCTCCGCTCCCGCCGGGATATCGGCCTGGATTCCTACGCGAAAATGATCAATATCGAAGCTGAGACCATGCTGATGATGGTTCGCAGGCAGATTCTTCCCGCCGTCATCCGGTACGCGGGAGACCAGTCCGCTTCCCTCCTGAAGGCGGGCGAGGCCGGCTTCCCGATGCCTGGCTGCAGTGCGGCCCTGGGGAACCTGTGCCGAAAGATCGAAGGCCTCAGCAGCGCGACGGATACGCTGGAAAAAGTGCTCAACGGGAAGCTGACCGACGGCGATCCCCTGCCGCTGGCCGCCTATATGCACGACCGGGTCCTTCCGGCCATGCGGGAGGTCAGAGCCGCGGCGGACGCTCTGGAAACGATGACCGATAAGGCCTGCTGGCCCTTCCCGACCTATGACAGCCTGCTGTTCAGCGTCTGAATTTCCGCCAGTCAAATACAAACCGCATCCCTTCCCTCTCCAGGCAGACCTGGCGGGTATCGATGCGCTCATCCAGGCGGACCCGTTCCGCCTGGTTCATTTTTTCATCCGTCAGGGCCTGGAGATACCGGTCAACCGTATCCCTGCTGAAAAGCCGCCCGTCGTGGGAGCAGAGCACCCACCGGACTGGAAACGCGGCCATGACCCGCTTCATGTTTTCCCGCCAGATCCGGGCGGGAATCGCGCTTGGAAACCACAGCCAGGTACAGGGATTCCAGTTGTCCGCCGTCAGCATCAGCCCCCATTTTTCGATATACAGGATCAGGCTCCCCGGCGTATGCCCCGGAACCTTCATAAGGGTTATTTTCAGATCCCCCAGATCAGAGCACAGGCTCTCGAAGCCACAAATCCGCTCCCCCATCTTCAGCGCCACAGGCTCCGGCCAGACCGCGGTCAGAAAATCCCCGGGAACGGTGAGCCCCTTCCCGGCGGCCTGGGCCGCGACCTTTTCCCGCTGGGCCCTCCCGGTTCTGAGCCGGTATTCTTCCAGATCCTCTTCCGAAAGATACGTCCGGCCGAACCATCTCGCCCCGAGAATATGATCATGATGGCCGTGGCTCAACACCACGTCCACCTCCCGGTCCGTCAGCTCCAGAACCCGCTCCCTGACGTTTTCCAGGCCATAGCCCGTATCGAACAGCATCGCCCGCCCTGCTCCCTGCAGGAGCGTCATGCTGACGCCCATCGCGTCGGTCAGATGGTGAACGCCCGGAAAAACCTCTCTCGCTTCGATCATATGGCGATGTCTCCTCTTTGCGTGAAGGGGCCTCCGGATCGCTCCGGAGGCCCCGCGTCTGTCATTCCTTACCCTTTGTATCCGATTTCGTCCGCCAGCTTCCGCTCGATGACGACATAGGCTTCCCGGTGCATCCGCATAAAGGTGCAGGGGCAGCGGGGATCAATCCTGTCCTCCATCAGCAGGCGCCTGGCGGCTTCCTGCTTGTTCCCGCTGATGATCATCAGCAGCCGCTTCGCCCGCATGATGTTGCCCATCCCCATGGTAACCGCGTGGGTGGGAACATCCTCCTTGCTGGCGAAGAAACGCTTGTTCGCCTCGATGGTGGAATCATCCAGTGTCTCCTCGTGAGCTCCGTCCCAGAGGGTGTCCCCGGGTTCATTGAACCCCAGGTGGCCGTCCGGCCCGACGCCGAGCACCTGAATATCCACATCCGCGTGGTCGAGGATCTCGTTGAACTCCTTCAGGTTCTTCTGAATGTCTCCGGTTCCCTTCGCCACATAGGTATTCTTCTTGTCAATGTTGATGTGGTTAAACAGGTTCGTATCCATGAAATAGCGGTAGCTCTGATCGTGGGTGCCATCGAGGCCCACATACTCGTCCAGGTTTACGCTGTGAACCCGGCTGAAATCGAGGCCCTCCTCCCGGCAGCGCCGGGCCAGCTCCTGATACATCCCCACGGGGCTGGATCCGGTGGCCAGGCCCAGGGTGCAGTCCGGCTTCTCCCGAACGATTTTCTCGATGATATCCGCCGCTTTGCGGGCTCCGTCCTCATAATCTTTGGCAATAATAACCTTCATAAACGTCTGGTCCCCTTTCATTGGTTGTTTGATGCTTTGGCCGATTCATTCATCGGGCGGCTTGATTCGCCGACCGGCGCCATCCTTTCGTAAAAAACCGCCCCGCGGCAAATCCGTCAGTTCTTTTTGACAACCTTTCCGCCGAATTTCCAGATGGATTTTTCCGGGATGGTTCCCCGGACGCAGGAGGTCGGATACACATTGGAATCCCGACCGACGATGGTACCGGGGTTCAGCACACTGTTGCAGCCGATCTCCACCCGATCCCCCAGCATGGCGCCGATTTTCTTCATCCCGGTTTCGGCCCGCTCCTCACCGCAGCGGATGACCACCGGCAGCTTGTCGCTCTTAACGTTGGATGTAATGCTGCCCGCGCCCATATGACTCCTGTATCCGAGAATGCTGTCCCCGACATAATTGTAGTGGGGAACCTGGACGTTGTCAAAAAGAATCACGTTCTTCAGCTCCGTGCTGTTCCCGACGACGCAGTGATCCCCCACCAGGGCGCTGCCGCGGATAAAGGCGCCGGGCCGGACCTCCGTTTCATGGCCGATAATGCAGGGGCCGGCGATATAGTTATTCGGATAGATCTTCGCGTCTTTGGCGATCCAGACGTTTTCGCTGACCTCCTCATATTCGTCGGCGGGCAGCGTCTTTCCGATCGCCAGAATCGTCTCCTTAATCAGGGGAAGCGCCTGCCAGGGATATTCGCAGCCCTTCAGCAGCTCCGCCGCCAGGGTATGCTCCAGATCAAACAAATCGACTGTCTTCAGCATTATTTTTTCACCTCGATCAGATGTCCGCTGTCCTTCATGGCCTGAATGATCGCGTCCACGTTCTTTTCGCATTCCTCTTTGGTGCCCGCCTCCGCCATGACCCGGAGCACCGGCTCCGTCCCGCTCTTGCGCAGAAGCACCCGGCCGCTGTCCCCAAGCGCCTCCGTGCAGGCGCTGACCGCGTCCATGACCTCCTGCTCCGCCAGGGTGCCGTCCTTGTCGTCGACGACGACGTTCTTCAGCACCTGGGGATACATATGGCATCCATCCGCCAGCACGCTCAGGGGCAGCTGCGTATCGATCATAACGCCCATCAGCATGATGGCGGTAATCAGCCCGTCCCCGGTGCGGGCGTGCTTCCGGAAGATGATGTGGCCGCTCTGCTCCCCGCCGATCAGATGGGAATAGGCCTTCATGTTCTCATAGACGTACCGGTCGCCCACCGCGGTTTTCTCATAGTTGATGCCGGCCGCGTCCAGCGCCTTGTAGAGGCCGAAATTGCTCATGATGGTCGTAACCACCGTGTTGCTGGGCAGCTGACCCTTGCTCTTGAGATACTTGGCGCAGATATACATGATCTTGTCGCCGTTGACCTCCTGGCCCTTTTCGTCCACCGCCAGGCAGCGGTCCGCGTCTCCGTCGAAGGCGAAGCCGACGTCCAGCTTGTTCTCCCGGACATAGTCGCAAAGTGCCCCGATATGCGTGCTTCCGCAGTCAAGATTGATGTTGACGCCGTCGGGTTGGTTGTTGATCACATAGGTCTTCGCCCCCAGGGCGTTGAACACCGCCGGCCCGATCATCCAGCTGGAACCGTTGGAGCAGTCCAGGGCCACCTTGTGATCGTCAAAGGGCTTGGTCGCCAGGTTGGTCAGATAGCCGATATACCGGTTCCGTCCGGTATAGAAGTCCACCGTGCATCCGATGTCCGCGCCGGCCGCGTAGGGAAGCTGGGCCGCCGGATCGTCGATGTATTTCTCAATCTCGTCCTGAACCTCGTCCTCCATCTTTTCGCCCTTGCCGTTGAGCAGCTTGATCCCGTTGTCGCCGAAGGGATTGTGGCTCGCGCTGATCATGACGCCGCAGTCGAAGCCCTCCGTCCTGGTAATATAGCTGACGCAGGGGGTCGTCGTCACATGAAGCAGATAAGCATCCGACCCGGAGGAGGTAATACCGGCCGCCAGCGCGGATTCATACATATAAGAAGAGCGCCTCGTATCCTTACCGATCACGATCTTCGCCTTGTCCCCCTGATGCTTCCCGGCGTAGTACCACCCGAGATACCGGCCGATTTTAAACGCGTGCTCCGCCGTCAGATTGACCCCGGCCTTGCCGCGGAAACCGTCCGTACCGAAATATTTACCCATGGTTTTTCCTCCTGTTCCTTCTGGATTTTACATCCTGAGGCACGTCAAAAACAGTTGTATTATAACGTCTTATATTTGTCCTGTCAACAGCCTGTTTTAATTCTTTTTTTCAAAGCCGAATCCTTCAAAATCAAACTGGCTCCCCGGCAGGAAGACAAAGGAAATCTCGGTTTTTCCGGCGGGAACATGAATCGGGAAGACCTGCCGGCTCCGCTCCTTCCCACGGAATTCCGCCAGCTGGGTTTCGACCCCGCCCCCTTCTTGGGTCACCCGGATGTGAATGGTATTGTGGTCCAGGGGCGTCGTACCCTCGATGATCAGCCGCCGCTCTTCCTCCTGCTGAAACTCGATCTCCCGGAAGACCAGGGTCACGTTGTTGCCGATGCCGCGGACGGCGCCTTCCGCCCGCTCAAACTGATCGCCGTAGATCTCGTCCGCCTCCCCGGCCCGGATCCACTGCTCGCTCCGAAGCATCTTTCTGAAGCGGAAACCCTTCATATGAACCTTGTCATGCATGCGGAAGCAGAGGCAGTGGACGCCCCGGAGAATCTCCGGAAGCCGGTACCGCTCCGGCTGATAAACGTTCCAGATGCTGGGCTTCTGATAGTTCAGGATGGTGATCAGCCGCCCGCCCTCCGCCGGATTCCCGTCAAAGAGTTCGATCTCGTATGGTTCCCCGTTCAGGGCAAAAATCGGAAGCTCCAGCTCGTCGGAGCCCACGGGGCCGAAATCAATCCTGCTGAAGCCGGCCATGCTCTCCCCGTCCCGGGAGAAGGCGATCCCCTTCTCGTTCCCGGTTCCGATCTCACCGGAATGCAGATCGTGCAGGCCGGCGCTGACAAAGGTGTAGGGATCAATCGCAGGCGTTCCGAAGCCCTCCGCCCGAAGCTCCAGCTGGCTGATGTTCTCCGGATGATCCGCCGCGTTTCCGTAAAGGCCGCGAAGATAGTATTCCCCATCCCCTTCCGCCCACACCCGAACGGCGGATTCTGAAACCGGCTCCACGTGGGCGAAGGGTGCGGGAATGCCAAGGGCGTTGGTCACCTGCCACTCCGGCCCGACGCATTCGGCGCCCTCCGGTTCGAGGTGAAACCGGATCAGGCATTCCGGATGATCCGGAGTCAGGAGCCGTTCTCCTTCCGCCTCCAGAACCAGCTTTCGGACGCCTCGCCGCGTCAGCTCCCCGGAAGGAGCCTCGATGGCCTCCTCCGTGGAAATGCCGGGCAGAAGCTCCGCCTCCTCCGAAGAAATGACCAGGGAAGCGGCAGGGCAGCCCGGGCTTTCAGCCCGGACAAGGGTATCCTCCTTCCGGCCGCTGGAGGCGATGATCGCCAGCAGCTTTCCCCCGAACAGCCTCCGGACGCCGGATTTGTAGCTGTCGGGATCGGTGGAATCTCCGTTGTCGGTTCCGATCAGCCGGCCGCCGCCGCGGACGGTCACGCGAACCTGATCCCGGGCGTTTTCGACCGGATTTCCTTCCCGGTCCACCGCCTGAATAACGACGAAGGCGAGATCGTATCCGTCGCTCTTCAGGGCCGCGTCCTCCGCCGTCAGCTTCAGCCGGGCCGTATTGCCCGGGGTCACCCGGGAGGCGGTCGCCCGCCTGCGGCCGGCTTCGTCATAGCCCACCGCCTCAAGCGTCCCCGCCTCAAAGGGAAGGCGCCAGACCGGCTGACAGGCCCCAGCGCTGCGGGAATCCACCTCCCGCACCCCCAGGCTCTCTCCGTTCAGAAAAAGTTCCGCCCTCCGGCAGTTGGTCATAACGGGAACGTCGATCAGCTGGCCGGGGTTCCAGTCCCAGGTTACCCCGATATGAATCATGGGTTCCGTGGTCCAGAGGCTTTGAAACAGGTAATAGCTGTCCTTGGGGAAGCAGGCGGTATCCGCCTGGCCGAAATAGCAGCTTCTGGTATGATAGGGCGTCGGCTCCCCGATATAGTCAATCCCGCTCCAGATAAACTGGCCCATGCTGAAATCACACTTCAGATCCTCGGTGATCATGGTTTTCAGATCCGAGGCCCCCCAGCTGGTATTGCTGTTCCCCAGCGCGCTGCACTGCAGATCCGCCTCGCTCATGATCGACCGCTCCATGGGAAAATGATAGATGCCCCGGCTGGAAAGCACGCTGGCGGTTTCGCTGCCGTAGATCACCCAGTCCGGGTGCTTTTCGTGATGCGCTTCGTAGTATTTTTCTCCGTAGTTGTACCCCGGAATTTTGACGATTTCCGCGCATCGCTGTCCGCCTTCCCAGGGCATGTAGTTGCATCCGAAGGTGATCTCCGCGTGATGGGCCGGATCGTGGGCGCGGACCTGTTCCGTCAGCATCCGGGTGACCTCCGTCCCCCGGATATCCGCGTGCATATCGTAGATCTCGTTGCCGATGGACCAGAGGATGACCGAGGCATGGCAGCGATCCCGGCGAACCCAGGCGGCCACGTCCTTTTCCTCGTCCCGGTCGAAAAACCGGGCGTAATCATAGGGGGTCTTGCTGCGTTCCCACATATCGAAGGCTTCGTCCACCACCAGGATCCCCATTTCGTCGCAGAGATCCAGCAGCTCTTCCGCCGGCGGGTTATGGGAGGTTCTCAGGGCGTTTGCGCCCATGTCCTTCATGAGCTGCAGCTGCCGCCGGGCCGCCTTCGGATGAAAAGCGGCGCCGAGGGCGCCCAGGTCATGATGCAGGCAGACGCCTTTGAGCTTCAGATGGTTCCCGTTGATGAAGAACCCCTGATCCGGATCAAAGCGAAGATCCCGGAAGCCGATCCGCTTCTCGCCGCCGTCCTCCCCGTATCGCCAGACCATCCGATAGAGGGCCGGATGATCCGGCTGCCATTTTTCGGCGCCGGGAACCGTCAGGCAGGCCCGCACCCGGTGGTTCTCCGAAACAGCCTTTCCCCGCGCCGCCGCTTTGCCGTCCGGCGCGAAGAGGCACACCTCCATGCCGATCCCGTCGTCCCCGGCGCATTCCGCCTCCAGGACGACCTCCCGGCCTTCCGCCCCGTCCTTCTCCCAGAGGATGAAGCTGTCCGGCGTCACATGATTTTTCGGCAGAACCTCCAGATGCACGTCCCGGAAGATGCCGCTCCCGGAATACCACCGGCTGTTGGGGCTCTGATGCCGGATATGAACCTGAATCAGGTTTTCTCCCGGCCGGAGCCCCTCCGTCAGCGGCGCCCTGAAATCGGTGTAGCCATAGGCGTGAGAGGCGACCACCTTCCCGTTGAGAAGCACGTCGCAGTCCATATAGACGCCGTCAAAATGAAGCTGATAAATCCGGCCGTCTTCCGGCGACGCCGTGATCTTCCGGCGGTACCATCCGTCGGCGGTTTCGTATAGATCCTTTCCCCCGATCAGCCAGTCGTGGGGCAGATCCACCCGGCGCCAGACCGCCTTTTCCGCCTCCTCCGACGAGCTTCCGAAAGGCAGTTTCGCAAATTCCCACTGATCGTTCAAAAGAAGCCGCATGGGGGTTATTCTCCTTCTGTTCCTTAATTCTTTATTCTTCCTTCAGCTTCCGGTTCATGAGATCCCGGACGATGTCCGCCGGCCTGGCGCCCCGTTCGACGATTTCCCGAACCGCGTCGATAATCGGCATCTCCATCCCGTATCTGGCAGACAGGGAGACGGCGGCCGGCAGCGCGTTGATTCCCTCGACGGTCATGCCCACCTCCCGGACCGCTTCCCCGGCGGATTTTCCCTGTCCCATCAAAAACCCCGCCCGGTTATTTCTGGAATGCCGGCTGGTTGCGGTCACGATCAGGTCCCCGATGCCCGCCAGGCCGAAAAAGGTTCGCTCCTGGCATCCCATCGCCAGCCCAAGCCGGCGGATCTCCTCGATTCCCCGGGTAATCAGCGCCGCGGCGGTATTGTCCCCGTAGCCGATTCCCCGGGCGATTCCGACCGCCAGGGTTTCCACATTCTTCAGGGCTCCGCAGATTTCAACCCCCCGGAGATCCGAATTGGTATAGGGCCGGATGCAGCTTCCCCGAAACAGTGCCTGCACGTCCGCGGCCACCTCCGGATTCTCGCTGGCCGAAACGATCAGCGTCGGCAGATCCAGGGCGACCTCCTCCGCGTGGGTCGGCCCGCTGATCGCGGCCAGCCCCCGGCACGCCCGCCCTTTCCGGGCCATCTCCTCCCCGATGACCTCCGTCAGCAGCATCTCCGTCCCCGCCTCGATCCCCTTGGAGGCGCAAACCACCGCCGCCGCTTCCGGAATCCATCCGGCGAGATCCCGGGCCGTTTCCCGGATAAAAACCGAAGGCACCACGAAAAGAACCGCATCGGCGTCCTTCAGGGCGAAGGGAGCGTCCGCGGTCAGAATGATTTCTTCCGGAATGGTCATGCCCGGCAGGTGGGGATTCCGCCGGGTTGTACGGAGGCTGTCGATCTCCTCCGGAAACCTGCTCCAGAGCCGGACCTCGTTCCCCGCGATCCAAAGGCTCCGCGCCAGGGCGGAGCCCCACGTCCCGGCTCCGAGAATTGTCACTTTTTTCATGTTAACCTGTTTCCTTCTTACGCTTCCGCGTTGTATTCAAGATGCAGCTCGTTGGTGGAAGAGAAGTTTCCCTGAATGTCCAGCTGATACTTCAGGTGAACGGCGCCCTTCTTTTCGCCGATGCGGCAGTCTACCTTCCGGGGAAAAACCGCCATCCCGAGTTCGCCGTAGGGCGTCTGATAGGTTCCCTCGAAGCGGTGGCCGGGAACAAAGACAATGGTATTGGAAAAATCCCCCCGCCGCTCCATGGTCACCCGTTTTTCCCCGATATTCAGAATAATATCGCTTTCGATGGTCTCCCCGCTTTCGTCGTCTTGCTGGGTTTCCCTGTAGGTCAGCACCGCGCTGTCCGGGTTTGAATAATGAAGGGTTCCTTTTGTCATAAACTGGATCGGGTAATCCGGCATCCCGTCATAGCTGGCAATTGCCATCAGATTGATCAGTACAGAGGTTTTTCCGTCCTGCGGCATGATGATTTCCCTCCCCTTTGATTGCTTTTGATGCTTCCTTTTTTAGTTTACAACGCTTTGTCCTTTCTGACAAGAGCGCTTTTCCCGGCCTCTTGCCATTTCGGGCCGCCGGGGGTAACATGTCTTCATGAAAGGAGCTGCCCTGTATGATCGTCGAAGCTTTTGGAAAAATCAACTGGTCCCTGGATATTACGGGCCTTCGGCCCGACGGTTACCATCTCCTGGATATGCTGATGCAGCCGGTGTCCCTGGCGGACCGGATGGAGATCCTTCCGGCTTCCGAACTGACCCTGTCGGTTTCGGGGCCCTCCGGGAAAGGGGTTCCCGCGGATGAAGGAAATCTGGCCCTGCGGGCCGCGCTTTTGCTGAAGAAGACTGCCGGAACCCGGCAGGGGGCGGCCATCTCCCTGACGAAGCGGATCCCGGTGCAGGCCGGAATGGGCGGCGGCAGCTCCGATGCTGCTGCCGTGCTGAATGCCCTGAACCTGCTCTGGCGGACCGGGCTGACGGGGGCCGATCTGGAGGAGATGAGCCTCGCTCTGGGGGCGGACGTCCCCTTTCTGGTTCAGGGCGGCCTCGCCCGGTCCTCCGGCATCGGGGAAAAGCTGGTCCGGCTGCCCTGCGGGAGAAACTACCCCCTGCTGGTGCTTCAGCCGGAGGAAGGCCTCAGCACCGGTGAGGTGTTTCGCGCCTGGCACCGGGAGGCCCCGGCGGAAAAACCTCGGACGGATCTGGCGGCGGAGGCCCTTCGGTCGGGCTCGGTTCCCGCCTTCGCCCCCGCCTTCCGGAATGTGCTGGAGCCCGTTTCCCGAAGGCTGAATCCGGAAATTCAGGCCTGCCTGGATGCCCTTCAGGCCGCCGGAGCCGTCCCCGCGCTCATGACCGGAAGCGGAAGCGCCGTCTTCGGTGTCTTTGAGGAGGAAGCGGCCCGGGATGCCGCCTGGGTATCCCTCTCCCGCAGCTTTCGGAAAATCTGGCGCTGCGCCACCCAGTCCGAAAGCTTCCGGATCCTGTCCCCCTGACGGCTCTGTGAAAATCGCCATGAAAATCATCCGGAATGAAAATCATCCGGAATGAAAATCATTCAGAATGAAGAAACATTCTTTCCTTTGATGAATTTATATGGTATAATAGGCCGATTGTTTTCATGCGAGGTGGATGACGGTCGTGAACAGGAAAAACAACGGCAACAGCAATAAAAAGTCCGGAAGCGCCGGCTTCATCATTACCCTTCTGCTCCTCTCCTGGCTGACCGGGTTTTCCTTCCCCGGGATCCTGGCGGGGGTTTTTGTCGGTCTTGGCATCGGGAAGATCACCAGCATCATGGGAAGCGGGCTCGATACAACGACCCATAACAAGGCGGACGAGGAGCGCCGCCGGCAGGAAGCGGCCGCCCGGCAGGCGGAGGAGGAGCGGCTGGCGAAAATCCGGGCCGCCGAGGCGGAGCGAAAGCGGCGGGAGGAGGCTTCCAAAATCCCGCTGACGGGGGATCCCGCGGCCGACGCGGTGATTACCAAGGGGCAGGAAATGCTCGCGACGATCCGGAAGGAAAACGCGGCGATTCCCGACGAGACCCTCTCCGGCCAGATGGAAACCCTGACCCGGAAATGCGAGCAGATCTTCCGGACCGTTTCGGAATCCCCCGCTAAGGCGTCCCAGGTTCGGAAGTTTATGAATTATTATCTGCCGACCACCCTCAAAATGCTGGCCAATTACCGGACCATGCAGCAGCGCGGCGTTTCCTATCAGGAAATGCAGGAAGCCCGGGATACGACGGTCCGCGGAATGAATATGATCCTGACGGCCTGCCAGAAGCAGATCGATAACCTCCATAAGGACAATATGCTGGATATCTCCACGGATATCGACGTGCTGGAGCAGATGCTGAAGCGGGACGGATATACCGAAAACGAAATCACCGGAAACAAGGGGCTGACCTATACCGCCCGGACGGCCGCGGAGGCCCAGCGGCGCTCCTCCTCGGCCCCCGTGATGGATTTTCCCGCCGGGGACGGCCAGCAGGACGGACAGCAGACGGCGCAAACCTACAGAAGCGGAAACTGAGTTTCCGGTTTCTGTCGACAGCAGATTTTTTTGAAGGAGGAAGGTTCCCATGTCCGAAACGAATTCCATGCCTCAGCTTTCTCTCGCTCCGACCGCTCCGGTTCCCGAGGCCCCCGCGGCGCCCACCGCCAGCATCCAGCAGACCCCGGAAAAGCCCGCTCAGGCCGCTGAGCCCGAGGTCGCTCCCGGCCTGGACGAAAGCCAGCTGAACGACGCCGAAAAGAAAGCCATCAACGACTTCATCGCCAAGGTGGATATTTCGAATCCGGATCACGTGCTGCTCTTCGGCGCCGACGCCCAGAAAAAGATTTC
This sequence comes from Clostridia bacterium, assembly GCA_017433405.1. Lineage (GTDB taxonomy): Bacteria > Bacillota > Clostridia > Christensenellales > Aristaeellaceae > Aristaeella. The sequence goes on along the minus strand of JAFRHH010000041.1, from coordinate 18,178 downwards.
CGATTTCTCCCAGACCGCGCTGGATGCCGTCAAAACCCAGGATACCGGCGAGGTCGGAAACATGCTGGTCAATCTGGTCGCCGAACTGAAGGGCTTCGAAAGGGATACGGAGGAGCCCAAGGGGCTGGCCCGCCTCTTCGCCAAGGCGGAGGACAAGATCGAGCGGATGAAGGCCCGCTATAATAAGGTTTCCGCGAATGTGGACAATATCGCCGGCTCTCTGGAGAATTATCAGACCCAGCTGCTGAAGGACGTGGCGATGTTCGACCGTCTTTATGACCAGAACAACGATTATTTCCATCAGCTGACCCTCTATATCATCGCCGGGGAGAAAAAGCTGAAACAGATTCGGGAAACGGAGCTCAGGGAGCTTCAGGAAAAGGCCGCCGCCAGCGGAGACGCCATGGACGCCCAGAAGGCGAACGATCTGGCTGCCCAGTGCGACCGGTTTGAAAAGAAGCTCTTTGATCTGAAGCTGACCCGGCAGGTCGCCCTTCAGATGGCGCCCCAGATCCGCCTGCTGCAGAATAACGACAGCCTGCTGGTGGAGCGGATCCAGTCCACCCTGGCCAATACCCTTCCCCTCTGGAAGAGTCAGATGGTGCTGGCCCTCGGGCTCCATCACTCCCAGGAGGCCCTGAAGGCCCAGACGGCCGTGACGGATATGACCAATGAGCTTCTTCGGAAAAACGCCCAGGCCCTGAAGATCGGAACCATCCAGACCGCGAAGGAAGCCGAGCGGGGCATCATTGATATGGATACCCTGGTCCAGACCAACCAGGATCTGATCGACACGATTAACGAGGTCATGACCATTCAGTCCGAGGGGCATCAGAAGCGGATCGAGGCGGAAAAACAGCTCTATTCCATGGAAGCCGAGCTGAAGAAAAAGCTTCTGACCTCCAATCTCTGATCCTTTTCGCCTTGAACGGGCGTTCGGTTTTCAGGCCCGGCAGGATGCGCTCCGCCGGGCGTCTTTTGAATCGGGAGGGTTGACAGCGCCTTGAGAGTCGTCGGATTGACGGGCGGAATCGCCTGCGGAAAATCAACCGTCAGCGGGTATCTGGCGGAACAGGGGATTCCCGTGATCGACGGGGACGCGGTTTCCCGGCGCCTGACCGCCCCGGGAGGGCGGGCGCTGCCGGCGATCCGGGCGGCCTTCGGGGACGGGTTTTTCCTGCCGGACGGCAGCCTGGACCGAAGGAAGCTGGGCGCCCGGGTGTTTTCCGATCCCCCGTCCCTGGAAAAGCTGGATCGGGTCATGGCCCCTTTTCTGGAGGAGGATATCGGTTCAGCGCTCCGGGCGCTGCAAAGCGCCGGCGCTCCCCTCTGCTTTCTGGATCTTCCGCTTCTCTTTGAAAAGGGGTACGACGCCCGCTGCGATTCCGTCTGGTGCGTGGTCCTTCCCCCGCCGCTGCAGCTGAAGCGGCTGATGGACAGGGACCGCTGCACGGAGGAGGCGGCCCTTGCGCGGATCCGCGCGGTTCTGCCGACGGAGGAAAAGGCCCGGCGGTCCAATGTGGTGATCGATAATTCGGGCTCCGTGGATGAAACCCTTGCCCGGGTCGCTGTGCTGCTGCGGGAGGAGCTGGGCCGCTGCGGCGCGCCTCCCGGCCGCCGGCGGAGAATGGACCGCTATGAGCCGGAAACCGTCCCGGATCCCGCGCCCGCGGACGCGGCGGCCGCCCCCGCTGTCAGTGCCCCGCCGAAGGCTTCGGAAGCGCCGGTGATCGAGCGGTCCGGCCGGACCCGCCGCCGGCCTTCCGCCCGCAAGGTCGCCTGGAAGCTGCCGCCCTGGCTGATGGCGGCGCTGATCACCGTTTCCTCGCTGCTGGCGGTGGCCTTTACCGCCCAGTGCCTCATGGCTGCCTATCTGTCGAACCAGAAGGCGCTGCATGAGTCGGAGCAGCGGAAAATCGACGCGGAGTATCCGGTTTTATATCAGGATCTGATCGAGCGGTACGCGGCGGCCTATAACCTCTCCCCGGCCTATGTGACCGCCATTATCCGGAATGAAAGCTCCTTCCGCCCAAACGCCGAGTCCTCCGCCGGGGCCCGGGGGCTGATGCAGCTCATGCCGGATACCGCGGAATGGATCGCTCAAAAGGAAGGCGTCAGCGGATATGCCTTCGAGCGCATGTATGACCCGGAAACCAATATCCGCTTCGGCTGCTGGTATCTGAATTATCTCAGCCGGCTGTTCTCCGGCGATCCGGTCAGCGTAACCTGCGCCTACCACGCCGGCCAGGGCACCGTCGCCTCCTGGCTTTCGGACGGACGTCTCAGTACCGACGGCATTCATCTTTCGATCACGCGGCTCCCGGAAGGGCCAACCAGACAATATGCGGAAAGGGTGACCAGGGATTATGGGATTTACCTTCAGAAAGTATACAGCCCTCATGCTCAGCCTGCTGATGATCCTGCTCGCCGGGCTGAATCCTGATTCGGCCCTGGCTTCCTCCACCGCCCAGTTTACCAGCCTCGTGCTGGGTATTCAGTGTACCAAAACCCTGGCGGTGCGCCCCCTGGAGCCCCTCGAGCGGGATATGCTGTCCATCTATAACGTTGTCTATGAAAGCATGGTCGTCATCGATGACCAGTATCTTCCCCAGAGCTGTCTCGCCGAGAGCTGGGAGCATTCCAGCGACGGAAAAAACTGGACCTTTCATATTCGGAAGAATGTAACCTTTTCGGACGGAACGCCGCTGACCGCCGGCGATATCGTCGCCTCCGCCCAGTATATCCTGGATAAGGCCAATGATGAGAACGCTTCCGACCACGGGTTCTATGCCAATCTGAAATATTTCGTTTCCTCTATTTCCGCCAGGGATGAATACACCGTCGTCGTCCGGGCCGCCCGCAGGAACTTCGGACTCCTCTATGAAATGACCTTTCCCGTCGTTCCCGCCTCCCAGGTGGGCATGGATCAGCCCATCGGCAGCGGGCCCTACCGGATCGAGGAATTCAAAGCCGGGGATTATATGTGGCTCCAGGCGAATACCAACTGGTGGAAAACCCAGCCCACCGTCCGGGATATCATGGTGGAATTTCATGATACGGCTTCCTCCGTGATCGAAAGCTACGAATACGCCCGGGTGGAGTCGATTTTCACCCGGTCCATCGCCGGCGCCCAGTATAAGACGGGAACCGCGTCCATCTCGATGAAGTATCGGACAAACCAGCTGGAATGTCTCTATATGAACAACAGCTCCGAGGAGCTGACGCTGGAGGTCCGCCGGGCCATCCGGTATGTCGTTGACCGGAGCAAGCTGGTAACCAATATCTATTCCGGTCTCGTGGAGCCGACCAATTTTCCCTTCTATCCGGGAACCTGGATGTATAACAGCGAGCTGGACGCCGGCTTTTACCGGGATTTGACCATGGCGCGCCAGCTGCTGGAGGAGGCGGGCTGGGCGGATTCGGACGATAACGGCATTCTGGACCGGATTGATTCCGAGGGCAAGCTGCATAATCTTCATTTAAGCTTCTATGTCTACGAGGAGCCGGATAACGATGTCCGAACCGAGGCGGCCAACCAGATCGCCGCCCAGCTGGCGGAGGTCGGTATTTCCTGCAAGGTCGAAGCGATGACCATGGCCAATCTCCGGGACCGGCTCTCCAGCGGCCGGTTCAACCTGGCGCTCGTCTCCTTCGCCATGGATGTCTCTCCCGATCCCGGCTTCATGCTGATGCGGGGAAATACGGGGAATTACTGCCGCTACCGGAGCACGAAGATGAACGAGCTCTTTGAGGATCTGAGGCTGAAGACGAGCCAGGAGGAATACCGTCAGAAGCTGATGGAAATCCAGGCCCTGTTCTATGAGGACTGTCCCTTTATCTGTCTCTACTTCCGGACCGGAAACGTGATTACCCGCCATATGTACACGACCTGCCGGGATGTACGGGAATACGAGCTCCTGAGGGGCATCGAAAGCTATCAGGAATAGGCGCAGGGCCCCGGGCCTGTCCGGCGGACGTGAACCGACGTTTTTCAGAGGAGGAAAACGCATGGAATGGATTGAACTGATTGTGCACACGACGACCCAGGGAAGCGACGAGGTCTCTTCCCTGCTGATGGAGGGCGGCGCCGACGGAACGATGATCGAGGACCGGGCGGACATTCCCGATCCGAATAAGCCCCACGGAATCTGGGAGATCATCGATCCGAAGCTGCTGACCGAGATGCCGGAGGATGTCCTGGTCCACGCCTGGTTTTCCCCGGAAGGGCTGATGGAAAAAATCGATGGCTTCCGCTTCGCCCTTGAGGCGCTCCGGAAGGCGCACGAGGATTACGGCAGCTTGAAAATGGACCGCCGCTCCGCCGATGACGCGGAATGGAAGGATGTCTGGAAAAAATACTATAAGCCCTTCTATGCCTGCGATCATCTCGTCGTCAAGCCTACCTGGGAGGCTTTTGAGCCATCTCCCGGGGACCGGATCATCGAACTGGATCCCGGGATGGCCTTCGGCAGCGGTACCCACGAAACCACCGGCATGTGCCTTTCCCTGCTGCACGACTGTATTCAGGGGGGCGAATCCGTTATCGACGTAGGAACGGGAAGCGGCATTCTCGCCATCGGGGCTGCCCTGCTGGGAGCCGGGAAGGTGCTGGCGATTGATATCGATCCGGATGCCGTCCGGGTCGCGGAGGAAAACGTCCGCCATAACGGGGTCGCCGGGCAGGTGGCCGTGAAGCAGGGGGATCTGCTAAAGCAGGTCAGCGAAACCTGCGATATCTGCGTCGCCAATATTATTTCCGATATTATTATCACCTTCGCCGCTCCCCTCCGGGCCCATATTCGCGATCAGGGGCTGTTTATCTGCTCCGGCATCGTCCGGGAGCGGGGGCCGGAGGTGCAAAAGGCCCTGACGGACGCCGGTTATACGATTCTGAAGGAAGTCCATCGCGGAGAATGGGTCGCGTTCCTGTCCCGGAGGTGATGGATCTTGCATCGGTTTTGGGTCATTCCGAACCCGGAAAACAGCCGGGAGGGCTTCCTTTCTCCCGAGGATACCCGCCACGCCCTGTCGGTGCTTCGCCTGGCGGAAGGCGATCCCGTCGAGGCTCTGTCGGAAAGCGGGCGCTTCCGGGCGGAAATCCGTTCCGTGGAAGCGGGCCGGATCGCCGTTTCCCTGCTTGAAGCCCTTCCCGATCCCGAACCCCGGCTGAAAGTCACCCTGTATCAGGGGCTTCCGAAAGCGGATAAGATGGAATGGATCGTCCAGAAGGCGGTGGAGCTGGGCGTCTCCCGGATCGTCCCGGTGATGATGACCCGCTCCGTCTCCCGGCCCGATTCCCGGGACCGGCTGAAGAAGCGGGAGCGGTGGCAGAAGATTGCCCGGGAAGCCTGTAAGCAGTCCGGCCGGATCCTCCTGCCGGAGGTGGAGCCTCCCCTTTCGGTGCCGGAGGCGGCGGACCGGCTGAAGGGCCATTCCCTTTCGGTCATCCCCTGGGAGGAAAGCCGGGATGCCGGCCCCCTGGCCGTTTTTTCCCGCTGGCCGTCGGTATCCGATCTGGGAATCGTGATTGGCCCGGAGGGCGGTATCGACAGAAGCGAGATGGATCTGTTTCTGGCCGCCGGCGGCGTTCCCATGACCCTGGGCCCCCGGATTCTTCGAACGGAAACGGCGGGCCTTTCCGTGATTTCCGCTTTCATGGCGCTGTATGGGGAAATGGAGGGTTGACGCATGCCGACGGTCGCCTGCCACACCCTGGGCTGCAAGGTCAATCAGTATGACACCCAGGCGATGCTGGAACTGTTTCTCGAAAAGGGCTACACCCCCGTTCCCTTCGACGGGGACGCTGACGTCTATCTGCTCAATACCTGTACGGTCACCGGTACCGGGGACAAAAAATCTCTCCAGCTGGCCCGCCGGGTGAAGCGGACCCATCCCACCTCCCGGCTGATCCTCTGCGGCTGCCTGGCCCAGCAGCAGGCTTCCGCCCTGCTTTCCCGGACGAAGGCCGATCTGGTGCTGGGAACCCAGCGCCGCCTGGAGGTCGTGACGCTCCTGGAGCAGGTGATTTCCTCCGGAACCCCGCTGTGCGCCGTGGAGCCCCTCCCGGATGCCCTGCCCTTCGAGCCGCTGCATATCAGCTTTCAGGACGAACATACCCGGGCGACCCTGAAAATTCAGGAAGGCTGCGAAAACCGCTGTACCTACTGTATTATTCCTTCCGTCCGGGGCCCGGTGCGCTCCCGCTGTCCCGAAGAGGTGGAGGCGGAAGCCCGGCGGCTGAGCCTTAGCGGGTTCCGGGAAATCGTCCTGACCGGTATTCATCTGTCCTCCTACGGGAAGGATCTGGATCCGCCCCTGTCCCTGCTTCAGGTGCTGGCGCGAATTCATGGAATCGACGGCGTCGACCGGATCCGCCTCGGCTCCCTGGAGCCCGGGATCGCGACGAAGGAATTTGCCGCCGGCCTGCTGGCCCTGCCGAAGGTCTGTCCCCAGTTTCACCTGGCCCTGCAGTCCGGCAGCGATTCCGTGCTTCGGCGCATGAAGCGTCGCTATAATTCGCTTCAGTATCTGGAGGGTGTCCAAAACCTCCGGAGCGTCTTTCCTTCGGCCGCCCTGACGACGGATATTCTGACTGGCTTCCCCGGCGAAACGGAAGAGGAGTTCCTGGAAACCCGCGATATGATCGAGCGGGTCGGCTTCGCGAGGATTCATGTTTTTCCCTATTCCCCCCGCCCCGGAACCCCCGCCGCCCTGATGCCCGGCCAGGTGCCCAAGGCCGTTAAGGAAGAGCGGGTCCGGGCCCTGATCGACACGGGGGATCGCTGCGCCGCTGTCTTCCTGCGGTCCTGGATCGGCCGTGAATCGGAAATCATCCCGGAGGAGCGGATGGAGGGCTGCTGGGAGGGATATACGCCGGAATATATCCGCGTCCGCCTCTCCCCCGACGCCCGCTGCGATTACGGCGTCCCCGTGCGGGTAAGGCTCACCGGCGAACGCGACGGCCTGATGCTGGGCCGGCCGCTCCCCTGACCGGAACGGGGGGACTGTCCCCACGTTCCGGCCCATCCCCAAACTGCCAAAAAACAATAAAGGAGGTACCCCAAAATGGAAAATTGTCTGTTCTGTCGGATCCTGGAGGGAGAAATCCCTTCGACGAAAGTCTACGAGGATGACCAGGTGCTGGCCTTCAGGGATATCGCTCCCCAGGCGCCGGTTCATATTCTGATCATTCCGAAAAAACACATCTCCTCCCTTTCGGAGGCGGATCAGCTCGACGACGTTCAGCTGGCCGCGTGCCTTCGGGCCGCCCGCCTGATCGCGAAGCAGGAAAACCTGACCGAGGGCTATCGCGTCATCACCAACGCCGGCCCCCACGCCTGCCAGTCGGTGCATCACCTGCACTTCCATCTTCTTGGCGGAAAACAGATGTCCGAAAAGATGTCCTGACAGCCTGAATTTTGTGCGCTGCGCTGAAATCGCGCTGAAAAATCGCTGAAAATCGCTGAAAACCCACAATTATTTGTTAGACATTCTTGACGAAGGGTGGATTTGGCTGTATAATAACCCTACGTTTTGCCGCCCGTCCGTCAGGCCGGTTTTGGCAAGGCTTTGATGAGCGAGGGGAGGGATAACAGTGTCCGAGGTTCGTATCCGCGAAAATGAGTCCCTGGAAAGTGCGCTCAAACGGTTTAAGCGGCAGTGCGCCCGTAGTGGGGTTCTCCAGGAAGTTCGCAAGCGCGAGCATTACGAAAAGCCCAGTGTCAAGCGCAAGAAAAAGGCCGAAGCCGCCCGTAAGCGCAAATGGTGAGATAAGCCTTCCCTTCCCTTTGGGAAGGGTTTTCTTTTTGTCCAAAATCCCTTGCCAAGTTAGCTGAAATCTGCTATACTGCTGTCAGTTTCTAAGGAAAAGAGGATGAAATGTTTTTTTCGTTCGAGCTGATAAAGCACCCGAATATCCGTTATCGTAAATCGCTCGACCGCCTGGCTTTAAGCGAGCTTCAATCGATGCTTGAAGCGATCGGCGTCCGCTGTGAAATTGAAATCCGGGCCCTGGGCAACGCCTCCTTTCTGTGCTTTGAAAGCAGGGCGCTTTCGGATCGGGAGCTGCGCTGGCTCTCCGGCCACAGCTCCGTGTCCCTGATGGCGGAGCAGCCTGAGGATGGCCTGCTGCGTCCGTTGCCGGTCCTTCGCCGGGGCGCGCTGGAGGAGGATCTCGCGGAGCTCCTGAAATACAAGGGGAAGACCGGGGTTCCCTATACGAAAAGAATTCTGAACATGAGCCGCGCGCTCCTTGCTCTTTCCGCTGAAACCTTTCCTCCCGGAAGCCTGCTGGTGGCGGATCCCCTCTGCGGCAAGGGAACATCGCTGTTCTGCGCCCTGGAATACGGGGATCAGGCGCTGGGGCTCGACGCGGACCGGGGAGCCATCCGGGAAGCCCAGACGTATTTTAAAAAGTATCTGGAGTTTCACCGGCTGAAGCATAAGGTCTCCCTTCGGTCGGAAACGGCGGGGAGACAGTCTCTTCCCGTTTGGGAATGTTCCTTCCTTCCGGCCGGCGGAGAGGGGGATCAGCCGTCCCCCGGCTGTCTGACCCTGGCAGCGGAGGATACGGCCCTTCTTCCCGTCCTGACGCGGAAGCGAAAGGCGGATCTGCTCTTCGCCGACCTTCCCTACGGCATTCAGCACGCGCCCCGGGCAGGGGGCAAAACGGAATCCTTCCGCCGGCTGCTCCTCCGGGCCCTTCCCGCCTGGTCGAAGGCCATGCAGCCGGGCGGCGTGCTGGCGCTGAGCTATAATACGCTGACGCTGAAAACATCCGAAGTATCCGAATGCCTGACCGAAAGCGGATTCAGCGTCGTAAGCGACGGCCCCTGGCAGTCCCTTCCCCACGAAGTGGAACAGGCCGTCCTCCGGGACCAGATTTTTGCCCTGAATCGTTGAAACCTGATTTCGATTTCCCCCGTTGAAACACAATCCCTTCGCAAACCATAAGGAGGTTTCTCTTCATGACGGAAAATGAATTAAAAGCGATGACCGTCGTCCAGCTCAAACACTATGCCCGGGAACGGAAGATCGTCCTCGGCGCGGGCCTCGATAAGGCCGGCATTATTGAGAAGATCCTGCTCTCCCCGGAAAATACCGAAGCGGACCAGAGCACGGAAAAAGCGGCTCCCCAGGAGCCGAAGTTCCAGGCGGCCTGGCATAACAGCGACAGCCCGGTTCACACCGCGAAGCCCGCCTGGCAGCCGCCCCAGTCCTACGGAACCCGGCCCGGCCGGCCCGTTGGCGCTCCGGCGCCCCGTCCCCTTGCTTTGGAGTCCCATGTGATGCCCCGAAGAGTGGGAACCGGAACCGTTCCGCGCTTCGGCCCCTCCTCCGTGGCCCCTGCCGCGGCCCCGAAGGAAGAGGACTCCCGTCCCACCGCGCCGGTTCACGCGGCGCCCGTCCGTCCCCTCTCTCCGCTTCCGGAGCGGCGCTTCTCTCATTCCGGGGAATCCTCCTTCGGGCCGAGATCCGTCTCCGTCGCTTCCTATACGCCCTCCCCGTCGAAGGGAACCTATGAGCCCTTCTCGCCGATTCAGCCCCTGGATACGGGAATCACGGCGCCGACGCTGGAGGAGCTCCTCGCTTCCGGGGATTACGAGGAAGGCGAAGGGGTTCTGGAGCTTCATCCGGACGGCTATGGCTTCCTGCGGGCTCCGTCCTTCCTGCCCTCCTCGAAGGATGTCTATGTTTCCATGGCCCAGATCCGCCGCTTCGGTCTCCGGACGGGAGATCTGATTCAGGGAAAAATCCGTCCCCAGCGGGAGTGGGATAAATACGCTGCTCTCCTGTATATCTCCACGGTGAACGGCGTTCCGGAATCCAATTCCTTCCAGCGCCCCGTCTTCGATGAGCTGACAGCGGTCTATCCCTCCCGGCGTATTTCGCTGGAAAGCAAAAACACCGCTTCCTTCCCGGATATGCGGCTGGTGGATCTGATCGCGCCCCTCGGCTTTGGCCAACGGGCCCTGATTCTGGCTCCGCCGGATACCGGAAAAACGGATATCATGGCTCACTACGCCCGGGTCATTTCCGAAAACTATCCGGATGTGACGGTGCTGATGCTGCTGATCGACGTGAACCCGGAGGACGCGACGCTGGTTCGGGATTCCGTTCCCTGCCAGGTGCTGTCTTCCTCCTTCGACCAGGCGCCGGAGGCGCATCTTCGCCTTTCGGAAATCGTCCTTGAAAGGGCCATGCGCCTCGTCGAACAGCAGAAGGATGTTGTCCTGCTGGTGGACAGCCTGACCCGGCTCGCGAAAATCTATACCACCGCCGCCGCCCAGCAGGGCCGCAGCCTCCCCGGCATGGTGAATCCCGCCAGCCTCTTCCGGGCCAAGCGCCTCTTCGGAGCCGCCCGGGCCTGTAAGGAAGGCGGCAGCCTGACGGTCATCGCCGCGATGGATATTTCAACGGGCTCGAAGGTGGATGATTCCGTCGTCGAGGAATTTAAGGGAAACGCCAATATGGAGCTGACCCTGGATCAGTCCGTCGCCCGGGCGGGGGTGAAGCCCGCCGTTAACCTGCAGAACAGCTTTACCAAGAACGCGGATATCCTCCTGAGCGACAGCCAGAAGGAAGGCCTTTCAATGATCCGGACCATGCTTTCCAGCGCCACCTCCGCCGTCGCGATTCCGCAGCTGCTGTCCATGATGGATAAGGTGGAAACCAACGCGGAGCTGCTGGTGAAGATTAAGGAATGGATGGCGCTGATGAATCGCTGAAGGGGGACAAGCATACGGAATCCATCTATGTACTGGGCCACAGAAATCCGGATACGGATGCCATCGTTTCCGCGATGGCCTATGCGGCCCTGAATAACGCTCTGGGGGAAAACAACTATATTGCCGGCAGGATCGGCCATCTGAACACGGAGACGGCCTTCCTGCTGGATCGGTTTGGCTTCAAACCGCCGGTTTATATCCGCTCCGTCCGGACCCAGGTGTCGGATATCGATTACGATACGCCGCCGGCGCTTGGGGAAGGCGTTCCCGTCTCCCATGCCTGGAAGGTGCTCCAGGATCAGGGGAACAGCCTCTCCGCCCTGCCGGTCACCCATGAGGACGGAACGCTCTTCGGGCTGATTACCGCCGGAGGAATCGCCGAAAACGATATGGAATCCCTCCGGAACCCGGTGGTGCAGTCCATTCCCGTCTTTAATCTGCTCGGCGCCCTGGAGGGGCATATTCTAAATTCCCCCGAGGACTATTTTGAGGAAATGTCCGGGGAGGTGGTGCTGGCCCTTTCCGGCGCCACGCCCTCCTTCCGGCCAGGAAACATCGTCCTCTGCGGCAATGATCCCGTCGTCGCCGATCAGGCCATCGCCGCCGGCGCCGCCTGCATTATCTTCTGCCAGAGCGAGGCGGCGGATCACTATCGGAATCTTTCCTGCTCGACCTGTCTGATGGTGACCCCCTTCGACGCCTATCGGGCCGCCCGCCTGCTGTTCCAGTCGGTTCCCGTGGGGCGGATCGCCTCGAAGAACGATCTGGTCTATTTCCATCTGAACGATTATCTCGACGACGTCCGGGATACGGTGCTTAAAAGCCGCTTCCGCTCCTATCCCGTTCTGAACGAGGAGGAAAAGGTCGTCGGAACCCTCTCCCGCTATCACCTGATCAAGCCCCGGCGCAAAAAAATCGTCCTGGTGGATCATAATGAGATGGGCCAGGCCGTCTCCGGCCTGGAGCAGGCGGAAATCGTCGGCATTATCGACCATCACCGCCTCGCGGATGTGCAGACCGGGCGCCCGGTCTTCTTCCGGAATGAGCCCATCGGCTCCACGACCTCGATCGTGGCCAGCATGTATCAGGAGCACGGGCTCCTGCCCTCCCCGAGCCTCGCCGGCCTGATGGCGGCCGCCATCATCTCGGATACGGTGCTCTTCAAGAGCCCGACCTGTACGCCCCAGGACAAAATTCTGGCGGAGCGGCTGGCCCGCCACGCGGGAATCGACCTGGAGGAGCTGGGCAAGGCGATGTTTACCCGGGGCGTGTCCTTCGATAAGCCCGCCGCGGAGCTGATCCGGGGCGATATGAAGGAATTCCATCTGGGATCCCATGCCCTGGCGATCTCCCAGATTACCTGTGTCGATACCGCGCCGCTGATGAAGCGGCTGGATGAAATCGTCGAGGCGCTGGAATACTGCCGGGACGAGCATCACTATGAGATTATGCTTTTGATGATTACCAACGTCCTCAAGGAAGGATCGGAGCTGATCTTCGCGGGGGATCCGGATGTGATCCGCAACGCCTTCGGCGTGGAGGATCTCCATGATCATCATGTCTTCCTGCCCCACGTCATGTCCCGGAAAAAGCAGATCGTTCCCGCCCTTTCGCAGATCTGGGGATAACAATAGTTGATAAATGGTCCGGAGGAACCGTCCCTCCGGACCACAGTCAGTGAAAAATGGAATCAAAGCCGGTCTGTTCCAGAATTTCTCTCACGGTTTCGTTTTCACCGTAAAGTGAAACCCCGCCCGTGCAGGCCTTATGCATGATCAGCAGCACACGCAGGCCGGCAGAGGAGATGTATTCGAGTCGACTGCAATCCACCTCCACGGCATCCAGCGCCTGCTCTGCCTTCGTCTTTTCAAAGAAAGACAACAGACTCGGCGCGGTGATCGTATCAAGCCGCCCCGTCAGCGCCAGGGACAAAGTGCCTGATTGAATGGCGGCATCGGCATGAAATCCCTTCGTTTCCGTGGAAGGAAGCGTCACCGCCGCTCCACCTGGGGTGATTTTCCAGAAAGCGCAATGCTTCATGCCCGCACATAACGCGGCGGCCTGCTCAGGGGTAACCCTGTTCAGGGAATCCAGCTTGGGCATGTGTTCGCCGACATTCACACGTTCAGCCTTCAAACCGTGCTTTGCAAGAAAAGCCATCGCTTTCCTGATGCTGCCCTCCATATCCGCAGGGGAGGCAATCAGCGCGTTCTTTCCGATCTCTACGTCGGACTTGTCCTTTGTCTGCTGTGTCGCATTCTTCATGATTTCCATGAAGCGATCACCCACCAGCGTGCGCATGACAATAACATACTGAAGCGAGCATTCCACGTCGGCCACGTACCAGCAGCCGCCCTTTTTTTCCAATATGCGGCGGATATTGTCGCACAGTGCCCCGGCCTCCGAATCGGTGAAATACATCAGCAGGCCTTCTGTGGTAATGCAGACACCACCGTCAATGTCCTCCAGCGCCTTCTCCAGCGAGGTATAGTTGGTCGCGTCTACCTCCCGGAAATGGACAAACTTCCTCTGCTCCGCAGGGACCAGCGCACGGATTTTCTCCGATGCTTCCCGGATGACCGCCGGAAGATCCAGGCCGTAATAGGGCAAGCCCTTCCCTGCAAATGCAATCGCCCGTGGTGTATAACCGCAGGGCATATCTACCAGCGTATAGCCGGATTCCTCCGCCAGACGCGCCATCGTGCGGTAACGGGCTTCCAGCATGATTGTGCCGCCCAGCACCTGTTCCGGAGACGCTTTCGTGTTGGCGCTGTCCTGAGTGGCCTCCAGTGTAAGGCCCATGCTCTTCGCCAGTGCCGCCGCATCCCTGTCACCGTTTGCGGCTAACTGAAACAGCGTCATCTTCGCTGTATTGAACACGGGATTCACCTTTTCAAGAAGCGCATAGTCAACAGTGGTGTTGTCCAAAGACCATGTGTTTTCCATAAAAATCTCTCCTCCGGGTTCTGTTTGTACATTTTGCAGACTGCCCGAAACAGTTCCAGGCAGCTTTGGATTGAAATGCGGTTCGGTTCATTTTATACGAACAGCAGGCAAAACACATCCTCCTGCTACAGGGTAAACATGTTTCGGGGAATGTGGCAGTATCCGCCGGGATTCTTGTCCAGATATTTCTGATGATACTCTTCCGCGGTAAAGAAATTGACCAGCGGCAAAAGCTCCACGGCCAGCTTCGTGCCAGCCTTTTCTTCCTGCGTCCGATAAACAGCTTCGATTTCCGGCAATTGGGTCTCTTCGGTATAATAGATGCCCGTGCGATACTGGATGCCCCGGTCGTTCCCCTGCCTGTTGACAGAGAGAGGATCAATCACCATGAAGTAATAACCAAGCAGGTCGGTCAGGCTGATCCTGTTCTCGTCATAGACAATTTTAACCGTCTCCGCATGCCCGCTGCTGGCGCATACCTCCTGATAGCCGGGCGCGGTGTCCGGACCGTTGGCATAGCCCACCTCTGTGCTGATCACGCCGTCAAACTGGTCGAAAAACTTCTGCACGCCCCAGAAGCAGCCACCGGCAAGGTAAATCGTTTTTTTGCCATCGTACTCATCCTGCCTCCGGACGTCTGCAATCACATGTCCGTCATCCCGGAGCATCATTTCCTTTGCCGTTTCCTGATCGATCTGTGTGTAAGAGCTTTTCGCCATACTTCCGCCTTCCTTTCCTGTACTCTGGGCTGCGCATCCTGATAAAGCAAGCAGGCATATCAGGAGTGGAATCATCATTCTCATCGCGGTTCGCTTCATAAAAACGCTCACCATTTCTTACGCCGCTTCCTTGTAGTGCGTATACACATGCTCGTAAATTACTTCACGATAATGATCAAGGTGATCGAACATGCTGTCTGGGATATTCATGTAGAGCTCATCGGTCCCTCTTCCTTGTGTAATCCACCTTTTATCATGAATGGCTGCCAAACGCGTCCTGTTTCTGATTGGGGCTTCCCCGCTTTCCAATCTTCGGGAAACGATGCTCCAGGGCTGCGCGTGAGATTTCGATATCTTCCCCGGCCTCTTCCGGTGTCATGCAGCCCACGGTGACCATGTCACACGGGCGAATCGTATTCCAGCTGAAGTTCAGTCCAACATAAGGAGTTGTCCGCCCGGCCGCCATCGGTTTGATTGTCATGACAGGTTTTTTTGCGTGATGAATAATGGAAGCAACCGTTTCGATCTCTACCTGCATCATAAATCCCATGCAGTTATAGATCTGGATATATGTCTCCACATCATACCCGTTCTCATCTGAATAAGTAATCAGCTCCGGCATATGCGCAGACAGTCCGGGGATCATCCCCTCCTGCCGAATCATATCCGTATAGTCTCCCAGCCTGACAATCTGATGCTGATTCTTGTTGACCAGCTGCTCCGCGCTGGAGTGATGCACAAGACAGAAGGTTGCACCGCATACTCGGCTTCGGTGAATCGTCTCCCGCGCTTCCCTGCGCGATTTTTCATTATCATCCACGTTGATAATTGGCGTATCGATCAGAATCATCGTTCTTCCGGTTCGATTCTGCGCTTCCTTCACGGCCTCCTGCATAACCCGTTCCTGCTGAAGCGGACCCATGATCGTATCCACGCCTTCCGCAAGAAATGTATTCAGCAGCGGAAAGACAGCTTTCCCATCCGGAAACCGGTTTTTGATCTGCAAATCAGCGGCGGGGCTCCGATGACTCCAACCCAGAATCCAGTTCGTCCCGATAATCATCCTTGAAAGAGAAACTCCGGCTACTGTTGTTCTCGGAAATGGCTTCACCACAATGATTTCTCCCCTTTCTCGTTTGTCACTTCAGCAGCTCTATTGTACAGCACGCTGATCTTTCACGCAAGCGGACAGATCATCCCACTGCGCGCGCCCTTTCAATCACCTGCCGCATGGCTCTTGCTTCTTTTTCCGCATAGTAATCGCGGTCGCGCTGCGTATACTGCTGAGCCGAAACCTTCCTGGTCTGTTCTCCGGGCCTGCCCCGGCTGAAGTTGTTCTTCTCCCAGGTTCGGATCACCGCTTTCCAGTCCGACATCTTCTTCCCGTTGGACAGTACCCAGTTTCTCGCTGCATAATAGTCCATCCGGTATTCAGGGATCAGATACAGGAAGATGAAAATGGGGTTGTCGCCAGTGTAGAAATGAATTTGGCAAAAGTAACCAGATCAATGTATCGCTGGACTATTGACAATCTGTTGAAAAATACGCCGGAGCGTACTGTGTGAATGGCAGATTCAAAAACTTGTTGTCCATAGAAACTCAACCTCTACCTCGGTCTTCTCGCATTTTTATTATGAATATGTTCTACAATCGTTGTTCTGGACTTCTGAAACAGTTCCGCAATCTGTTGCTGTGAAAGCCAGACAGTCTCATCTGAAAACGTCACATTGACTCTTGTCAATCCGTCTTCTGTCTGATAAATGATGATTTCGGATTGGTTTTGCTCACTCATGCGATTCAGCCCCCGTAAAGACGATATAAACCCAGCGCAGATACACTGTCATCTACTCAGTGCATTTAATTTCACCGCGAACTTCCGCTGTTCCGTCCTTATCAATAATTCCCCCCGAAATCACATGTGCCGGATTGGAATCCGAAAACACCTGTCCGGTGATTTTTCCACCAACATTTGCAACTGCAGAGCTGCCCTCTGCCATGCCACCCAGAATCACCCCAAGAGCTTCATCGTCAAAAACCGTATTCGCAACAATCACTTCGCAGTCCCCGCTGACATTTGCTTTCCCAAAGCGTCCGAGGCCGCCGACAAATACGCCTCCCAACAGTGCAACTTCTGCATTGTAGTAACGGACTCTGCTGTCCCGTAATTCAAGACGGATACTACCTCCCACATCAGCCATCGCAGATCCGCACTCTTCCGAAGTACAGTAGGCTTCTCCGCCTCCGCATACCTGGTATACGTTCCGTCCCTCAGCATAAACATTGATACTGCCGCCGACATTGGCCTGTGTCGTATATTCAGAAATAGATTCAGCCAGACCGCCGCAAACCAGCGAATCCATATAGCTGATCATCATTCCACGCAAATCCATCGTCACATTCCCGCCAACGTTCGCAATTACATCTCTTGTTTTGGAAATGGCAATACCACCGCCCACCATATCCAGGGACCAGTTTTCTCCGGAGGACTGAATCAGAACATCTCCAGTGATACTGCCGTTATATCCGCCGCCATAGACATACATCATCTGGCTTTCTTCCAACGTAATGGTCACATTCCCGTCCACATCACCATTGTATCCACCGCCAAACAGGAAAGACACATTCGGAAAGGCTTTTTTGATGTTTCTGCCCCGAACGGTAATCTGTACATCCGCTTTTACGGATGTGTCCAAACTTCCTCCAAAGACTTTGCTGTAACCGGAAACATATACAAAGCGGGTTTCCTGGCCTTCTTCCCAGCTGATAACCGCACCTGTTCCCGGCTTCTTTTTCGGAGAAAAACCATTCCCAAGACTTTTTTGAATTTCCTCATCATGTACCCATCCGGTCGTATCCGCTTTAGGCTCCTGAATCGTAATAGGTGTACCGTTTGCAAAGAAGCATTCCCGTGTTTCCTTGTCGCTCATCACGATCGGAAGAATAACTCCCGCCGGCTTCGAAGGTCCGGGCATTTCTTCTGCAGCAGCGCAGGCAACCGGCAGCAGCCCGGCCATCAACAGGATAACTATCACAATTGACAATACTTTCTTCATTTTTTTCACTCTCCCATGTCGCAGGTTATTCATCGTTGTAATTATTCTGTTATATGCCGCTTCCCAAGTTATCCTGCACGTAGATTGAGTTTTCCGGGACTGTTTGATTTAGAAGCTCTTCCAGTTTGGTTGGTTTGTTTCCGTAATCTACTACATCTCCGGTTCCGGTACCTGTACCGGTTAAATTCTCCCCCTGCAGATATTCCTGCACCCATGCCAGGTCCGATCCTACTCCTGAGACGTTTTCTGCCGTCAGCAGAATCAGTTCCTCTTCTCCGATCAGCCCAATCAGTTCCTCCGTTTCCGGGAGTTCTCCGACAAGGCTGTCGCCGATCCAAAGGCCGTACCCGCCGTCATCCTTCTTCCGGACGACATAAACCGCTCCGGCTCCGCCGCCAATACCGACACCGCTCTCGCTGCCTGTGCCGGTTAGATTCTCTCCCTGCAGATACTCCTGCACCCATGCCAGGTCCGATCCCACTCCAGAGACGTTTTCCGCTGTCAGCAGGATCAATTCCTCTTCTCCGATCAGCCCGATCAGCTCTTCCGTTTCCGGAAGCTCTCCGATCAGGCTGTCACCGATCCACAGGCCGTACCCGCCGTCATCCTTCTTCCGGACGACATAAACCGCTCCGGCACCGCCGCCAATACCGACACCGCTCTCGCTGCCTGTACCGGTTAGATTCTCGCCCTGCAGATACTCCTGCACCCATGCCAGGTCCGATCCCACTCC
>JAFRHH010000040.1 GCA_017433405.1 Clostridia bacterium | reverse complement strand
GTGGAACATGGGGACTGTCCCCGCGTTCCGTTCTACCGAACTATTATAGTACGACTTCCCCCGGACGATAGCCGTGGGGCAGCTCCTCCTCCCGAAGAAAAACCACCTCCGGATCCCGCAGGGCCGGCAGGAAGGCGGCGTAGGGCGGCGCCGCGAACTCGCAGCCGTAGCTGCTCTGGCCGAACCAGCCGCCCTCGGCGGTCTTTTGATGAATATCCCGGGCGAACTTGGTGTGGTTCGAGCAGTCGTGAAGCACCATCGGCCATCCCTCCCGGTCCGCCCGCTTCATCAGCCGCAGGGTCAGCTCCCGGCTGATCATGGGGCTCAGATAGCCCATCCGCAGGAAATAGAGGGATTCCCCGGCGTAGTTGGCGAGGTTGTTCTCGTTCAGATGCAGCTCCGCGCAGTTCATGAAGTCGGGGCCGGCGGCCAGAATCCGATCCTTCTTCGCCAGGAAAGCCTCGTAGAATTCCCGGGTCATGGGGGTTTCGATCCCGACCCGGGGGAATCTTTTTTTGGCCTCGGCGATCATGTCGATGACGTGATCCGAGGCCCGGGTCGCCCCCAGGTTGAAGCGGATCTCGTCTAGCCCCGCGTCGGCCAGCTCCGCCAGGTTTCGCTCGTTGGCGTGAATGCCGTTGGTGTAAAGGTGCTGGTGAATGCCGGCCTCATGGAAGCGGCGGACGACGCCGTAATACTTCTCGATTTCCATAAAGGGCTCCAGATAGACGTAGGCGACCCCCGTCGGCCTCCGGCTCAGGGCAAAGAGCAGCGGAAGATCCTCCTCCCGGTACCGGGTGCCGCCGATTTCCCAGAGCCCTTCCCCGATGGGCGGGATGGCATCCAGCTGGCCGCAGTCGTAGCAGAAGGGGCAGGCGGCGTCGCACCGGTTGGTTTTCCGCACGGCGGAAAGACCGGTCCCCGTCAGGCAGCTCCGGCAGCCGGCGGGAAAGCGATCCTCCGGGCCGACGAACAGGGTGCGGAAGGGCAGCTCCGGGCGCCAGGGAACGATGTCCCCGCTGGCGGCCGCGAGCCCCTTCAGCCCGGGAATCTCCGCCATCAGGCGCTGAAACCGGTCCTCCGCGGCCAGCTCCAGCTGGCTGAAGACGGCGGAGGCGATTTCCTGCTGACGGGGCCCGAGGGGCTCCTCCTCCGGCAGCATGGCGAAGAATTCGAACCAGGTCAGCGCGTCCTTTTTGGAGATGAACATGCGGGGAAAGCCCTCCTTCCGCCCGGCGTCTCCGCCGCGGTGTCTGGGGTGATTATATCACAGGCGGGGCTGCCTTTCCAGACTGTCTTCGGGAAGGGGGCCGGAAGAGCGGCCGGCGCCGCCGGCTGCTTTCCGGAGGATTCCGATTTGACGCGCGGGAATGGAGTGTGATATGATGGCCCACGGGTTAATATGATTTTTGCCGGCGGGCTTTGGCACTCTGCCGGTTTCGATTGGAGGAAAATGAACGGTGGAAGCCTGTGCGGTGGTTGGAATCAACTGGGGCGACGAGGGCAAGGGCCGGGTGGTGGACTGGCTGACGGAGAAATATGATCTGGTGATCCGATATCAGGGCGGCGGAAACGCCGGCCATACGGTGATCAATGAAAAGGGGAAGTTTGCCCTGCACCTGCTGCCTTCCGGCATCTTCCGGGACGGCGTGGTCAACGTGCTGGGGCCTGGGGTGGCGCTGGATCCGGAAAACCTCTGGAAGGAGATTCAGGAGGTGACCGCGCAGGGCGTTGCCATTACGCCGGAGAACCTGAAGATCAGCGACAGGGCCTCCCTGCTGCTGCCCTGGCATCGGGATCTGGACGCGCTGGAGGAAGCCCGGCTGAAGGACAGGAAATACGGTTCCACCCGGCAGGGCATCGCGCCCTTCTACTCTGATAAATACCAGAAAAAGACGATTCTGGCAGGGGAGCTGAGGCGGCCGGACCGCGTGATGGCGCGGCTGGAGGAGCTGATGACCTGGAAGAACCTGACGCTGGAGCGGGTTTACGGCGCCGCGCCCTATACCCGGGAGATGCTGGAAAAATGGCTGGAGGAATCCTGCCGGCCGATCCTGCCTTTCCTGTGCGACATGACAACCTATCTGCGGGAGGCCCGGGCCCAGGGAAAGCGGATGCTGTTTGAGGCCCAGCTCGGCGCCCTGCGGGATCTGGATTACGGCATCTATCCCTATACGACCTCTTCCGATACGACGGCGGCCTACGCGCCCATCGGCTCCGGCCTGCCGGATCTGAAGCTGACGGAGGTCATGGGCATCGTGAAGGCCTATTCGACCTGTGTCGGAGAAGGCCCCTTTGTCTGCGAGATGTTCGGGGAAGAGGCGGAGGAGCTGCGGAAGGCCGGCGCGGAATACGGCGCCAAGACGGGGCGGCCGAGGCGGGTCGGGCCTATCGATCTGGTGGCGACCCGCTACGGGGTTCAGGTCCAGGGGGCGACGGCCGTCGCGCTGACGAAGCTGGACGTGCTGACGGGGCGGGAGACGATTCCCCTGTGCGTCCGCTACCGTGTGGACGGGGAGGAAACGGACCGCTTCCCCTTCCCGACGGAGCTGGCGGACGCCGAGCCGGTGCTGGAAACCATGCCGGGCTGGCAGGAGGATATTTCGAAGGCCCGCCGCTGGGAGGAGCTGCCGGAGGCCGCCCGGAACTATGTCGAACGGATCGAGCGGGAGATCGGCTGCCCGATTCCCTTTATCTCCGTCGGGCCGGAGCGGGAATGCATGATTCTGCGTTCCTGAGGGGACGTTCACAAAATCGTCATCCGGACAGAAGGACGGACGTGAACTGACGTTCACAGAGGAGAAAGGCGCGGAAAATCGTCATGACGGATATCTATGAATCCCCCCTGGCCTCCCGCTACGCCTCCGGCTTTATGAAGGCGCTGTTTTCCGCGGATTCGCGGTATCGGACCTGGCGGCGGCTGTGGACTGCCCTGGCCCGGGAGGAGATGAAGCTGGGCCTGCCGATCACGGAGGCGCAGGTCGCGGAGCTGGAGGCGCATATCGGGGAGATCGACTATGACTGCGTCCGCCGGCGGGAGCGGGAGGTGCGCCACGACGTCATGGCGCATATCTACGCCTACGGCCAGGCGGCCCCGAGCGCGGCGGGGATTATTCACCTGGGGGCGACCAGCTGCTATGTGACGGATAACGGGGATCTGATCCTGTACAGGGACGCGCTTCGGTACCTGAGGGGAGAGCTTCTGAAGGTGCTGCGGCTTCTGGCGGATTTCGCGCTCCGCTATCGGAGCGTGCCCATCCTCGGCTATACCCATTATCAGCCGGCTCAGCCGGTGACGGTGGGAAAGCGGGCCACCCTGTGGCTGCAGGATTTTGCGTCGGACCTCGCGGAGCTGGATTTCGCCCTTCAAAACATCCAATTCCTGGGCTGCCGGGGAACCACGGGAACCGAGGCCAGCTTCCTGGAGCTCTTCGACGGGGACGGGGAGAAGATCGACCGCCTGAACGAGGCCCTGGCGGCGGATTTCGGTTTTGGCGGCTGCTTCCCGGTCTGCGGCCAGACCTATCCCCGGAAGGTGGACAGCCGGATCCTGAACGCCCTGTCCGCCATCGCCCAGAGCGCCTACCGCATGGCCTGCGATATCCGTCTGATGCAGCACGACCGGCAGATCGAGGAGCCCTTCGAAAAGAATCAGATCGGCTCTTCCGCCATGGCGTATAAGCGGAATCCCATGCGGTGCGAGCGAATCTGCTCCCTGGCGCGGTATCTGATGTCCGACGCGATGAACGCGGCGATGACGGCGTCCTCCCAGTGGATGGAGCGGACGCTGGATGATTCGGCGAACCGGCGGATCGCCATGCCGGAGGGCTTCCTGTGCGCCGATGCGATTCTGCGGCTGGTGCAGAACGTGACGGATGGGCTGCATGTCAATGAAAAGGTGATCTCCGCGGCTCTGCGGGAATATCTTCCCTTTATCGCGACGGAGAATCTGCTGATGGAGGCGGTCAAGCGCGGAGGAGACCGCCAGCAGGTCCACGAGGTGATCCGCCGCTGTTCCATGGAAGCCACTGCCGTCATGAAGGACGGCGGAAGCTGCGACCTGATGGAGCGGCTGGCCAAAGAAAAAGCCATCGGGCTGACATCGGATGAAATCAGCAGCCTGATGGCTCCGGAAAAATATACCGGCAGATGCGCGGAGCAGGTGGAAGCCCTCGTCAGAACCCTTGAGCCCCTGCTCAGCGGGGTAAAAGGCGAATCCGCCGACATTGAGGTATGACGCGACAGGACGACCTTACGACTCGGAATCCTCGTCCTGAGTCTGCTTGATGCCGACGGCGGAACTGACGGCGGAGATGACGCAGACCAGAACCGCAAAAATGGCGATCACGATCACCGCGGATACAGCGACAATTTGTTCAGTGCTCATGTGCTGATTGCTTCCTTTCTGTTTCTTCAGAAATATTATACGGCTTTCCGGCCGGAAGGTCAATCGTCAGCCGCGGTGGGATCCCGCCGTCGGAGACCGTCTGGAAGCGGTAAAAAAACGGCGGGGCAATAGCCCCGCCGCCGCGCGTTTACTGCGTTGAGTGAATCAGACAGGGGGACAGTTCTTTCTGTCCGTCAGGATAGAAGAACTGTCCCTGCTGTCTGTCATGTTACTGGATCTCGCAGTACATGAAGTACTTATATCCAAGCGGATTGGAGAAGAAGCCCTTCACGTTCTCCTTGATCATGTAGATATCGGTGTAGTAGTACAGGGGCGTGATGGTGCCGGTGCTCATCACCAGATCCTCCGCCGCGTGCATCATGCCGTACCGGGCATCCTTGTCGCCGCAGGCCTTGATGGCGGCGATGGCGGCGTCATAGGTTTCGGCCCAGGTGCCGTTCTCCACCTTGAGATCAGAGCCGAAGGCGGTCAGGTCGATGCTGTAGAGCTTCAGATCCTTGTGAGCGTCCTTGCCCAGCTGGGTGTCATCGTTTCCGGAGGAAGAGGTCCACATATCCAGGAAGGAGATCGGATCGTTGTAGTCCGCCAGCCAGCCGTTCCGGGCGAAGACGTAGTCGCCGTTCTTCCGGGTGTTCAGGAAGGTGTTCCACTCCTGGTTCACCAGGTTGCAGGTGATGCCGACGCCGCTGAGCACCTGCGCCAGATATTCGCCGATGGCCTTGTGGCCTTCGCTGGTGTTGTACAGGTACTCGATGGAGGGGAAGTTGGTGAACTGCTGTGTGGCTTCGTCAAAGGCGTAGTACTTCTTCAGGATTTCGATGGCCTTGTCCCAGTTGCCCGCGTAGGCGTCCTCGGCGGTATCCCAGTATCCGGCATAGCTGTCGTCAGCGCTCCCGGCGTTCTTGTAGAACTGATCGATGCCGTTGGCGTCCGTCAGGCCCAGGGCCACGAAGGAAGAGGCGGGCTGCTGGCCGGCCTGGCCGATCTCGGTGACGATGTAGTTCCGGTCGAACAGGAGCCCCAGGGCGAAGCGGATTTCCGCCATGGCCTTCTCGGCATCCTCACCGGTCAGGGTGGTGTCGGCGGGCAGGATGTTGGCGTTCACGTTCCAGCAGACATAGTAGGTACCCATCTGGGAACCGACCACGAACTCGGTCGGATACTTTTCCTTCAGGGTGGCGATTTCGTTGTTCGGCACGTCGTCGATCATCTGCCAGTCGCCGTTCTCATAGTTGGCCAGCATGTTGTTGGCATCGTCGGACAGATAGAAGTTGATCTCGTCCATCTTGACGGTGTCGGCCTTGTTGTAGTTGGCGTTCTTGCTCAGGGTGATCACGGAGTTGTGATCCCACTTGGTCATGGTATAGGCGCCGTTGCAGATGTAGGTTTCGGGAGCGGTGGCCCAGGCTTCGCTGGCCACGACATCCTCCCGGACAGGCAGGAAGGTCGGGAAGGCCAGCAGCTCGTTCCAGTAGGATACATCGTTGTTCAGGGTCACGACCAGGGTCTTGTCATCGGTGGCTTCGACGGCCAGCTCGTTCGGATAGCCCTTGACGACCTCGAACATGTAGCCGTAGTCGGCGGCCAGCGCTTCGGAAGCCGCGCGCTTCCAGGCGAACTCGAAATCCTTGGCGGTCACGTCCTTGCCGTCGGACCACTTCAGACCGTCCACCAGCGTGTAGGTGTAGGTGGCGGTTCCGTCTTCGTTGATTACGGCTGCGGGAAGCTCCTTCGCGCAGTCGGGCACGATGACCAGCGCGCCGTTCTCATCCTGGGACCAGGCGGCCAGGCCGGAGAACAGGTGGGCGATCATGGTGGCGCCGTCGACCGCGGAGTTCAGCGCGGGATCCAGGGTGTCCGGCTCGGACGCGATACAGACGTTCATGGATGTCTTGGCGCTTTCCGCGGAAACACTCAGGACGCAGGACAGGGAGAGCACCGCTGTCAGCAGCAATGCAACCAGCTTTTTCATGGGGTTACCTCCTCATATAGAATGATTTTTCATGACATGCGGTTTTCCGCATGGGATGAACGAATGAAAACCTGAACGGATGGAAGCCCTGCCTTATCCGATTTCCCGGATTCGGTGGCAGGCAACAAAGTGGCCCTTTTCCACCTCGTCGAAGGCAGGCATGCTCCCGGCGCACTGCTCCGTCGCGTGGGGGCAGCGGGTCCGGAAGGGGCAGCCGGAGGGCGCGTTCAGGGGGCTCGGAATATCTCCAGACAGCACGATGCGCTTATTCTCCCGGGCCTTCTTCGGGTCCGGCAGGGGCACCGCGCTCAGCAGGGAGCGTGAATAGGGATGCAGCGGATGATGATAGATCTCCTCCGCGTCCGCCAGCTCGACCATCTTTCCCAGATACATGACCGCGATCCGGTTGGAGATGTGCCGGACCACCAGCAGGTCATGGGCGATGAACAGATAGGTCAGCTTCAGCTTTTCCTGAAGGTCCTCGAACATGTTGATAACCTGGGCCTGGATGGAAACGTCGAGGGCGGAAACCGGCTCGTCGCAGACGATGAATTCCGGGTTCACCGCCAGGGCCCGGGCGATGCCGATGCGCTGGCGCTGACCGCCGGAGAATTCATGGGCATAGCGGGAGGCGTGCTCGCTGTTGAGGCCGACGTATTTCAAAAGCTCCAGCACCCGGTCATTCCGTTCCTTTTTCGTTTTGTACAGCTTATGAACGTCCAGCGGCTCCGCGACGATGTCCGATACCGTCATCCGGGGATTCAGCGAGGAATAGGGATCCTGGAAGACCATGGTGGCCTTCCGGCGGAACTCCCGCAGGCTCTCCTTTCCGCTGATCTCCTTTCCGTCGTAGATGACCTTACCGCCGGTGGGCTTGTACAGGTGCAAAACGGTACGCCCCACGGTGGTTTTGCCGCATCCGGATTCGCCCACCAGCCCCAGGGTTTCGCCCCGGCGGATGGTGAAGGAAACCCCGTCCACCGCCTTCAGGGGCCTGGAGCGGAAGAAACCGGTGTTGATGTCAAAGTATTCCTTCAGATCCTGAACCTCGAGCAGCGTGCTGTTCTCAGCCATCGATCCCGCCCCCTTCCAGCGTGGCGATTCCTTTTTCCGCCTGCTCCCTGACGTAATTCCAGCAGCGGGCGATGTGATCCTCGCCGACCCACATCTCCTCCGCCCGCCGGGTGAGGCAGACCTTCAGCGCGTGATCGCACCGGGGCGCGAAGGGGCATCCCGCCGGCATGTTCAAAAGGTCAATGGGGGTGCCGGTGATGGGCTCCAGCCGCTGGCCGTTGTTTTCGTCCCGGGGAATGGACCGGATCAGCCCCTTGGTATATTCGTGGGCCGGCTCATAGAAGATGGCGTCCGCGGTACCCCGCTCGCAGACGGATCCGGCGTACATGACGATGACTTCGTCGCAGAGCTGAGCGATGACGCCCAGATCGTGGGTGATCATGATAATGGCTATCCCCAGCTGCTTCTGCAGATCCTGCATCAGCTCGAGAATCTGGGCCTGAATCGTGACGTCCAGCGCCGTGGTGGGCTCGTCGGCGATCAGGATATCCGGCTCGCAGGCCAGCGCCATGGCGATCATGACCCGCTGGCGCATGCCGCCGGAGAGCTCGTAGGGATACTGCTTCAGGCGCTTGGCCGGCTCATTGACGTTGACCAGCTTCAGCATCTCCAGCGCCCGGGCCTTGGCCTCTTTCCCGTCCCGGTTGGTGTGCAGCACGATGGCCTCCTCCAGCTGGTGCCCGATGGTGTAGGTCGGGTTCAGGGAGGTCATGGGATCCTGGAAGATGATGGAGATCCGGTTTCCCCGAACCTTCCGCATCGCCTTTTCGTCCAGGCCCACCAGCTCCTGACCGTTGAACCGGATGCTGCCGCTGACGATTTTGCCGGTGGGGGCCAGAATCTGCATAATCGAATACGCGGTCACGGATTTCCCGGAACCGGATTCCCCGACGATGCCCAGCACCTTGCCCCGCTCCAGCGTAAAGGAAACGCCGTCCACGGCCTTGACCTCGCCGGCGTCCGTAAAAAAGGAGGTGTGAAGATCCCGGACAGCCAGCAGGGGTACTCCGTTTCCTGCCCGGGGTGTCTCTGCTTCATCCTTCCTGAGATTGACTGACGTCATGTTACTCGCTGCCTTTCGATATTTTTCCTGGAATGAACCCATGAACGCGGTGATTGTCCCCGTCAGGCGTTCAGTTTGGGATCGAAGGCGTCCCGCAGCCCGTCGCCGAAAAGGTTCAGCGACAGCACGATCAGGCAGATCGCCAGGGCGGGAATCACCAGCCGGTAGGTATAGGTGTTAATGCCGCTCAGGGCGTCCGAGGCCAGGGAACCGAGGGAGGGCATCGGCGCGTTGACCCCCAGGCCCATGAAGGAGAGGAAGCTCTCCGTAAAGATGGCGTTGGGAATCTGAAGCGCGGTTGAAATAATGATAACGGAGATGCAGTTGGGCAGGAGGTGCCTGCGGATAATCCATCCGCCGCCGGCGCCCGTCGCCTGGGCGGAAAGCACGTATTCCTGCTGCCGCAGGGACAGGATCTGGCCCCGGATCAGCCGGGCCATGCTGACCCAGTAAAGAAGCCCGAACACGATAAACATGGAGATGATGTTGGCGCCGATCTTCTCCAGCACGGTGCCTTCCACGTTCAGCGTCTTGCCGAGCACCACCGCCAGCAGGATGATCACCAGCATGTCCGGCAGGGAGTAGATGATATCGACGATCCGCATGATGACGATATCCACCTTTCCGCCGAAGTACCCGGCGATGGAACCGATCGTCATGCCGATCACCAGCACGATCAGGCTGGCGAAGAAGCCGACCGCCAGGGAAATCCGGGCGCCGTAGATGACGCGGATAAAGTAATCACGGCCGTGGGCGTCCGTTCCGAACACATGGGGGAACAGCTTTTCCCCCTCCTCCATGCGCTTGAGCTCCGTTTTTCCCCAGGTAAAGGGGGCCAGGTTGTTATAGGAGCTGTCCACCGGCTTCCCCGGGCGCACCCCGAGCATCTGGTCGTAGGAATAGGGCCAGAACATCGGCAGAAGGATGACCGCCAGGGTGATCAGCACGATGATCAGCAGGCTGCAGGTGGCCACCTTGTTCTTCAGAAGCCGCTTGCACCCGTCCCGGAAAAAGGTGCTGGAGGGCCGCATTCGGGAGATATATTCCTTTTCCACCTCCGTCGCGGGTTCAAGCAGCTTTGGATTCAGCTGAAGGCTGAAGGGTTTACGCGCGTCAAACATGTTCAGCTTCCTCCTTAATCAAATTCAATCCGCGGATCCACTGCCTTGTACAGCAGATCGCTGACCAGGTTCATGATAACGATCAGGGAGGCCAGGATAATCGTGGTTCCCATGATCATGGTGTAGTCCCGGTTGATGATGCTGGAGATGAAGGCCCGGCCGATTCCCGGCACGGCGAAGATCTGCTCCACGACCATGGACCCGGT
Organism: Clostridia bacterium; assembly: GCA_017433405.1. GTDB lineage: Bacteria > Bacillota > Clostridia > Christensenellales > Aristaeellaceae > Aristaeella. The sequence goes on along the minus strand of JAFRHH010000040.1, from coordinate 790 downwards.
CACGATGTAGGCCAGCATGGGCCCTACATAGGTGATCACGGGGATCAGGGAATTCTTCATCGCGTGGCCGAAAATGATTTTCCAGCGGGATACGCCCTTGGCCCGGGCGGTGCGGATGTAATCCTGCCCCAGCTCATCCAGCATGGAGGAGCGGGTCAGCCGCGTAATGTAGCTCATGGGGAACAGCGCCAGCGTGATAATCGGCAGGATCAGCCCGCCCTGGGAGGCGCCGTTGGCCGGCACCCATTGCAGTTGGACGGAAAAGACAATGAGCAGGAAGGACCCCATGATAAAGGAAGGCATGGAAACAAAGGCCGTTGTGAGCACCATGATGACCTTGTCGAGAATCGTATTCCGACGGATCGCGGCGACAGCGCCCAGCACGATGCCGAGCACCGTGGCGATGGCGGCGGCAATCACGCCCAGCCGGGCGGAGGTCTTCATGCCGTCGGCGATTACGTCCACCACCTGCCGGCCCCGCTGCTTCAGGGAAGGCCCGAAATCGAACCGGGTCACGATATCCTTCAGATAGGTGGTATACTGCTCAAACAGCGGCTTGTCCAGCCCGTACTTGGCCTCCAGGGCGGCTGTTGCTTCCTTCGAGATGGCTTTTTCGCCCACGAAGGGACCACCTGGAACCGCGTGCATGACAAAATGGAAGAAAAGTTCACCTGACGAAAGCATGAAAACAGCCCACCAGCACAGGTGAGCTTTTCTTCTTTGGACAAATCGCCATACGGTCAAGCAGGGGTTCCATATGAGGAAAGTAACGATCCCCGCCCCTTCAGAT
>JAFRHH010000039.1 GCA_017433405.1 Clostridia bacterium | reverse complement strand
GTCCGGCCCGGTTACGGTGGAATATTCATAGACATAATAATGCCCGGAAATGCACTTGACCATGGTTCCTTTGGGCTTCATCTGACGGATGGATTCCGGCACAGCGTACTTACCCATTTCATGACCTCCAACCACCTAAAGCATACCTAAATAATATCATAAAACGAGTAAAAAAGCAACACTTTTCCGATAGTTTTTTCTACGAAAAAGTGTTGAAATACAAAGGATTGAAGGCTGTTAGAAGATCCCAGAAGAAGGCCGGTCGCTGACGAACTGTCTACCTAATTTATCAGAATGCTGTGTCTAATTGATAATGATGACGAACTCAAACCTGGCAAGATGGAATTCAGAGAAGAAACAAACTGGGGAAAAGACTTTGATAGTATAGAGATATTTTTTGAATCCTCGACAAGATAAGAACAAGAAAATAATCAATCCGCATGGTGTAATCACGCGCCATGCGTTTTTTTCGTTTGTTATGATATAGAATTATTCCAGAAAAAGGATTATACTGACAAAGGTTTTTTATTCACTTTAGTGACTTTGTATTTGAAAGGTTAAATCACCCTTGACAACTTAAGTGTCGACTATATCCGCTGCGGCCCGAAGGGGAATCCAGCCACTTCGACTCCCGGAAGGCTTGATTCTAAAAGCTTTCCGCAAAACCCCTCCGATGGCGAATGCGGCGGTCAAACGGGAACTGATGGTGTACACACCCAAGGTTCCGAACAAAAAGCCGGAAGATGTTTTGAAGTGATGATGCCATAAGGCATTTCCAATGCAGAGTAAAACCCGACAGGCATTCTTAGTGAGACAGCCCCTTTTTCTTGTTTTAAACCGGAATCTGAGAGATGATCGATTTTTCAATAGTGCAAACTTTTCTGTATACGATAAATAGTTTGCACTATATTGCAAATTATTATTGTTCCTCGATAAAGTTTGCAGTATAATAACCGGGGGAGGGGATCACAAATGATTCGGAGAGAACACTACCTGGCGCAGATAGAACCTTTTGAAGACAGCGACCTGATCAAAGTAATAACGGGCATTCGGCGCTGTGGAAAATCAACCATATTACGGCAATTAGCAGATATTATTTCAGGAAAAACAGATAATATTGTCTTTCTGGAATTTGAAAGCAAACGAATTCGAAGCTTACTTTCTGATGCTGATCTTGTGATTCGGTATGTGGATGAGCATCGGAAGGAAGGGAAGTGTTATGTTTTTCTGGATGAGATTCAGGAAGTGGATAACTGGCCGGAAATCTGCCAGACGCTGCGGCTTGAAAACTGTTCCGTGTTCATTTCCGGGTCGAATTCAAAACTGCTCTCTTCTGAATTTACGGAAGCCTTAAGCGGAAGATATGTTTCCTTCCGGATTCACCCCTTTGTCTGGAAGGAACTGGTAGAATATGCTGCTGAATTAAACCGTCCAATCTCCGTTTCGGACTATCTGATTTGGGGTGGATTTCCTAAACGACTGGAGTTTGAAGGGGATGCGATGATCCGGTATCTGGAAGATATTGATGAAACGATTATCTACAAAGACATCATACGCAGGTTTAAAATCAGGAAAGAATCGCTTTTCCGCGCCGTAGCCGATTTCGTTCTGCGATCCAATGGGAGGATTGTGTCCTACAATTCCATCTATAAGGCTGTCAAACAGAAGGAAAAGTGCTCTGAACATACAATTATGAAATATGTGGAATACCTGGAAAAGGCTTTTGCCACCGAGCTGATCAGACAATATTCCACAAAGACAAAACAGGAACTGCAGTTTCACAAGAAATGCTACAACGGCGATGTGGCCTTGAACTCCATTCGCTGTCCAGGAAACCGGTATGATATTGATCACAATCTGGAAAACATCGTGTATCTTGAGCTCCTATATCGGAACTATCAAATAAAAATGTACGATAATGCCGGTAAAGAGATTGACTTTATCGCTGCTAAAGCAGGAAAGGAATATCTGATTCAGGTTGCTCACAGTGTGATCGATGACAAAGCATATCAGCGTGAATTTAATGCATTCAATGGTTTGGATAACGCGCGGCAGAAAATACTGATTACGAACGATGATATGGATTATTCTACGAGCACAGTCAGGCACATGAGGCTGATAGATTTTTTGACGATGAAGGATTTTTAAGCGTGAATACAAGCATATTTTCAACGGCAAGGCACGTGATCTCCGTATGCTGCAACCCGGACGGTTGCAGCGGATGGATGAACCCATAAAAGTGAAGAAAATGCCCGAATGTCCTGTTTTTTCCGCTTTGCAACTTGAGCGGTTGCAGCACGGCGATCTCGTCCTCTTTCTTGGCCCTGTGTTGGCGTTCCTGCTCTTTCAGCCAGATTTCCGGTAGAAATATTTATTAGCGCAGAATTTATCAGTCTGACAATATATAATACGATTGAAACCAACAGCATAATAGGTTGAATTTTGCCTATAATTTTGGTATTATATGGGTGAGGAGGTGTTCTGATGAATATCGATACCGGCGCCATTGTTTCTGCTACAGAAGCAAATCAGAATTTTTCCAGAGTTTCTAAATTGGCTGAGAAGAAAGGGCATATTGTCGTATTCAAGAACAACAGGCCAAAGTATCTGGTCATTGATTTGGATACTGAACCCCAGATTGAAATGACTGAAGATGAAAAGATCGATTTCGTTGCAGCACGAATTCTTCGTGAACATAAAGCTGCTTTTGAGGAACTTGCAAAATGATTAAATTCTCCAAAGAGAAAGTGAAACTTCTGCACCAGCTGCTTGCAGAAGCAACCGGCGGAAGCGTCGGTGTACGGGATGAAGGATTGCTGGATTCTGCACTTGAGAGTGCGTTCGCAGGCTTCGGAAGTCAGGAATTCTATCCATCAAAAGAAGAAAAGGGAGCCCGGCTGGGGTACGCGCTGATTTCCAATCATGCATTTGTCGATGGAAACAAGCGAATTGGTACATATATTATGCTTATTTTCCTTGAAATGAACGGTATCCGCCTTGATTGCACGGATGCGGAACTGGTTCATATCGGGCTTGCTGTCGCAGACGGCAGCATGAAATATGAAGAACTGCTTCAGTGGGTCAGAGACCACGAATAACATGGATTCCTTTTATGAACTGCTGAAACAGACATTCGAAGAATAAGTTCAATTTTGATTTTCCGTTCCAAGGGAGGTGCAGCATGTCAAAGCAGAATGTCTATGACGACAAAGATTTTTTTGAAAACTTTCAGAGCAGCCGGAGCAATGACGTGAATTTTAATGATTGTATCGAGACGCCGATTCTGTTTGGCATGCTTCCGGATCTTCACGGAAAGAAAGTATTGGACATAGGCTGCGGTATGGGGCAGCATGCAAGGCAGTATTCTGAAATGGGTGCGAAATCTGTTCTGGGGATCGATCTTTCGGAAAAAATGCTGCAGTATGCCCGAGAGCATAATAGCAGTGATCATATCGTCTATCAGCGGATGGCCATGGAAGATATTGATACAATCAGCGAAACATTTGACCTTGTGACAAGCTCCCTGGTTTTTGATTATGCGGAGGACTTTCCCGGGCTGATGCAAAAGATCCATCACCTGATGAAGAAGGATGCTGAATTCGTTTTCAGCATGTCTCATCCGATCGTGACAGCCTGGGATGGTGTATATGACCGATATACCCGCACTGAAACCGGGGAACGCCTGTATGCAAACCTGCGAAACTACTGCAAGGAAGGACTCCGGAAAGTCGACTGGGTTGTCAACGGCTATGAATGTTATCACAGAACGGTTTCCAGCCTGATCAACGGATTGATCGGCGCAGGATTCATGATTGAGGAATGCCAGGAAGCCCATCTATCGGATGAAATGAGGGCGCAGTATCCTGCTTTGTTTGGCGGGACGATTCACCGCCCTGAGTTCATCTTCTTCAGATGCAAAAAGAGCAACTGACAGAACCATTGAATTTTGAGTTCATTTACGATCGACAATCGGGATTTGCAGGAGAGTAAAAGAATGATCAGAGAAGTCCGAAAAGAAGAAATACCTGAATGCGTGCAGGTGATCCGGCGCAGCCATCAGACAGTGGCGGATGAATTCGGCTTTACGGAGGAAAACGCGCCAAGATATGTAGCTTTTGCCACGGATGAAAATCGGCTGATATGGCATATGGATCAGGAACACCGGCTCATGTTTCTGGATGAAGAAAGCGGTATCATCCGGGGATATTACTCACTGCTTCTGAAACAGAACGGTGAATGTGAATTGAGCAATCTTTCAGTATTGCCTGAGTACAGGCATAACAGAATCGGAACGGAACTGCTCAGGCATGCCATCGGTATCGCGCGGGAGTATCAATGTAAAATGATGCGTCTGAGCATCGTAGAGGAAAACACTGTACTGCGCCAATGGTATGAAAGGAACGGAGCGGTTCATACCGGGACAGAGAAGTATGACTTTTTCCCATTCACCTGCGGATATATGATGATTCAGCTTTGAGTATCCTGATATTTGATGGAAAAAATATCGGAAAAAATGAACTTTCCAAGGATAAAAAACAGCACTTGCAGAATTGAGATATATCTCATATAATAAGAGTGCAACTGAAATCGTTTCAGGAGGCAAGAGCAAAGTAGATGCAATTTCAAGTAGAGTTTTACGATACAGAAGATGGCAGAACTCCAACACAGGAATTCCTTGATTCTCTTGAGCCTAAAATGAATGCGAAAATGGTTGGCCTGATGGAGATTCTGGAAGAGAAAGGGTATTCGCTGCGCGAACCATACTCCGCTCCGCTTGAGGATGGAATATTTGAACTGAGAGCTGTTCAAGGCTCCAACATTTCTCGTGCGCTGTTCTTCTTCTATGTCGAAGGTCGAATCGTCATTACTCATGGATTTATCAAAAAGACGCAGAAAACACCCAGAGCGCAGATCGAACTGGCAAAGAAATACAGGGCTGATTTCTTAAGAAGACAACAGGCCGCAGTAACAAGCAAGAAAGGAAGCAGGTGAGTGTAATGAATCTGAAGGATTATAAGAAAGAAAAGATGAAGGATCCTGTATTTGCGAAAGCGTATGAGGAAATCCAGCCGGAAATGAATGTAATTCGCGCGATGATTGAAGCACGTACATCCCAGAACCTGACTCAGAAACAGCTGGCAGAGAAAACTGGTATTGCACAGACGGAAATCAGCCGTCTGGAAAACGGCACACGAAATCCAAGCATCAAGCTGCTTCAAAGGCTGGCTGAAGGCATGGGAATGGTTCTTGATGTGCAATTTAAGCCCAAAGGGTCATCACAGGCAGCAGCCACATCAAAAGGATAAGAAAAAAATGATTGAACAGATTTACGACCCTGATCTGAAGAAAACCATTGCCAGGGAAATTCTGGAAGCGCTTCGGGAATGGTTTGAGGTGGACGAAAGCAGGGAGAAATATATCGCGGACTGCGCGGAATGGATCTTCTTCGCGGCAAAGGAAGCAGGAAAATATGCGGGGTTCCTGTGTCTGAAGGAAACAGGCAGGGAAACGGTCGAACTGGCAGTCATGGGCGTACGCCAGGAGGAACACCGGAAGGGCATCGGCAGAGAACTCTTCAAAGCTGCCAAGAATGCAGCCAGGGAGAAAGGTTACTTATTCCTGCAGGTAAAGACGGTGAAGATGGGAGTTTATGATGACTATGATATCACGAACCGCTTCTATCTCTCTCTGGGATTCAAAGAATTCGAGGTCATCGAAGAGCTGTGGGATAAAGCGAATCCCTGCCAGATTTACGTGATGTCCCTGACATAATCGACATGCCATGAACTGATGACTTCAGCACGAACGGGAGGGGAATATGAAAAAGTGGTATGATGAAGAATACGAGTTCCAAATCGAGGTCACCGGGTTCCTGCACGGGGATCATACGGAACGGTATTGCCGGAACGGGGAAGAAATTGGTGACCGGTACACCTGCACATATGGCTGTCCCGTCAACAGGGAAGGATACGGAATCTGTTCGAAGACAATGATGATGCTTTATCCGCTGATGGAAGCCATAAGGAGCGGAGGGGATCTGGAAAACCTGGGTGGAGAAAGCAAATATACGAAGACGATTGTCTGTCCGGACGGATGTGTGATTTTCAGACTGACTGCCACTCCGCTGGGAAACGAAAACTTCCATAAGGGCGGTTTTTATGATTATCCGGATCAGACGATATGAGTAAAAGGTCTGCGAAAGAAGGAGCTCGTGGCATGTTCATGCTGCAACCCGGGCGGTTGCAGCGGACGGTTGGACCTTTAAAAGCGAAGAAAATGCCCGAATGTCCGGTTTAAACCCGTCTGGAAATAGGCGGAAAAGCAAACAGGCGGCAAAAGCCGATTGTCCGTAAGACAGTAATCAGTAAAAAAAGACATGAATGGGCATCTGAACACTGAATTGGCCGAATACAGATAGCAGACAATTGGATATTGTTTTTGCCGCTTGACTGTCCAGAATGACCGTTCAGCCGAAAAAGCATCCTGTCAGGCCTCTCATATGGTATAAAACGGACAAACAATAACATATGGAGGTGTGGCATGAAAAAGTACAGTCTGAAAAGGATGACGGCGATCGTTCTGACGATCATGATGATCATGACCTGCGCCTTTGCGTCAGCTGGAACCGTGACGGTAAGGGCTTCCGCTGATCAGGAGGCGGTAAAGAAGATTCTGGCAGGTTTCGGAATCCCGGAAGAGCAGAAATCGCTCATTGATCCCATTCTTTCCTTGATCAGTATTCTGGGTGTGCGGGTTATTTCCGTGCAGGACGGGGCACAGATTGACCTTGAACTGGATGGGGATCAAGTTCTTTCCCTGGGGTTTGGTGCCGATGAGCAGGGCGTCCGGCTGGCTGGCACGCTGTTCCCCAATTATCTGCTGACCGTTAAGCAGGACACATTGAACCAGATGATGGAAACATTCATGAGCAATATGCCCGGCGCGACTGTCAGCGAAGCCGGTGAGGGTACCATGAGCATCATGCCAACCTCTCTGCCGACCCATATCACGTCTTTTATGCAGGTTTGCACGGAATCTGCCATCCCGGGAGAATCTGTTCAAGGCGAGTATCAGTTCGACGGTTATTCTTTTGATTCGATGGTTCCCGTAACCGTCGATATTCCCAGGGTGAAGGAGGCCTTCCATGGGCTGAAAGAGGATCTGCTGAGGGATGAAGCAGTGCTGGCCTCTCTTCAGGGATTGCCGCAGGCCGGCGGCGAAGCGCTTACACCGGAAAACCTGAGGAAAGCCCTGGATGAATATGAAAAGAACTTTCCGGATGAGGTAACTGCGGAGTATTATCAGAACGGCAAGGATTCGATCCCGTTCTATGTAACCGGAAGAGCAGTCTATGCGGGAAAAGAGAATCCCACTTACGAGTATTCCATGCTGTGCAAGGATGAAAAGAACTACACGATGACTTTTCTGGACCATGAGCATGGCGTCGTAGCCGGTTTGATCCTTACAAACGGAGGCATTCGCCTGGAATACAAGCAGAGCGAAGCGGATCTTGTGATTGATTTTACAGCGGAAGAGGGAGAGATTGCCGCATATCGCTGCGACATTTATTTCCAGAATACCGACAAACCGTTGATTTCCGTTTTCGTCACGGTTTCCGCAGATGGGGCTCGCACCCTTTCCCTGGATGCGGACGGGAAGACCGTGATGCCTCTTGAAGATATGGTGAGCGGGGAAAGCGACGCGGCTACCGGCCTGCTTATGGATTTCCTGATGAATGGCTTCGGTCCGCTGATGATGAAACTGTCTGAAGCCGCGCCGGAAGTCGCCGAACTGATCACCACGCTGATGATGCCTCAGCAGGGGCAGGAGAATACAGGAAGCGCCTCAAAGGAAACCGAGCCGCCTGTCGAGGCGGATCCTTCCGCCTGGAAAACGCTGGCTGACGTGTTAACCCTTGAGACTGAATCCAGGGAAGCCTCCTGGGACGAGAACAACTATACCCTGATCTTCAGGTATGCCGGAACAGAATGGCTGGTAAACGCGGCGTTTTCCAAAGAGCTGTGTGACGCAATGAATGCGGTCGATTTCATGGCGGAGGACCGGGCGGAACAGATTAACGCGATTCTCGCTCCGTGTGAGATTACGACAATCATTGATCTGAGCACGTTGGCCATGCCCCGGGAAGAACTGGATCAATGGATCGGCAAAACCGGGCAGGATCTGCTGGACGCGGGGTGGGAGTATAACGGATATCACAGCGATGAGACCGGACTCCATATCTTCATGATTTACGGGGATTTCCAGTACAAGGTTTCTTTCGCGGAGGAGCTGACCATGACCCAGGTGTTCGGGGAACAGCCGGATAATATGCCGAAGGCCACCGTGACAGGGATCGTATTTGACGGCAAATCCTTTTACTTCAACGAGAGAGATTATATCCCGCGGCCTGAAATCGGGCAGAAGACCGGAACCCGCGTATACCGGCTGGGGACTTCCATCTATACCGTCACGATCCCGGACAGCTTTGCGGAAGGAAGCAGGACTGAGGAGGATATCAGGGACGATATGGTCGCCTACATGCGCAGCGACGAGACGCTGCTTGACTTCGACGTTTATCAGTTCACCAAGGAAGGCCGGCCGGAAAAGCTTGTCGAGTATGCGGAGCAGAAAGCCGCGGAATATAACGCCTTTGAAGTGGTCACCGGTGAGAGGATCAACGGGATCGACGCGGCCTGGTATCGCGCACGGGAAACCTATGAGGGGAAGGAGTACACGACCCTGAACTATCTCTTTGAAGATGGGAATCAGTATGTGGAAATCGCCTTCTGGCTGGATGGTGAAACAGCGGAGGCGGAAGCGCAGGAGATCATCAGCACCCTGACCTTTATTCAGAGATAACAATGACGTTTATCCGATAATATAACCGCTTCTCATACACAGAAAAACATGCTATAATCGCGCTGTTTCCGAAGTTGCCCGAAGGAACAGAGCATCACGTGTTGCACTTGAGAAGAGGTGGAGCATGAAGAATCCCGTGGAGATCAGGATCCAGATTGATCGGCAATGCCACGATCCGGTCATTGTGATCCATACGGATCAGAAGACACAGAGAGTGGAAGATATTGTTCACGCCGTTGAGACATGTACGGACAGCAGCTATCCGTTGATTGCCGGATACCAGGACGGCGAAATGGAGCTCCTGAGCCAGCGGGATATCATCCGTGTCTACGTGGAAGCACGGAAGGTCAGGATCCATACCGCCGACGGGACATATGATTCCCGAAAAACCCTGTCCTGGCTTGAAACCGTTCTGAACGGGGAACGCTTCATCCGGATCAGCCGCTTCGAGATTGTCAACATCCGTAAAATAGCCCGGTTCGATTTCAGCATCGCCGGAACCGTGCATATTGTCTTTGATGACGGAAGCGTCACCTGGGCGGCCCGAAGGTATGTGCGGGCGATTCAACAGGCGCTGAACTGATTTGATCAGGGAAAGGAGGGATGATCCCATGCTGTGGAAAAAGGCTGCTCTGTTGGGCATAGTCGGTTTTGTTTTAGGTTGCCTCATTGGTATCGTGTTTATCCTGACCGGATCATCGAATGGACTGGCGCTAAAGGATCTTCCACACATTCTCCTGGGCGGGATCTACGGCGCTGTGGCGATGGGCAGCTCCGTGGTATATGAAATTGAAAGATGGAGCATTGCCCGAGCGACAGCGACTCATTTTCTGCTTCTTCTCGTCCTGTATTTTCTCCTGGTGATTTCCATGGGCTGGTTCAGGCTGGATGAACCCGTTTTCTGGATTGTTGTGGCTGTCATGGCTGTCGGATATGTGTTCATCTGGCTTTTCCAGTATCTTTCCTACAGGCGAAAGATCTGTGAAATGAATGAAGATCTGAAAAAGTGGAAACGCAAAAGGGATACCGACTGACCGTTTAAACCCCAAAAACGACCGTTCAGCCCGGAAGATGATCTTCCGGGCTGTTTTCGTGCTATCTCCCGACTTTGCCACCATACAAATGAGAAACCCCAAGCCAGCAAACGACTTGAGGTATAATAATCCAAAATAATTGGTACGTGCAATCAGAAGATTTGAACCGGATGACCGCCCGGACATCCAAATCGACCGCTTAGCCCGCATTCCGGTTATTTGGGGCAGATTTGTGGTATAAGATACGTAATCAATTGAGAACGCACAACATCAGACGACTGAGGTCCGGGAGGGGGATGGTACATTGTGAGAAGACTGTCAGGGCTGGCGGCTGTGCTGCTGTGCCTGATGATCATTGCTTTCGCTTGGCCCGCGGCGGCGGATGACACCGCACCGGCGGGCCGGCTGTTGCTGATGCGGGATGCGAAGTATGATCCGGAAACGGGAATTCTGACGGTGAAATGGACCAATACCGGCAGCATGACGGTGACTGGCGCGGAAATCCGGATCAATCCGCTGGATCCGGAAGGAGAACCGGTGCTCATCGGCGGGGGATACGTGGAAGAAATCCTGCTGGAGGAACGGGTACTGCACACTTCCGCGGCGGCTGATCCAGGAAAGGAAGCGACGATTTCCTTTGGACTGGGAAACGCATATCCATCGGCCACCAGGATGGAAATCGCAATCGACAGAATTGAAACGACGGTGTACGCGGAAGACGGGGCGGTTGCGGAGCGGACAGTCCTGGAACTGCCGGACAATCAGCTTTGCTGGTACTCCACACAGATGAACGCCTACACAACCGGACCGGAAAACGGGGAACCCTATGAGGCTCCGGATGATGTGGTGCTGGCAAAGGCGGCAAAGGTGCATCTTGGGATGACGGTGATTTCGGTGCCCGGTGAACTGGCGGAGGCATACGGATTTACTTCCGGCGGACTGTTGATCGTGGATGTGGAGAAAGGTTCCCCTGCGTATGAGATCGGGCTGATGCCCCGGGATCTGCTCTTCCGCATAAACGATATGGAATATTCGAAAGAGCTGTATATGCTGACCCATGCTTGCGCGGAACTGGCGGCGGGAAATCCGGTCACGATGATGCTGCAGCGGGACAATGAGCTTTGGGAGCTGACCCTGACAGCGGAAAGTGAAGCAGGTACCGAAAACTGACATAAACTCAGGCAGGAACAGTCGGCACTGAAAAAGGAGGATCAGACAATGAGGAAATGGATCGCGTGGATGATGATCGGGATTTGCGTGCTTGGCATGGAAGCTTCCGCCTGGGCTGAAACCGGATTTGAAAATCTGTACGGATTGTATTGCGATGAGCAGGTGCTGGGGGAACCCTGGGCGGTTTATGAAATGGCGGAAGACGCGCAGGCGGAAAAGATCTGCTTGGCGATCTTCCTGTTTGATCCGGACAATGATATGACCCAGGCCGTGCTGATTGGCGCGGATGCGGAAGGGCTGAACAGGTACTACACATGGACCACCGGCTACGAAAATGGCGTCATGATCATGGGCTTCCTGGTGAGCCGGTTTGCGGAGCTGAAGGACATGTGCAATGACGGCGTGGATTTCTGCGTCAGCTTTTCCTTTGACGGCGGGGAAACGATGACTGATATTTCCACTGTGGAAGCGGCGGAGCAGCTGGCTGCGATCCTGCAGCAGGATACGGCGGACATGGAAAGCGCGGATGTGACGGAGGGGGCGTAATTCCGGTGGAAATCAGGCAGGAGGATGAACACGGATGAGGCGACATTTTAGAACAAAAACCCTGACAGCGGGACTGATGGCACTTCTGCTCATTGCCGGCGCGGGACAGGGGGCTGCGATGGCGGAGGACTGGCCGGAGGAGACGCTGAACGACGCGGCAGGGAACGCCTACAAACAGGTGCAAAAGCAGGATGGCAGCCTGGAAGTGTGGCAGTTCATCGGCATATTCGGCAGTCCGGACGAAGCGATGGAGCTGATCGGCATTCAGGAAAAAGAGGAAAATGGCAAAACAACCATCGGCGATACTCCTTACAATGTCCAGTGGAAAAAGTCAAAACCCGGGACGGAAGATCCGAAACTGAAGACGGTCAGCAAACCGGAAACCGGGACGCTGAAGGGCAGCGATGAACAAACCGGCATGGTGGAAGATGGCGGGAAAAAGAAACAGCCCCGCAGGCGGCTTCCGAGGCTTATCCGGGGCATTATCCCGGTGTCTTCCATCGAATGGGGATTCAATCAGGTTTATATCCAGGATAACCGGGGCAGTGGCCGGTGATGGCGGAAGGAGCGAAGGAAAAGTGAAAAAAATCATCGGTATGATCCTCCTGACTGCCGGGCTGCTGACTGGCGGATGGGCGGCAGGAGAGGCCTGCAAGCCTGCCGGGACGGTATTGCCCATTGTGGAAAGCGACAGCGTCACCCGGGAATGCTTTTTTGCCAACGGCACGCCGATTACCATCTGGGAACCGAAGGCGGATACTGCCGGATGGGTGCATGACGAGGAAGTCCAAAAAGGCCTGCAGAACGGGTTTTCCCCGAATAAAAAACCCGGGACCGGATCCGTCATCAGCTGGGAAGAGAACGGGGAGACCCGGTATGTGTATGCATCCGGGAACAGCAAGGTATTCGGCGGCAGTCTGGATGCAGATGTCACGGCGGACGTGAGCATTACTGTCCGGGGAACGGACGTGCGGAAGGCGTTTCCGAACATATCCTTCCTGTTCGGCGGCGGATACGGAGGAGATGTGATCGGCAATGTGTCCATCACGCTGGAAGAAAGCCAGATGATGTATGTCTACGGCGGCGGATACAACGGCAGCATTACCGGGGATGTGCTGATTCAGTCCACGGGCAACAACTGGTCCCTGGACATGGTTGGTGGCGGCCTGGCCAGCTCCAAAACGGCGGACGCGGTGGCGGACGTGGGCGGCAGCGTGACCCTGAATCTGAAGGGCATGACCATCAGCTACACAGATACGCTGGTGGGCGGCGGCCTGGCGGAATCCATTTCCGGATATACGGCACAGGCGAACGTGGACGGTGACGTGACGCTGTACGCCGAAGGACGGAACGTTTACCAGGTGTGCGGCGGCGGGGAGGCCTTCCGCACCGGGGAAGACTGCGGGCATCCCACCGCGAACGTGGGCGGGAATGTTTCCGTAGAACTGCACGGTAGCCGGATCCGCTTTTACGCGGAAGGGAAAATCACCCTGCTGGGCGGCGTGTTTGCCGGCGGTATGGGATATTACGGAACCGCCAATGTCGGCGGCAATGTCTCAGTGGCGGTTGTGGATACCGCTTTTGACGAAGAAGCCCTGGGCGTCGTGCTGGGGGGTATGGCGGAAGGAAACATCGCGGAAGCAAACGTGGCCGGAGGCGCCGTGGGACGGATCCTGGACGGCGCCAACCCGGCACATATCATCCGGAGCGGTGCGGCCGACGAGGACGGAACGGCGGATGTGAACGGCTATGTCAGCTGGTATTATACCCGGAGCGATGGCATGACCGATTACTGAGGAGGATCCGAAAATGAGAAGAAAATGGATAAAAATCCTGCCGCTCTTGCTTTTGGCGATGACTTTGATGATCGCCGCCGGGGTCAACGCCCGGGCGGAGGACGGGTCGGGGAAAACCTATACTGACCAGAACGGCAATACGTTCCGGGTGGTTCCCCTGGGGGACGGCCGGTATGAGCTCTGGCAGCTGGTGGACGTGCAGAGAGGCAGCGGCGGGGAAACCGTGACGGAAGAATCGGAATGCAAGCATGAACACCGGAGCTGGGGCATGGGCACCGAGCAGTTTCACTGGGAAAAATGCCTGGACTGCGGGAAGCTTTTTCCGCCGGAAGTTCATACTTTTAATCAGATTGCGGTGGTGACCAAGGCAACCTGTACGCGGAACGCTGTGCTGCAGCGGAGCTGCGTGTGCGGCCGGACAGAAGAGAGGACTTCCGCGCCCAGGGAAGGAGATCCGGCGGAATGTTTTGCTCATCACAAATACGGTGGCGCCTATGAGCACGATATCATCGGCCACTGGCAGACCTGCACCGTGTGCGGCGAGCGGGACGTCAGCCATTCCCATGAGATCAGCAACCTGCAGGTGGACCGGGAACCCACCTGCCTGCGGGACGGCAGCGTCAGCTTTGACTGTCCTCTGTGCGGGGAGCATCTGAGCCTGGAAGCGTCCATGACATGGGTGGAGCGATATCCCGCCCTGAAACAGTATCAGGCAATGGGACATGATTTTTCCGGACCGCTGAAGGTGGCCCACGGGAGTAAAAAAGTCAGCCGCCGGGAAGAGGGGGATCACGCGGCGTCCTGCATCCGGTGCGGCGCGGCGGACACGATCAACGCAACCTCCCACAGCTGGTCGGAATATACGATTGCAAACGGAACATGCGAGGATGAGAACGATCCGGTGATCATCGGCGGAACCTGCGAGTGCGGCGCGACACTGCGGCTGTCCTATACCCGCCATCACAGCTATGTGAGGGATGACAGCCGGGATGTGGAGCCCACCTGTACCGAGCCGGGCAAAAAGAATGGTGAGCGCTGCCTGTTCTGCGGCATATTCGGCAATTATGATTTAGCGGATCCGCTGGGACATGAGTGGTATGAGGATGAGATCCTGCGAAAGGAACCGACCTGCCTGGAGGACGGGGAAAAGCATGAATACTGCTTCCGCTGCGACGCTACGAGGGTGACACCCCTGAAATCCAAAAACACCTATAAGCAGCATATATTTGTGGTGCACGTTATCCAGCAAGCCAAATGCGGCGAGATGGGATGGTGGGAAAAACGATGCAAATACTGCGATACACCGTGGAACGAAGGTGTCATTTTTGAGAAGGTAGAGCACGACAACGATACTGTCACCAAGGAAAAACAGCTTGACCTTCAAAAACTGAAAAATGGAACGATTGTGAGGCCGGTGGTCCGAACAACGACGATTACCTGCAAACGGTGCGGCAAAACCCGGGTGGAAGAACATACGGTATATAAATCCATCAAGGGAACCGGATTCATCATTGTGCCCGGCAACAATCCGGGAATCGAGAGCCTGGAAAACGGCATCCATCCCAGCGGGCAGTTTTCCAAGGATCCCCTGTATTTCGAAAGCGAGATTGAGCGGGAGTTTAGGAAGCAACTCGACAAATCACTGGAAAAATACAAGGACGACTGACATATCCAGGGTTACCCATCCAGCAAGGGGTAAAGAATATTGAATGAAGATCTGAAAAAATGGAAACGCAAAGGGAATACTGACTGACCGTTTAAACCCCCAAAACGACCGTTCAGACCGGAAGATGATCTTCCGGGCTGTTTTCATGCTATATTGTCGTCAAACAGTTGGAAAAGCTGTACGAAAGGAGAATCGTTCCATGGACAACAAAAAACTGATCCCTGCTATTTCTATGATATCCGTAGGCGCTATGGTCGTCTGGGGCCTGCTGGCGAACGACTGGTCCAAGAGTTGGATCGCTGTCGTGATCGGCGGGATTATCATCGCCGTACTGAGTGTCGTGAACAAAAAGTGATCTTCCTGCTCTCTGTCAGACATGACAGGGGGCGTTTTTAGATCTGTTTCAGGTGAGGTTTTTCATGAGGAAACAAAAGGATTTTTCCCTGGTAAACTGTATCGCCACCGCCATGATCGCCTGCTTTGTCACTGTCCCCGGTCATGAGCTGCTGCATCTGCTGACTGATATGATCTACGGGAGCAAACTGCTGTATTATTCTGCAGGAGCGGAGGATGCCACGGTGGCGGATTGGGCGAGCCTTTCCGTGTTTGACCGGATCATGGTCGCGGGAGGCAGCGCGTCCATCATCAACGCGCTGATCGCCATGATCCTGCTCATCATTCTGCTGAAGTCAAAAACCATGAAACCCATGACGCGGCTGTTCCTGACCCAGCTGATGGGCGCGCAGTTCGTCCAGGGCATTGGGTATTTTCTGATCGGCGGTCTTTTCGGCGCGGGCGACTGGGGGAACGTCTATGATCGCATCAGCGATGTGCCGGATCTGGTGGCCGTGCTGCGCATTATCCTGTCAGTTCTCGGATGCGGTGGAATCATGGCGCTTTTCTTCATCCTCAACCACATGTCCTATTACTTTATTGAAGACAAGGACAATAAGAAAGAACGGCTTCAAGTTGCCTTCCGGCTACACCTGGTTGTCCTCATTGTCGGATTTACGGTCGGAATGATCTGCTCAGGCCTTTCTCCGGCCATGAAGGACGGATATCTGAACTGGGGTGTCTGCTTCCTCTTCAACGTCATGTGGATCCCGTTCTTCTGGGGCTTCATGTTCACCGGCGTGATGAATGTGTTCCCGCCGAAGAAGAGCCGGTTTCTGTACAGGCTTCCGCCAGCGCCGAACTGGGTTCTGCTGGCCCTGGGAATCCTTCTGGTTCTGGTGGAGATTTTCATTTTCGGACCCGGAATATATCTGGGATAAAAGGCTGACCGCTCAGGTCCGGAAAACGACCGTTCAGCCCGGAAGATGACCTTCCGCGCGCTTCTCTATGCTAAAATAAAAGCAGGGGAAAGCAAGGAATACAAAGGATTTCGGCGGGAATGCCGAACAGAAAAGCTGTGAGGACAGCGAAACCCTGTGCAATTGCCAAAAATCAGTGTACTGCGTACAAACAGGTGAAGACCGTGAACAATCAACAGAACAGGAGGAGAAACACCATGGAAGAAATGAAAGAACTGAATCCGAGCGAAATGGAAAACGTCACAGGCGGCGTATGGCGCACAGTCAACACCGGTGTGTCCGGACTGAAAGCAGCGCTGCGGAGCGGTCCCGGAAAAGGAAACCCGCAGATTGCTTCCCTGTCGAACGGAACGCAGGTGGACACGATTACGGATCAGGTGGTATATGACCCCGTTTCCGGACGCAATTTTGTAGAAGTATCGGTAAACGGCAAAACCGGATGGGTTGCCGCCTCCATTGTCGGACTGCCTCGGTAAAACAAGATTTTAATAATGAAAGGATGGTTTTCACATGCGTAAACTTCTGTCACTCATGCTGGCCCTTGTACTTTTTCTTGGTCTGACCTGCGTGCAGGCGGAGGAGAACAATTTCCTGATCAGCGACTGGAAGCTGTTCTATGCCTTTGGTGACAGCGCCATTGCCGAGCAGACCGTTTTCATCTATGAGGACAACACCTTCGAAATCATGGATAAGGATGAAAGCAAAAAAGGAACCTGGACATTTGACGGAGAAACCCTGGCCCTGACAGCGGACGGTGAAACAATAACGCTCAAGTGGAATGAAGAAGTTCATCAGTTCAGCGGCGATTATAACGGGATGACGCTGACAATGTACATGTCCATTGAACCGGAAGGAGAGGACGAAACTGCGGAAGCCCCGGAAACCGGTATTTCCGCCGGAGGCTGGAGCGTTGCGGATGACCAGACGGTTACCGAAGAGATCAACAACATGTTCTGGCAGGCAATGGACAGCTATCAGACCGGAACCATCACCGTTGCATACACGCCGGTGGCTGTTCTCGGCACTCAGGTGGTTGCGGGAACCAACTACGCGGTTCTT
Source organism: Clostridia bacterium (assembly GCA_017433405.1). Classification (GTDB taxonomy): domain Bacteria; phylum Bacillota; class Clostridia; order Christensenellales; family Aristaeellaceae; genus Aristaeella. Next base: position 34,751 of record JAFRHH010000039.1, on the reverse strand, counting down.
AGCCGGGCCAGTGAGATCAACAAGGGGACAACATGGGTCATCGTTTACCTGTACCGGGATCTCGAGGGGAATACTTCTGTCCTGAGTATCGCGAATGTGACACTGGGTGTCTGAGGCGGAGTGAAATCATTCACGCAATACTGATTTTTCATGTCGAGGAGGTTGCCTGATGAAAAAGCGGATTTTATCATTGCTTACGGTTCTGATGCTGGCTACGGTGATGTTTCAGTTCGTATTCCCGGCATCGGCCAGCGCATCTTATGTGGTGTATTCCCACTGTGGAAACGGGAAGGCACTGAACGTTCGGGAGGGTGCGGGCAAGGATTACTGGATTATTGACAGGATTCCTTACGGAAATCCGATCGAAGTGATCGGCGAGACCGTGCCAGGATGGCTCCAGGTGAGCAGCGGCGGATTCGTGCAGGCTGCGCTGACCAGCCGGACCTATCCGGGGCCTTACGTTCCACCGTCTCCCAATCCGAAACCATCAACAAATACGGAGCCGGATTATAACAGCATTTTCCAGTCAGCCCGGTTTGTGACACCATATACGGTAACCCTGACGGCGGCACAGAACAGCAAGGGGGTTGCAAACGTCCGCTGGGCGCCGTCCAAGAAGGCAACGCTTCAGAAAGCCTATCCTTCCGGAAGTCAGGTCCGGGTTCTGGCTGAAATGGGAAACTGGTATCAGGTGGAAGACCCGATAACAGAGATGGTAGGCTTTGTTAACAAGGCTTATGTGAGCCGGTGAGAAGACTGAAACAGAGGAGGAAACCGTTGTGAAAAGAATCTTTGCACTGGCTTTAAGCCTGATAATGCTTCTGGGCTGTTTCTCCGCGCTGGCGGAAACGGCGGAGCAGGATACCTTGACCATGATCGGCGCTTTTTCGGTGAAATACCCCAAACTGCCCGGGTATTACTCGATAACGGTGGTAGAAAACAATGACATGTCCTATAAGGCGATGATTCTTCCCAAAGAATCTGGCAAGCCGATTCTCCTGCTGACGATGGCTTTTAACGACGAGTGGGAAGGTGTGAATACGCTGGCCGACGTTTCGGAAGAGGATATGGCAGTCCTGAAAGCTGACTTCTATGCTGTCACTGAGCTGGATGACGGGGAGATTGTTTTTGAGGACGGCCAGACGGACACGGGCATTCCGCTGCTGATTGCCAGGGCTGCAGATGGCTCCTTCGGCGCGGTTTATACCATTTACATGAGCCATGAAATCGAGGTCGATGTATTTCCCGGCGGCGGAAAAGAAGCTGTAAGCGATGAAGATGTTAATACAGTGCTGGCGTTCCTGAACAGCGTGGAGTTCGCGCCGCTTGAAAACAAATAACCGGAACCGATAAGGAGGAGCCCGAAAGGGCTCCTCCTTTGACATAGGGCAACGATATGAGTATAGTCGAAGCGGACCTGTCAAATGGACAAATCGCCTCTATGGACTGTTCAGATGCTTCTGTATCTTTATGCCGTTGCGGTTTCCCTTGGATATACAAATGTCTTCGCCTGAAAATCATTCAGATTAAACTCTTTTTTAATTATTTCGACAATCTCCTCATCTTCTAAATGATTGACGTTTCGAAGAATCTGAACTGCTCCAACAATTTTCCCTTCGTCAAAAAAACTCTGAGTAACCTCACACATCGGTTCTTCACCCTCCTTTTCGCATTTCAATAGATGAACTCTGTCTGACAGCTCTCCGTGGCTGGAATCGTTCGGATCTGCCAGCTTGAAATAATCCATCAGCCGCGCAACTTCCGACTCATCATCCACACCGGCATTCACATAGACAATATGCTTTCCGTCTTCGTACGTTTTCTTCTTTTTCCCTATGGTGCTTTCAACCTGTGCAATCGGTTCACCTAATCCCATGAAATCATTCATGCTGATGTAAAAGATGAAGGTATTCGGAAGATCCGTATACTTCGTTCCTTTTTCCAGCAGTTCGCTGTCCACCATGGCGGAGTAGAACCTGACCCTGCGAATATGGTCATCGCTGTTGGCAAGTTGGATCTCAATGTGGTAGAACACGCCTTGTTCATCCACAGCAATAACATCCAACACTGCGTCTTTGGTGTCCAATTTGGAGATCCTGTACTCTGTCAGATTCTCCTGAATCTGGAGATCTGGCTTTCCGGTCAGGATTCGCAGGACATACCGGGTAGCCTTTTCATCCTTGAAGACAACGCGCATGAACGGCGTACTGAACAGGTTCATGCTTCTGGCAAAAGTCAGACGTTCTTCTCTCGTCCTGAGCACCCTGTAATCCGCATCTGCCAAAGCCGTCACCTGCCTCCATTCTTCGCTGAGAAATCCTTCAGATATAAGCTTCCGGATTTCTCGCAAACCACAGATAGTATAGCAAAAACAGACATCTTTTTCAATCGCCGCGTGAACTTAAAAGCAGCTTTCGACAGAGTTTTCAACAGAGCTTGTCCCAACCTTTCATATGACAATAGCATACAGATATCCGGCTTCCATTTTCGGAAGCCGGCTTTTTGGGCCTTTTTATGCCGCTTGTTCCGCCTGGAAGACGCACTCGATGCTGTACTGAAACTTTTCCCGCATATTGACGCAGAAATTTATATACCGTATAATATGTATATACAGTATATCAATCGTGCCGCGAGGAGGTTCGGAAATGGAAGTACAGCTTAAGCCTTGGGGAAACAGTCAGGGAATCCGTTTGCCGAAGGCTGTTTTGCGTGAAGCGGGCTTTGAGCCTGATGACCATTTGCTCATCAAGGCAGAAGCAGGAAAAATAGTATTAATTCGCTCCTTTCATCATAGAACTTTGGAGGAACGGGCAGCGGAATATGGTGGAAAGCTGAACCTTGACGGAGAGCTGGATTGGAGAGGCGACCCTGTTGGAAATGAGGTCTGGTGAGATGATGAAAGCCGAGCAGGGTGATGTCCTGAAAATACCTTCGATTCAGTATCCGGTCGTTGTTGTCAGTAAAAATTTTTTCAATGAAAGCGGTTTGATTATGGCCTGTCCGATTCTTCCGGAAACAGTCGGCGGCCCGCTCCGGATCAGATGCGAAAGTATCCGAACGCCCGGATATGTTTATTGCGATCAGGTGCGCAGTTTGGATCTGAACAGGAGAAGGTTCACAAAGATTGATGCTCTTTCCTATTATGAACTCATAGATACTGTAGATGCTGTTCAGGGTATATTTGATTATGTTTAGTCTACGAGGACGGAAGAATGCATTTTATATTTTTTTAATTGCTTGTCAACCATATGAAAATCGGCTGAAATGCGATGGGATCGAATTTTGGCCGAGAGGTGATTTGGATGGTTTATATCAAAAGGACTCTGGAGAAAAAGATCTCAGAGAACGCCTCATAAGTTCCTGCTGCGGATGATGCGTAACATGCTTGACATTTGAGAAGGAGAACAGTAAAATGAAATTGGCTAAGTTAGCTAATTGAGCAAAAGGGAAGAGATACTCATGACAACGGTCAACATGTTTGAAGCAAAAACAAATCTATCCAGATATGTTTCATCAGTAGAAAACGGAACAGAACCGTTTGTTGTTATATCCAGAGGCGGGAAACCTGTGGCGAAAATTGTCCCTTACAGATGTGAGACCGCCGGACGCATTGGTTTGGCCGAAGGTGCCGTTCCGTATCTTACATCCTTGGAAGAGTTTAATAGTATTCCCAGCGAAGATGACTTTTCCGGCAATGGAGGGCTCTTATGATTGTTTTGCTGGATACGCATGTGATTATCTGGGCATTGACAAATGACCCTCAACTCACAGATAAAGCAAAAGCACTGATTATAGACCCGGATAACACGGTTGTTATCAGCACTGTTTCGCTGTGGGAGATTGCCGCGAAAAACCAAATGGCTCCTCATCTGTGTCCATATCATGAGAAGGAAATCCTTGATTACTGCAAGAAAGCCGGATATCTTGTGATGGATATAAAAGCAAAGCATGTTATGGAAATACGAGGTCTGAGGATAAGACCAGAAGCAGTACTGACGAATCACGATCCGTTTGACAGAATGCTGATTGCTCAGGCAAAAACGGAGGGGTATAGATTGCTTTCTCATGATCGGAACTTTGAATATTACAGTGAGGATTGCATTCAGGCTTTTTAAGCACTATGTCTGATATGAAACGTGCTGTAAAAATGTAACTTCCTTCCTGCTGCAGACGCTGGCGCAGCTGATCATTTATCGCCTGTTCGGCGGGATTTCCGCTCTGCGCGCGGGTCTTGCCCTGAAGCTGCAGCGGGTTCGTTTCCCGGAAAGTTCACAGAGTATGATCAGAGGTTTGTAGAATTAAGCAAGATGTATAGTAATGTTAGCCTGAGAGGATGAAGAAATGCACAGTATCTGGAACCCGTGGCACGGATGCCTGCGCTGCAGCGAAGGCTGTCTGAACTGTTATATGTACTTTCTTGACAGAATGAGGGATCAGGACGGCTCCCGCATTTACCGCACATCCGCAGCACGTTATCCCCTGTCGAAAGACAGGGCCGGGCAATATAAGATCCGGAGCGGCGAGATGATCAGCGTCTGCATGACATCCGATTTCTTTCTGGAGGAAGCGGATCCCTGGCGGCCGGAAGCCTGGGATATCATGCGTCAGCGAAGCGATGTAATTTTCTATCTGCTGACAAAGCGGCCGCAGCGGGTTAGTCAATGCCTCCCGGAGGACTGGGGGGATGGATGGGACAACATCTTTTTCAATGTCACCTGTGAAAACCAGGAACGCGCGGATGAACGGATCCCGCTGCTTCTGGAGCTTCCCTTCCGGCACAGGGGGTTAAACTGCGCGCCGCTCCTGGGGCCGATCCGGATCGGGCATTATCTGGACAGCGGGCAGATTGAGCAGGTCGCGTGCGGCGGGGAAAACTACGGCGGAACCCGCTGCTGTGATTTTTCCTGGGTACAGGCGCTGCGGGAAGAATGTGTCGCACGGGATATCACCTTCTGCTTTCTGGAAACAGGAACGGTGTTCATTAAGGACGGAAGGAAGTATACGATTCCGGGCAAGCGGGAGCAGACCCGGCAGGCGCTGCGATCCGGCATGAATTACCAGGGTAAAAAAATGGTCTTCCATCTGAAGGACAGCTGGGGCCTTCCGATTCCGGAGGAGGAACTGTATGTTCCGCATTTTCGGCCGCGCTGTGAGGAGTGTTCCATGAAAATGCTCTGCAACGGGTGCAGCGACTGCGGAAAATGCAGCAAGAGCGAAGCCGGGAGAAGACACAGCCTGTGCGGGAACAACCTTCAGAAGAATAATCCTTGAAGGAGACAGATTTTGTCCGCGAATCGCGTTAGCGTGAGCGGTTACAAAATCGTCATCCGGACAGAATAACAGATGTGAACTGCCGTTCACAGAGGAGAAAAAAGATGTTTCAGTTCGAATCCGCAACAGCGCGGGACCGGGAAGAGCTGGTGCGCCTGTATACACTTCAGAAAGGAAGGGAATACTGCTTCTGGACCGCGGACTATCCGGCCCCGGAAAACGTTGATGAGGATCTGGCTCATGATGCGCTCTTTGTCATCAGGGATCAGACCGGCTGTATTCTCGCTGCGCTTTCCATTGAGCGGGACGAAGAGGTAGACCGGCTCCCGTGCTGGAGCGCGCGCCTGGCTCCCGCGGGAGAAATTGCCCGCCTGGCGGTTCATCCGCTCCGGCAGCATCAGGGATGGGGCCGACGCATCGTTGCGGGGGTGATGCAGGTGCTGAAGGACCGCGGATATCGCAGCATTCACCTGCTGGTCAATTCGGAGAACATTCCCGCAATTCGGACCTATGGCTTTTTCCGCTTCGATCAGGTGGGCGAATGCGACCTGTACAATCAGCATTTCCTTTGCCTGGAAAAGGATCTGAGTCATGTGACCGCGCATCCTTTTCCCCCGCTTTTTGACGAGTACAGCCGCACGCTGATTCTGGGCTCCTTCCCCTCCGTGAAATCCCGGGAGAATCTGTTCTTCTATGGGCATCCCCAGAATCGCTTCTGGAAAGTGATCTCCTCCGTATTCGGAGAAAGGGTTCCCGAAACCATTCCCGAAAAGAAGCAGCTGATTCTGGGAAAGCACCTGGCCCTGTGGGATTCGGTTGCTTTCTGCGAGGTGACCGGATCCGCCGATGCAAGCCTTCGCTGTGTCATCCCGAACGATCTGCAAGTCATACTGGAGGCTGCGCCTATTGAACGGATCTATTGCAACGGGAAAAAGTCCCACGAGATTTATACCCGGCTGATCGAACCGATGACAGGCCGAAAGGCGGAGTGCCTGCCCTCCACCAGCCCCGCGAACGCACAATGGACGCCCGAACGGTTGGCCGCGGCCTGGTCGGTCCTGAAGGAAGGGTAAGCGGATGGAAGTAGCTCTTTCGCTTGTAGGAATTCCTCCTGCTCCTGTCGAATATGCTGATACATCAGCATATTAAGAAACTGAAAAGAATCATTGCTGAGGAGTCCAAATGAGTTATATTCATGTACAGCAATTAAGCAAGCGTTTTCAGGTTCGCAAAAAGGGTGGCCCCGGATCCTTTCTTCGTGAGAAGCAAATGCTCCAGGCTTTGGAGGGCGTATCCTTTGACATTGAGCAGGGAGACCTGATTGGATACATCGGGCCGAACGGTGCGGGCAAATCCACGACCGTCAAAATTCTTTCAGGAATCCTGACGCCGGATGAAGGGGAAGTTCTGGTCGGAGAACGGATTCCGTGGAAGAATCGAAAAGAGTATGTGAAACACATCGGTGTCGTTTTTGGCCAGCGGATGCAGCTTTGGTGGGATGTGCCCATCCTGGACAGCTATAGCCTGCTGAAGGATATCTACCGAATTCCGGAGTCAGCCTATCAGAAAAGACTTAGAGAGCTCGCGGAGGCGCTGAACCTGGGCGATCTGCTGCGGACGCCGCTTCGCCAGATGAGTCTGGGGCAGCGTATGCGCGCGGAGCTGTGCGGATCGCTGCTGCATCAGCCGGAGATGCTGTTTCTTGACGAGCCGACCATCGGTCTGGACGCGGTCAGCAAACTGGCGCTCCGGGATTTTCTGAAATGGGAAAACCGGGAACATCGGACAACCATTCTCCTGACAACGCATGACATGGAAGATATCGCTGCCCTGTGTCCCCGGGTGATGGTTCTTGGCCATGGCCGAAAACTGTATGATGGATCCCTGCAGGATCTGCTGCGTCATTACGACAAAGCGCGGACTGTGGAAATCCGCTACGACAGGGACAAAATCGTGCCGGATCTTCCGGAATCTGTGCAAGTGCAGAAAGAGGGGGACGGGTTCAGGATCGTCTATGAGCCAGAAAAACTCCCTACGGCAGAGCTGCTCAGTTTGCTGCAGCAGGCAGGCCCGATTCGGGAAATGACGGTTCAGCCACAGAATATCGATCATCTGATTGCGGACATGTATCGGGAGATGGGCCTATGAAAGCATTTTTTTCTGTCTTCCGAATGCGCCTGCGAATGGAAACCCAATACCGCGGGGCCGTGCTGGGCGGCATTGTGTGCCAGGTTTTTTTCGGACTGATTCTGATTGCCGTATACCGCGCCCTGTATGCGGGAAAGCCGCAGAGCCTTCCTTTGTCACACGTAACCACCTATGTCTGGCTTCAGCAGGCATTCTTCCGGATGCTGCTTTCCTCTGACGCCGAACTGATGGATAAGATTCGCACCGGCGGAATTGCCTATGATCTTTGCCGGCCTGTTTATCTGTACGGATTCTACTATGCTCGGATTATGGCACAGAAGCTGATGGGCAGCCTCCTGAGAGCTTTCCCGATGCTGGTGTTTGCGGCGCTGCTTCCGGAGGGATGGGGGATTTCGCTCCCCGCTTCCCTTCCCGCGCTGATGCTGTCCCTGGCGGCGCTGCTGCTTGGCCTCTGCTGCGTCTGCGCCATGGAGAACATTTCCATGGCACTTACCATGCGGACGCTGGATCCGAGAGGTTTCCAGGCGATGCTGAATCTGCTGATGATGATTCTGAGCGGAAACATTCTGCCTCTGACCCTGTTTCCGGACAGCTGGCAGCGGGTGATCACCCTGCTGCCCTATGCCCAAATGCTGGACGCGCCGATCCGTTTGTATACCGGAGAATACGAGCTGACGCAGGGTCCCGGAGTCATTCTGCTGCAGGCCGGGTGGACAACGCTGCTGGTTCTGGCCGGCATGATGCTCTGGAGACGAAATCAGGACAGACTGATTATTCAGGGAGGCTGAAGGAATGAATACAGTGCGTCTGTATCTCCGATCCATGGGGATCCTTCTGAAAAGCCAGCTGCAGTATCCTCTTTCCTTCCTGCTGCAGACACTGGCTCAGCTGATTATGGAAGGCGGGGAAATGCTGGCGGTGGTTCTGCTGGTGGATCGGTTTGACCACCTCAATCAATGGTCAGCGGGAGATCTGTATTTTTTCTTTGGTCTGATGTCGGTGACCTTTTATATCACGGAATGCTTCGGAAGAGGGATTACCGGCAATTTTCCTTCCATGGTCCGTACGGGGCAGCTGGATACGCTGCTGATCCGGCCGAGAGGGATCCTGACGCAGGTGCTTTGCAGCGCGGTGGATCCGCGGAGGATTACCTGCATTGCGGTCGGAACCGTCAGCCTGATTCTCGGCAGTCGAATGTCCCGGGTGGATTGGACAGCGGCTAACATCCTTCTGCTGGCAGAAAGCATTTTCTGCGGCTTCTGGCTGATTCTTGGCCTTTTTCTGATTGAAGCGATTCTGTGCATCCACAGTGTCAAATCCGTGGAGATTGCCAATGCCCTGACCTATGGCGGACGAAGCGCATGTCAGTATCCGGTGGATGCATTTCCCCGATCCCTCAGAACGCTCTTCACAGTAATTGCACCTTTTGCGCTGGTCATGCATGTCCCTGCGTCCCGGATTCTGGGGAAGCCTATCTTCGGCTGGCCGGACTGGGTTGCCTGGATCAGCCCTGTTTCCGGCTTCGTGCTTTTCGCAGTGATGGTGTTTCTGTTTGCAAAAGCGATGAGGTTTTATCGTTCCACGGGCAGCTGATCCGAAAGACGGCGAGGCACATGTTTCCGGCTTCAGAGCCGCTTCAGCGCTTCTGTCAGCTCGGGAATGACGGCTTCAAAGTCCACTCCGTACCAGGGATTTTCCGGGTTTTTCAGCGTTTCCTCGATGGTGCGCGCGGTGAAGTCCGCCGCGATCTTCAGAGCTGCCGTCCTCTCCGCGCCCAGCACGAAAGCGCCAGCCAGCACGCTGGAGAAAATGTCGCCGGTACCGTGGTAGGCCGCCGGGATCCGGTCATTCTGATAATGGAAGAAGGTATCCCGCGCGGCATCATAGCCCATGGCGCCGGTTCTGCCCTCTCCCAGGGAAACGCCCGTCAGGATCGGCACGCGGGTGCCGAGGGCGGCCAGGGCCTTCAGCATCTCCCGGACATATTCCTCCTGATAGGTTTCCCGGTAGGGAAGGCCGGTGAGATAGGCGGCCTCGGTGATGTTGGGGTCGGTGATGTCCGCCACGGCGCAGAGGGAGGCATTTTTCTTCGCGTAGTGTTCATTGAAGGCCGGATACAGCTTTCCGTTATCCCCCATGGCCGGATCCACAAACACGAGGGTGTTCGGGTTCCGGAAGGTCCGGATGATTTCGATCACGGTGTCGATTTCCTCCTCCGTGCCCAGATATCCGGTATAGATGGCGTCGAAGGTGATGCCCTCCTGACTCCAGTGGTTGGTGATGGGCTTCAGCTGATCCGAGAGATCCTTGCAGGTGAAGCCCTTGAACAGCGTGTGGGTGCTGAGCACGGCCGTCGGCAGGATGACGGTTTCGATCCCCATGGCAGAGAGCAGGGGAAGGGCGACCGTGAGGGAGCATTTTCCAAAGCAGGAGATATCCTGAATCGTCAGTATTCTCTTCATTTTTTCGTTCCTCCATTCTGTGGTTCTCTTTTTCCGAAGATGGCGGTTCCGACCCGCACCATGGTGGCGCCTTCCTCCACGGCTACCTCGAAGTCTCCGGTCATGCCCATGGACAGCACCGGGACGCGGAAGAGGGAGTCCTCCGGGGCAAGCAGCCCTTCCGCCGCCAACTCCCGGGCCAGGGAGGCCAGAGCGCGGAAATAGGGCCGGTTTGTCTCCGGATCGTCCGTCAGGGGAGCGGAGGTCATAAGCCCCAGTACCCGGACGTGGGGAAAGGGCAGTACCTCCCGGGCCGCCTGCCGTACGGAAGCGGGGGAGAAGCCCCATTTGCTCTCTTCCCCGGCGACGTTGACCTCCAACAGAATCCGCTCCGTTCGATCCTGCTTTGCCGCTTCCTTTTCAATCTGCGCGGCGAGGGGAACGGAATCCACCGAATGAATCAGTGCCGTGCGGCCGATCAGGTATTTGACCTTGTTCTTCTGCAGATGCCCGATCATATGCCAGCGGATCCGCAGGGGATCCGGGAGGGCGGCGTTCTCGGCGATTTTTCCTGTCAACTCCTGCACATAGTTTTCCCCGAAGTCCTCCACGCCGGCTGCTCCGGCTTCTGCTATGTCCGCAAAGGGCTTCAGCTTGCTGACCGCGATCAGGGAGACTTCCGCCTCCCGTCGGCCGGATCTTTCGCAGGCCGCCCGGATCCGGCTCCGAACCCGGCTCAGTTGCCCCGCGATCTCCGAAGCCGGAGTATATTCATCTGCGCTCATGAAACAGCGTTCACATCCTTTCACCAGGCGGTTTACACCGCTTCGGAACAGTAGTATAATCAGAATGTGATCACTGTAAATAACCAGATTGCGAAATTCTGATATAACCAGATGGTCGCATGGGCAGCGCCTGTCACGGATCCGGATCCGGCGAGGTTTTGCTGACCGGGGGCCCGGCCAAAGCGGCAGGCACAGGCGCTGACGGCTGCGGATTTCGGGGCGCTGCTCCCCGGAACCGGAACCCTTTCCGGCTTTAGTGAAAGGAGCGGACGGCTGATGGAGGCGGCGTATTTACGGCTGTACCGGGGCCTGAAAGCCCAGATTCTGGACGGAACCTACACCTTTGGGGAGCGGCTGCCTTCCAAGCGCGCAGCCGCGCGGGAAGCGGGGGTTTCCGTTATCACCGTGCAGCACGCGTATGAAATTCTCTGCGACGAGGGCTGGCTGGAGGCGAGGGAGCGCAGCGGCTTCTATGTGGCGTACCACGAGCGGGGAAGCCTTTCTCTGCCACCGATGCCCGGTATTCCGGACGCCTTTCCCAGGGAAGGGGAGGTGAACAGCACCCTGCCCTTCGAGGTGTATTCACGGGCCATGCGAAGCGTGCTGACCCTCCGGGGGGATCAGGTGATGAAAAAATCCCCGAATAAGGGCTGCGTGCCGCTGCGGGAAGCTCTGGCGGCCTACCTGGCGGCCCGGCGGGGTATGCCCGTGTCGCCCACGCAGATCGTCATCGGGTCCGGCGCCGAATATCTGTACAGCATCATTGTCCGCGTGCTGGGGCGGGATCAGGTGTACGCCCTGGAGGATCCCTCCTATGAGACGATCCGGCTGGTGTACGAAAGCGCCGGGGCGTCCTGCTGCCTGCTGCCGATGGGCCCGGACGGCATCCGCAGCGGCGCGCTGGCCGGGACGGACGCCTCCGTGCTGCATGTGACGCCCTTCCACAGCTGGCCTACCGGTATCACCGCCGGGGCCTCGAAGCGCCGGGAATACGTCTCCTGGGCGGAACAGCGGGGAGGGTTCCTGGTGGAGGATGATTTTGATTCGGAGCTGTCCGCCTCCTCCAAACCGGAGGACACGCTGTATGCGCTTTCCCCGGAGCGGGTGATTCATGTTAACACCTTTACCCGCACCATTTCTCCGGCGCTGCGCGTGGGCTATATGGTGCTGCCGCCCTCCCTGCTTTCCGCCTATGAGGAGCGGGCGGGGTTCTACTCCTGCTCCGTGCCAGTAACGGAGCAGCTGCTGCTCGCGGAGCTTCTGCGCTCCGGGGAATTCGTGCGCCATCTCCGCAGGGTGCGCAGAAAGGTCCGGGCCGTCAGGGGATAACGCTCATAAACCATCACATGCTTCGTTCTACGCCGGCGCGGGGATCATCCGCCGGAAGGGATCCGCAGATTTCTTCACCGAGCACAATACAGCCCGGATCCGGGAGCCCGAAGGCCTCGAAATACCGGTCCTCCAGGGGAATCCAGCGGTCGAAAAACATCTGTAGGGACCGGGGCGATTCCCGCTTTTTCAGCCGCTCCAGCCGGATGGCCGGGGAAGCGGTTACAAAGATCCGGAGATCCGCGTACGACCGGATGGCCGGCAGGTTGCAGTAGCTGCCTTCCAGGATCAGGATCCGGCTGTCCGGCAGCTTTTCTTCCGGCAAAAGCCGGTCGTTCCGAAAGTCATAGATGCGGTAGAACACGGCGCGGCCCTGCTTCCAGGGGGCGACCACCTCCCTGACCAGGCGGTCAGCGTCGCAGTTGCCGCCGGGAATGGCCAGCCTTTCCGCGGTTTTCCGGGCGTGAGGAATGACATAATCGTCCGTATGTACCAGGGCGGCGCCGAAGATGTCCGCCAGCTTTCCGGCCAGGGTCGTTTTTCCTGTCGCGCAGGGGCCATCGATCGTGACCAGCACCCGGTCCGCCCGCTGCCTGGTAATCCGCTGAAGCGCATCCAGGCAGGGGAGCCATTCGGCGGGGAGATTCATTTGCGCCATGACAGGACACCTCCATCGCATACATGATCTTTTTCCAGTATACCATGACGAAAGGGAAAAGGGGAGGGGCGGGCGATGCCCCTGGGCGGTCCGAGGCGCGCGGGAGAGGATTTGTCAATATCGGGTTTCTGTGATAGGATGGTAAAAACAGAATCAGACTTCGAGGGGGACGGACCGTGACGGAGAAAAAGCTGAAGGAACTGCTGGAAAGCATGACGCTGGAGGAGAAGGTGGGGCAGCTGGTTCAGTGCAACGCCGGACAGTTTATCGAGAATACCCTGGATATCACAGGTCCGGAGGGGGAAGCGCTGCCGGCGGAGGATCTCTGCCGGGTCATGGGCAGCGTGCTGACCTTTGAGGACGCGGCCCAGGCCCGGGCGCTGCAGGATATGCATCTGGCGGCGGATCCGAAGAAGATTCCGCTCCTGCTGATGCTGGACGTGATTCACGGGCTGAGGACCACCTATCCGATTCCCCTGGCGATGGGCGGCTCCTTCGATGACGATCTGATGACGGAATGTGCCGATATGGCCCGGAAGGAGTCCGCCGCCTGCGGGGTTCACGTGACCTTTAATCCCATGGTGGATACCGCCCGGGACGGGCGCTGGGGGAGAATCCTGGAAACGTGCTCCGAGGAGCCGCTGATCAACAGCCGGATGGGCGCCGCGCTGGTAAAGGCGACCCAGGGGGAGGATCTTTCCCGGCCGGAAAACGTGGCCTGCTGCGTCAAGCATTATGCGGCCTACGGCGCGCCGGAAGCGGGCCGGGACTACAATACGGTGGAGATGTCGGAGAGGCAGCTGCGGGAGACCTACCTGCCTGCCTATAAGGCCTGCCTCGATGCCGGCGCGCGGCTGATCATGCCGGCCTTCAACTCCCTGAACGGAATTCCCTGCGTGGCGAACCGGTGGCTGATGCGGAAGGTGCTGCGGGAGGAATGGGGCTTCCGGGGCGTCGTGATCAGCGATTATAACGCTGTCGGCGAGCTGGTGACCCACGGCGTGGCGGAGAATCCGAAGGAAGCCGTCCGGCTGGCCATGGAGGCCGGCTGCGATATCGATATGGTGCGGAACGCGTATTATCAGTATCTGCCGGCGCTGGTACGGGAGGGCACGATTCCGGAGAAGGACCTGGACGAGGCGGTCATGCGGGTGCTGGAGCTGAAAAATGAGCTGGGGCTTTTCGAAAATCCCTATCATGGGGCGGACGAGGCGCTGGAAAAGGAACTTTATCTGTGCCCGGCTCATCGGGACATCGCCCGCAGGGCGGCGGAGGAAACCGCGGTTCTTCTGAAGAACGAGGGTATCCTTCCCTTCCCGAAGACGGTCCGGCGGATTGCTCTGATCGGTCCCTTCGCGGAGGAAAAGCATCTGGACGGCTTCTGGAGCCGCCCCGGGGCCTGGAAGGATACCGTAACACTTCCCGAGGGGCTGAGGGCGCTTCTGCCGGAGGCGGAGCTGATGATCGAGAGGGGCTGCGGCGCGGAGATCGGTGCTGTGGATGAGAGCGGAATCGAAAGGGCGGCGGCGGCCGCCGCCGGGGCGGACGCGGTGATCCTGACCCTGGGCGAGGAAGAGGGGGACAGCGGCGAGGGCCGCAGCCGGGCGGAGGTCACCCTGAGCCGGCCGCAGCTGGCGCTGGCCCGCAGGGTGCTGGCGGCCAATCCGAACACGGCGGTGGTGCTGTTCAACGGACGGCCGCTGGTGCTGACGGAGCTGGAGGAGATGGCGCCGGCGATCCTGGAGATGTGGTATCCGGGAACGGAGGCGGGTAACGCCGTGGCGCGGCTGCTCTTCGGGGAGGCCAATCCCTGCGGAAAGCTGTCGGTGGGCCTGCCCCGGAGAACGGGTCAGTATCCGATGCCGTATAACCGAGTGAATACCGGGCGGCCCAAGCCCCAGCCGGATTCCAGGGCCTTTCCCTTTACGAGCTGCTATCTGGATACGCCGAACCTGCCGCTGTATTCCTTCGGCTACGGCCTGAGCTATACCTCCTTCCGGTACGAGGATCTGACCCTGGACCGGGAGACCATCGGCCGGGAGGACGCGCTTCAGGCCACGGTAACCCTGACCAATACCGGAAAACGCGCCGGGAAGGAAGCCGTGCAGCTGTATCTGCGGGATCCGGTGGCTTCCGTGGTCCGCCCGGTGCAGCAGCTGATCGATTACCGGAAGGTGGCTCTGGCCCCGGGGGAGACGGCGAAGGTTTGCTTTACCGTCACGGAAAAGCAGCTCCGGTTCTATGATTTTGACTGCAGGGAGGTTTCGGAGCCCGGCCGGTTCGAGCTGTCCGTCGGATGGGCGGATCATCTGATGCTGACCCGGCGCTTTGAGCTGAAAAAGGACTGAGCGGAAGGCGGGAACGGCCGCGGAGCCGTCAGCCGGACTGGGACTGGGAGACGTGAACTGTCGTTCACAGAGGAGACAGAGGAGGAAATAAGCATGCTGAGAGGACGGTCCTTTACACGCGGGGTAAACCTGGGGGGATGGATGAGCCAGTGCGATTATTCCCCGGAGCGGCTGAATGGCTTTATCCAGAAAAAGGATATCGCGAAGATCGCCTCCTGGGGGATGGATCATGTACGGCTTCCCATTGACTATAACGTGCTGGAGAATGAGGATGGAACGGCCTACCTGGCGGAGGGCTTCGAACGGATCAACCGGGCCGCGGAATGGTGTGGGGAGGCCGGGCTGAACCTGGTGCTGGATCTGCATAAGACCGCCGGCTTCTCCTTCGACGCCGGGGAGCGGGAAACGGGCTTTTTCCATGACGGAGCGGCCCAG
The DNA here is from genome assembly GCA_017433405.1 of Clostridia bacterium. Lineage (GTDB taxonomy): Bacteria > Bacillota > Clostridia > Christensenellales > Aristaeellaceae > Aristaeella. The sequence continues at coordinate 19,336 of JAFRHH010000039.1, read as the reverse complement.
GAGCGGTTTTACCGGCTGTGGGAGCAGCTGGCCTCCCGGTGCGGCGGGAAGCCGGAGCATATCGCCTTCGAGCTGCTCAACGAGGTGACGGATGAGGGGTTCATGGACACCTGGAACCGCGTGGCGGATACCTGCGTCCGACGGATCCGGGCCATTGCCCCGGATCATCTGATCCTGATCGGCGGCTACCACAACAACAGCGCCCACGCGGTGCCGGCGCTGAACCCGCCGGCGGACGCGAACGTGATCTACAATTTCCACTGCTATGAGCCTATCGCCTTCACCCATCAGGGGGCGCACTGGGTCAGCTGGCTGGATCAGTCGGCCCGTCTCACCTTCGAGGAGGCGGAGATCCCGGAGAACTATTTTGACGAACTGTTCCGCCCGGCGATCGAGGCGGCGGAAAAGAACGGAACCGAGCTGTACTGCGGGGAATACGGGGTTATTGACCGGGCGAAGCCCGAGGATACGGTGAAGTGGTTCCGGATGATCCATGACGCCTTCGAGCGCCATGGCATCTCCCGGTGCGCCTGGAGCTATAAGGAGATGGATTTCGGCCTGTCCGACGCCCGGCTGGACGGGGTTCGGGACGAGCTGATCCGGTATCTGTGATGTTGCGCGGGAGTGCCGGCAATGAGAACGGAAAAAACCAATGTCATGCGGGTGCTGGACAGCCGCAAAATCGATTATCGGGCGCATTTCTACACCCCGGATCCCCATCTGAGCGGCGGGGAGATCGCCGCCCTCCAGGGGGAGGACGGCGAACAGGTCTTTAAGACCCTCGTTACGGAGGGAAGTCCGGGGAAGTATTATGTGTTCATCGTTCCCGTCAGTGAAGAACTGAATCTGAAAAAGGCGGCCGCGGCCGTCGGGGAGAAATCCGTCGCCATGATTCCCCAGAAGGATCTGCTGCGGCTGACGGGCTATGTTCACGGCGGCTGTTCGCCGGTCGGAATGAAGAAAGCCTATCCGACCTTCATGCATCGGACGGCGGAGGATTTCGACCGGGTCTATGTCAGCGGGGGCAAGGTCGGCTGCCAGGTGGAGCTTTCGCCGGCGGATCTGCGCGGGCTGACCGGGCTGCGTTACGCGGATCTCGTTTAGAGAAAGGCCGAACGATCGCGGCCCCGGCTGAAGCGGCCTGGGCGGGGAACGGCGGACCGGAAAGGAAATGATTCCTCGAATGAAGCGAAATTACCAGGTGGAAATGGAAGAAGAAATCGCCAGACTGAACGGGCGGCGGCCGGCCCTGCTTCTCCACAGCTGCTGCGGCCCCTGCTCCAGCGCGGTGCTGGAGCGGCTGAAGGATCATTTTCAGGTGACGGTGCTGTATTATAATCCCAATATCGAGCCGGCGGAGGAATACGCCCACCGGCTGGCGGAGCAGCGGCGCCTGCTTTCGGAGCTTCCCTGGGAGACGGGATTTCTGCCCTGCGCTTATGATCATGAAGCCTTTGCCGCTTTCGCGGAGGGGATGGCGGACTGCCCGGAGGGCGGGGAGCGATGCCGGGCCTGCTTCGCGCTTCGGCTGAGGGAAACGGCAAGGCAGGCCCGGGAACACGGATTTGAATATTTTACGACGACGCTTTCCGTCTCTCCCCACAAGGACGCGGAACGGATCAACCAGATCGGGGAGGAAGCCGGCCGGGAGGCGGGCGTCCGGTACCTGATGGCGGATTTCAAGAAGAAAAACGGATATCTCCGGTCCCTGCGGCTTTCCGCGGAATACGGTCTCTACCGCCAGAATTACTGCGGCTGCCTTTACAGCAGAGCCGGGGTTCCTGAGCGCCAGCCCTGAATTGAAGCGCGGAGCCCGGTTTACGCCAGGCAGGAGAGCTCGGCGATCTCCTCGATCATCGGATGCAGGGCCCGGACACAGGGGGTGTCCGCGGCCCGGTAATACACCTCTTTGCCCTCCCGGCGGCTTTGAATCAGGCCCCCGGAGCGGAGAAGCTTCAGGTGATGGGAGAGGGCCGGGCCGGACATGCTCAGCAGGGCGGAAAGGTTGGCCGGGCATTCCTCGCAGTGACAGAGGATCCAGAAGAGCCGCAGACGGGTGGGATCGCTCAGCAGCTTCATCAGCTCCGCCGTCGCGGAGAAGGCCTCCGTGGCGGGCATGTGGTCAAAGAGATGCCCGGGGTGCAGATGGTGCTCATGGGGAAGGCGGGGCGCTGACAAGGCGGAGCACTCCTTTCTATGACTCACAAACGAAATTGTTGGTCAAACAATTGTCTTATCCGTGGCATATACGTTCACGGGGATCGGAACACGGGGACTGTTCACACGGACTGTCCCCGCGTTCCGCAGCCTGAAACAGTTACAGCTTACTGACAAACAGGGCCCGGATGGCGTTGAGAACCGCCAGAATCATGACGCCCACGTCCGCGAAGATCGCCAGCCACATATTGGCGACGCCCGCCGCCCCGAGGATCAGGCAGACCGCCTTGACCCCGATGGCGAAAACGATGTTTTCATACACGATGGCCAGGCACTTCCGGGCGATCCGGACCGCCTTGGCGATCTGCATCGGGTTGTCGTCCATCAGCACCACATCCGCGGCTTCGATGGCGGCGTCGGAACCCAGGGCGCCCATGGCGATGCCCACATCGGCCCGGGTCAGCACCGGCGCGTCGTTGATGCCGTCCCCGACGAAGACCAGAACCCCCTTCGGGCTCTTCTGACCGAGCAGCTCTTCCACCTTGGCCACCTTATCCTGGGGCAGAAGATCGCTGTGAATCTCCTCGATGCCCAGCTGGGAGGCGACCCGCTCCGCGGCGGCCCGGCGGTCTCCGGTCAGCATGACGATCCGCCGGACCCCCGCCTTCCTGAGGGCCGTGACGGCCCCGGCGGATTCGGGCTTGAGGGTATCATCGATGACGATATGCCCGGCGTACTGTCCGTCCACGGCGAGATGAACGATGGTGCCCGTGTGGTGACAGGGGATGAAGGAGATGCCCTGCTGCGTCATCAGCCGCTCGTTGCCCGCCGCGATCCTGCGGCCGTCGACCCGCGCGAGGATCCCGTTGCCGCCGATTTCCTCGATCTCCGTAACCCGGCCGCGGTCGATCTCCTTTCCCCAGGCCCTGCGGATGCTGACGGCGATCGGGTGGGAGGAGGCGCATTCCGCGTGGGCGGCGATTTCGAGCAGCCGCTGATCCTCCAGCGTGCTGTGATGAATGCCGGCGACCTCGAAGACGCCCCGGGTCAGGGTGCCCGTCTTGTCGAAGACGACGGCCTCGGCCTTGGACAGGGCTTCCAGATAGTTGGAACCTTTGATCAGCACCCCGGCCCGGCCGGCGCCGCCGAGGCCGGCGAAGAAGCTGAGGGGAATGCTGACGACCAGCGCGCAGGGGCAGCTGATCACCAGGAAGGTCAGGGCCCGGTACCCCCATTCCGCCCATTCGGACGCCCGGCCCAGGGCCAGGGAGACAAGCGGCGGCAGGAGGCCCAGCAGGCACGCGCCGATGACGACGGCGGGGGTATACCAGCGGGCGAAGCGGGAGATGAAGTTCTCGGACCGGGACTTCCGGGAGGAGGCGTTCTCGACGAGATCCAGGATCCGGGAAGCGGTGGAATCCCCGAATTCCCGGGTGGTCCGCATCCGGAGAACGCCGGACATGTTGATACAGCCGCTGATGATTTCATCCCCGGGCTGAACCTCCCGCGGGACGCTTTCCCCGGTCAGGGCGCTGGTATCGACGCTGGAACGGCCCTCCAGCACCACGCCGTCGATGGGAACCTTCTCCCCGGGCTGCAGCAGCAGCACGCTGCCCACGGGGACCTCGTCGGGATCGGTCCGGACGGGCTTCCCGTCCAGTTCGACGTTGGCGTAGTCGGGCCGGATGTCCATCAGCGCCGCGATATTCCGCCGGCTCTTTCCGACGGCGTAGCTCTGGAATAATTCCCCGATCTGATAGAAGAGCATGACGGCGACGGCCTCCGTGTAGTCGCCGGTCTTCGTCAGTCCGATGACCAGGGCCCCGAGGGTAGCCACGGCCATCAGCAGGTTTTCATCCAGCACCTGCCCCCGCAGGATGCCCTTCCCGGCTTTTTTCAGAATATCCCAGCCGATGATGCCGTAGGGAATCAGATAGAGGAAGAAACGAAGAAGCCCCTCCGCAGGGATAAAATGAAGAAGGATCAGAAGCCCCCCGGCCGTCAGAATCCGGCAGAGCATGATCTTTTGCTTTCTGGACATGGCTGTTTTCTCCTCTGTGAACGTCAGTTCACGTCTGCCATTCCGCGACGGATGACGGTTACAGATAGACGACGCAGTCGTCCTCGACCTTTTTGCAGGCGGCGGCTACCTGCTTCATGACGGCGGAGGGATCGGCGCCTTCCTCGAACTCTACGTTCATCTTCTGCGTCATGAAATTAACGCTGGCGCTCCGGATTCCCGGAACCTTCCCGGCGGCGGCTTCCATCCTGTTGGCGCAGTTGGCGCAGTCCACTTCGATTCGATAGGTCTTTTTCACTGGATTTCCCTCCTGTCATTCGATTAAACAATTAAACAATTGTTTAATCGAATGATACTCTTCCGTCATCTGTTTGTCAAGCCCCTATATCAGAACGCCGTTGCAGTGATCTACCTCGTGCTGAACGATCTGGGCGACGAAGCCGTTCAGGATATCCGTATGGGATTTCATGGAGGAATCCTGCCAGCTGACGGAAATGGTCCGGTATCGGCGGGTTTTGCGCTTCCCTTCCAGGGAAAGACAGCCCTCCTCCGTTTCATATTCCTCGGCGCTCCGGAGAATCCGGGGGTTCAGCATGACGATGATCAGCGGACCGCTGCAGACGGCGATGATGCGCTTCCGCTCCCCGATCATATTGGCGGCCAGGCCGACGCAGTGGTCGAGGTGGGCCCGCAGGGTATCGAGAAGATCCTGGGCGACGGGAAGATCCGCCGCCGTCGCGGGCGCTGACTTCTTGGATAATAGAATCGGATCGTGAACAATCTCTCTGACCATCGCTGCGCCTCCGGGAACCGCGTCCCATATGATTCATATTTGATTATAGCCTTTTTCGCGGGCGAGTTCAAGGGCGGAATCTCCATGAACATCAGAGGTTCTGAGGGAATCGGACATCAAAAACCGGCGGACATCCGGAACGATGTCGGACTTCCTTCTTGTGAAATTTGAAAAAATGCGCTATGATATAACGGATCGAAAAGGAGATAACGGCTGCCTGAATGCCGATCATGACCGGACGGGGGCGTTTAATATGCGGATAAGTCGAAAAGCGGTGGGTGTGTTCTGGTGTTTGCTGTTGGTTTGGCTGGCTCTTTCGGCCGCGGGCGCGGAGACCCGCCGGGCGGGCTCCTTTCTGTACGAGGTTCAGGAGGATCAGACTGCGCGGATCGTGGAGTACAGCGACCAGACCCGGAGCGAGACCATCGCCCTGGAGATTCCGGCGACGGTGGACGGCTATCCCGTGACGGCGATCGCGGAAAATGTCTTCGTTCAGAAGCAGCGGATCGTCAGCGTCGTGATTCCGGAGGGGATCCGGTCCATCGGCAGCAAGGCCTTCAGCGCCTGCGACGCCATTGCGTCGGTGACGCTGCCGTCGACCCTCGAAAGCATCGGGAGCCGGGCCTTCTCCAGCTGCAAGGGGCTGAGGAGGATCGATCTGCCTGCCTCCCTGAAGGAGCTGGGGGACAATCCCTTCGCCATGTGCGACAACCTGACGGAGGTGACGATCGATCCGGAGCATCCGGTTTTCGCCGTGGAGGGCGGCAGTCTGATCAACCGCGCGGAGCGGAAGCTGATCACCTTCCTCCACAGGACGGAGGGGGGGACCTATACCGTTCCCGCCGGGATCCGGGTGATCGGCAGGAGCGCCTTCGCCTACAGCGGCGAGCTGGAGCATCTGGTGCTGCCGGAAGGACTGGAAACCATCGGGGACAGCGCCTTTGCCCGCTGCACCGGACTGAAGGAGGTCACCTTCCCGGCGAGCCTGACGACCCTGGGAAACAAGGCCTTCGCCGACTGCGCCGCCCTGACGGAGGTGGAGCTGCCGGATACGCTGACGACCCTGGCGGGAAATCCCTTCGTGGGATGCGGGAACCTGGCTGCCATCCGGGTGAGTGAAACCCATCCGTCGCTGGAGGTTCGGGACGGGGTGCTCTTTGACCGGACGGAGAACAGGCTGGTCTGCTATCCCCGGGCGAGGGAGGCCCGGGAATACCGGGTGCCGGAGGACGTCCGGGTCATCGGGGTCAGCGCCTTTGAAAGCAGCGGCGTTTCCGGCCGGGAGACCTCCCTGCGCCGGGTGGAGCTGCCGGAGGGAATCACGCGGATTTCGGATTTCGCCTTCAGCGATCATGTGACCCTGGAGGAGATCCTCCTGCCGGAAAGCCTGGAGGAGATTGGCATCTGGGCCTTCGAAAGCTGCGTCAGCCTGGAGCGGATCAGCGTGCCCGCCGGGGTGAAGAAAATTTCCGCCAGCGCCTTCAGCCGCTGCGACAGCCTGAAGGATGTGATCCTGACGGAAGGGATCGAACGGATCGACAGCAACGCCTTCGACGGATGCTGCGCCCTGGCGGAGCTGGTTCTGCCCCAGTCCCTGCGGGCGATTGGCAGCTACGCCTTCAACAACTGTACCGCGCTGACCGGCGTCCGGCTTCCCGCCGGGACGCAGGAAACGGGAATGGGAATTTTTAACGGCTGCTCCGCGCTTCAGACGGTGGAGCTTCCGGAGAGCCTGACGGAGATTCCCGACCGGATGTTCCGATACTGCGCGGCCCTGACGGAGATCCGGCTGCCGATGAAGCTGCAGAAGATCGGCGCCTCGGCCTTTAAGGGCTGCACCTCCCTGGGAGAGATTCATTTTCCGGGTACCCTGAGGAGCATCGCAGAATCCGCCTTTGAGGGCTGCGTGATGCTGCGGGATCTCGTGCTGCCCGAGGGGCTGAAGAACCTGCATAAATATGCCTTCAACGATATTCCGGAGCTGCGGAGCGCGGTGCTGCCGGCCTCCCTGGTCAATATCGGCTACAACGCCCTGCCCTCCCAGGCGCTGGAGCTGGTGATCTGGATCGCCGAGCAGGGGAGCGCGGCGGAAAAATACTGCATGGAAAACGCCTTCGAGTTCAGCTATCTGGAATAGTTAAAGGTAGGCAAAATATGGTATAAAAAGGGGCGAAAACGACCAGATCCTCACTTCTCAAGGAAAAGAAAAAATAGTATAATATGCCTGTCTCTTTGGCGCCGTGAAGGAACAGGAGGTTGGGTTATGACTGATTTTACCAGCACCTGGAACACTGAGTCCTTTTTAACCTATCCAATGGGGCCCCTGGGGCTGATTGCCATGCCGGGGACGGAGGAAATCGGCGAAAAGGTGAACGCCTGGCTGAAGAAATGGCGGGATCATACGGAAGAGTCCATGCCGGGGGACATGCGGACGACGCCCGGCTTTGAACGGGAAGATTTTCTGGTGAAGGTTTCCTGCCCCCGCTTCTCCAACGGGGAGGCCAAGGGAATGCTGAAGGAAAGCATCCGGGGCTACGATATGTATATCCTGTGCGATCCGGGCGCCTATAATGTGACCTACGAGCTTTACGGGCGGGAAGTACCGCTGACCCCCGACGAGCATTTCGCGAACCTGAAAAGAATCATTGCCGCCATGGGCGGAAAAGCCAAGCGGCTGACGGTGATTATGCCGATGCTCTACGAGGCCCGGCAGCACCGCCGCTCGAGCCGGGAAAGCCTGGACTGCGCCCTCGCGCTGCAGGAGCTCGAGGCCATGGGCGTCAGCAACATCGTCACCTTCGACGCCCACGATCCCCGGGTGCAGAACGCGATTCCGACTACCGGGTTTGAAAGCGTCATGCCCAGCTATCAGATCTTTAAGGCGCTGCTGAAAAGGGATAAAACCCTGCAGATTGATAAGGAACATATGATGATCGTCTCGCCGGACGAAGGGGCTATCGACCGGAATATTTTCTACGCCTCCGTCCTCGGGCTGGATATGGGCCTGTTCTATAAGCGGCGGGACTATACCCGGATCGTGAACGGGCGGAACCCGATCGTGGCCCACGAGTATCTGGGGGACAGCGTGGAAGGCAAGGACGTCTTCGTGGCGGATGATATGATTTCCAGCGGGGACAGCATGATCGATCTGGCGAGAGAGCTGAAAAAGCGCAAGGCGAACCGGATTTTTGCCGGATGTACCTTCGCCCTGTTTACCAACGGGCTGGAAGCCTTCCATCAGGCGTACCGGGAGGGGATTATCGACCGGGTGATCTCGACGAACCTGACCTATCGGAATCCGGAGCTGGCCAACGCGGAATGGTTTATTGAAGCGGATATGAGCAAGTATATTTCCTATATTATCGCGACGCTGAATCATGACCGGAGCCTGTCCAAGCTGCTGAACCCCTATGACCGTATTCACGGCCTGCTGAAACGATATACGGCAGAGCAGACGGAGGCGGGGATCCGTCTCGCGTAAAGCAGGATCCGTTCTCTGATAACCGGATAATGACCGCTGATCTGCCGCGCTTTTTCGGATGAATACCCTGCATGGAAATGGAGGCGGGAGATCGTGTTCCTCATTCTGTTCGGCATGTGGATCATTCTGAACGGGCGCTGGACGGCGGAGATCGCGCTGACGGGGCTGGCCGTCAGCGCGCTGATCTATGCCTTTACCTGCCGGGCCGTCGGCCTGTCTCCCCGGCGGGAGCTGCGATGGATCCGGAAGGCGGGGAAGGCCGCGGCCTTTCTTTTCCATCTGGCGGGCGAGGTTTTTCGCTCCTCCCTCCGGGTGCTCCGCTTCGTCTGGGGCGGAGAAAACAGGCCGGTGCTGGCGGCGTTCCGGACGGGGATCCGTTCGGAATTCGGACGGGCGATCCTGGCGGATTCCATTACGCTGACGCCGGGAACCGTGACCGTTCATGTCCAGGAGGATCTGTTCCTGGTCCACTGCCTGGACGAAAAAATGGCGGAGCTTCCCCCGAAAGCGCTTGAGGGAAGAATCCTGGAAATGGAGACAGAACTGCCGTTCACAGAGGAGGAGGGGAAGAACCGTGGGAACTGAAGCTGCCTGGGAAGGGCTGTTTCGCGGGGCGCTGATCGTGCTGGGGCTTTCCCTGTTTTCAAGCCTGTTTCGATGCATCCGGGGGCCCCGGGTGGCCGACCGGATCCTGGCGGTCAGCATGGCGGGAACCCAGACGGTGCTGATCGTGGCGGTCCTCGCGGTTATGAAGCGGGAGGCCTATCTGGCGGACGTGGCGCTGGTTTACGCCATGCTTTCCGCCCTGGCGGTGGTGCTTCTGACCAAGATCTATCTCGGAATTCACCGGGAGCGGAAAAAAACCGGAAAGGGGGAGGACGCCCGTGGGTGAGTGGATTCGTTTCGGCCTGTCGGCGCTGCTGATGACGGGCGGCCTGTTTTTTGTCATCTCCTCCGTGGTCGGGGTCTGGCGCTTCCGCTATGTGATGAACCGGATGCACGCCGCCGCCCTGGGGGATACGATGGGCCTGGGGCTGATCCTGCTGGGGCTGATGCTGCGCGCCGGGCTGGATCCGCTGGCGCTGAAGCTGGCGCTGATCGGGCTGCTCTGGTGGATTTCGGGCCCGATCGCCTCCCATCTGACCGCCCGGCTGGAGATCGCGACCAATCCGGAAAGGGAAAAAGAGATGCGGGTCGCGCTGGATGAGGAAACCCGGCGGGAGGTGGATCTCTGATGGAGATACTGAACGTTCTGCTGCTGGTCTTCGTGCTGGTCTGCGCGGTGGCGGTGAGCCTGACCCGGGACCTGCTGACCAGCCTGATTATCTTCATGACCCAGAGCCTGGCGATGGCGGTGATCTGGATTCTGCTGGAGGCGCCGGACCTGGCGATCACCGAGGCGGCGGTGGGCGCCGGTGTGACCAGCCTGCTCCTGTTTGTGACCCTGAAAAAGATTCACGCGATTGAGGAAGGCAGAAATCATGACAGAGCGGACTGATAACCGTCCCGGAGGCAGGCGGAAGCGGGCCTTTACAGCGGCGGAAAACCCGCTGGACGACCGGATCCTGGAGGAGCTTCAGGATCCGCCCGCCCGGGCGGGGAGAGAGCGGACGGAAGAAGAGGCCGCGCGCATGGAGGCGGCGGAGCTGAAGCGTCTGGAGGAGATCGCGCGCCATGAGCGGGGGCTCCTGGACCAGGCGCATTCCTGGAGCCATACCCATGGGGAGCGGATCGCCAGGACGGTCTATGCCGCGCTGGCGGCGGTGATCTGCCTGGCGGTGATCGCGGTGCTCCTGACCACGGTTTCCAATCTGCCCCCCTTCGGCCACGGCGAAAACCCGATCCATAACGAGGTGTCGGCCCGGTATATCGAAGAGGGCCCGGCGGAAACCGGCGCGCTGAACTTCGTCGCCGGGATGATCCTGGATTACCGCGCCTTTGATACCCTGGGAGAGTCCCATGTGCTTTTTATTGCCTGCTGCGCGGTGCTGATTCTGCTGAGGCTGCCGGAGACGGGGGATCTTCGGGAGCGGATGATGGCGGAAGCCAATGACCGGGTCTGGGAGCCGAAGCATGATATCATTCTGCAGCGGGGCGCGGGCTTTCTGGTGCCCGTGATTCTGCTGTTCGGAGTCTATGTGCTGCTGAACGGCCATCTGGGGCCAGGCGGCGGCTTTTCAGGAGGCGCCGCCATCGGCGCCGGGCTGATCCTGTATCTGAACGCCTATGGCTTTGCCGCGGCGGAGCGGTTCCTGACGATTCGCTCCTTCCGGATCGCGACGGCCTGCGCCCTGGGGTTTTACGCCCTCTCCAAGGCCTGGTCCTTCTTCTGCGGAGCCAACGGGCTGGAGAGCGGCATCGGGCCGGGAACGGCGGGGGCCCTCTTTTCCGCCGGGCTGATTCCCTTTCTGAACGTGGCCGTCGGCCTGGTGGTCGCCTTCGTCCTCTATGCCTTTTATACCCTTTTCCGGAAAGGAGATCTGTAGTCCGATGAATCTTTTGATTCAGAACTATGAGGAGGCCTGCGCGGTCATTCTGTTCGGCATCGGCTTTACCACCCTCCTTTTGCATCGGAACCTGCTGAAAAAGGTGATCGGCTTTTCCATGACCGACAGCGCGATCTATCTTTTTCTGGCGGCCAAGGGCTATATCGCGGGAAAGCGGGCGCCGATCCTGAAGGAGGGGATAACCCGGGCGGAAGCGTATGTGAATCCGATCCCGGCGGGTCTGGTGCTGACGGGGATCGTCGTCTCGGTCAGCGTGACGGCGCTGATGCTGGCGCTGACGATCCGGCTTTACCGCCGGTATCATACCCTGGATATCGATGAGATAACCCGTCAGGCCAGAAGGGAGGAGGGCTGATGGCGCTCTGGCAGAATCTTCCCTTCCTTCTGATCCTGCTGCCGCTGGCGGCCTCCTCCGGGATGCTCCTGCTGAAAAAAGACGCGGCGCGCCGCGCAGCGCTGACGATCATGGGGCTGGAGGCGGCCGTGTCCGCCGCGTTTCTGGTCTGCATGGCCGGGTTTGAAGGTAGCTATACCTACAGCATGGGGCATTTTCCCGCCCCCTGGGGCAATGAAATCCGCGCCGGAAAGCTGGAGGCGGCGCTGGCCTTCTGCTTCGCGGCGGTCATGTTCTGCTCCGTGCTGGGGGGGATAAGGGCCATCGAGCGGGACATCCTGCCGGACCGGCGAAATCTGTATTTCATTATGTGCAGCCTGACCCTGAGCGCCCTGATGGCCCAGGTGTTTACCAATGATATCTTTACCGGCTACGTCTTTCTGGAGATCATGACCATCGCGGCCTGCGCGCTGATCGCGGCCCGGAATACCGGCCGGGCGCTGACGGCGGCCACCCGGTATATGATCATGAACCTGATCGGCTCCGGCCTGTTCCTGCTGGCCCTGTCCCTGCTTTACGGCCTGACGGGGCATCTGCTGATGAGCCCCGCCCGGGAGCGGATCGCGGCCCTGGCGGCCGGCGGGCAGTATCGCCAGCCGCTGACGGTGGTGGTCGCGCTGACGACGATCGCCCTGGGAATCAAGTCGGCGCTGTTTCCCTTCCATACCTGGGTGCCGGATGCCTATTCCTTCTCGACCCCCTCCTCGAGCGCGATTCTCTCCAGCCTGGTCAGCAAGGGATACATCGTGCTGCTTCTGAAGCTTTATTATCGCGTATTTTCACCGGAGGTGCTTCTGGCGACCGGGGCGGCGGACGTGCTGTTCGCCTTCGGCGCCGTCGGGGCGGTGGTGGGCTCCCTGCTGGCGATCCGCCAGGTGGAGATCGGAAGGATGATCGCCTACTCCTCGGTGGCCCAGATCGGGTATATCTATATGGCCATGGGACTGGGAACCGGGGAGGGAATGCTGGCGGCGGTCTTCCAGCTGATGGCCCATACGGTGGTGAAGGCCCTGCTGTTTCTGGCCGCGGGTGGGCTTTGCGACGCTTCCGGAGGCCATCACGCCTTCCGGGATCTGCGGGGCAGCTATTACCGCCATCCCGCCGCGGCGTCCGCCTTTATCCTGGGGGCCTTCAGCCTGATCGGAATCCCCTTTACGGCGGGTTTTATCGTGAAGCTGACCTATGCCCAGGCGGCCGCGGCCGTCGGCGGAGGAAGGATGCTGATCCTGTTTTTCGTGCTGGTGGCAGGCACGCTGATGAACGCCGTCTATTTCGGCCGGACGGTGATTACCCTTTTCCGGGCCCGGGGGGATGAGATTCCCGGGGAGCCGCGCTGGCACGGCGGCGCGGGCTTTCTGGTCTCCTGCGCCTTTCTCGCGGGGGCGACGGGGCTGATGGGCGTGACATCCGATCCGGTGCTTCAGCTGCTCCGGCGGGGCCTGGAAACGTTTGGTTAAAGAAGGGAGATCAAGACATGACAGGCGTAATGAACGAAGCGGACTGGCTGCTCCTGGTGCCGCTCCTGGTGCCGCTGGCCGGCGGGCTGTGCGTCGGCGGAATCCGGGCGCTGGATACCCCGCGGCGGAGAAGGATCTTTGTGCTGTCGGCCCTGGTGCTCGAGGCGGCTGCGGTGATCCTGACGGCGGCCCGCCCCGATTCGTCGCTGACGCTTTTCCGAATCGGGGCGGATCTTCCGGTGCTGCTGCGGCTGGACGGCGCCGGACGGCTCTTCGCCATCCTGGCCGCGGGCATGTTTCTGTGCGTCGGGGTGTATTCCTTTGAATACATGCGCCATGAGCAGCATGAAAAGCGCTTCTATGCCTTCTGGCTGCTGACGCTCTTCGCCCTGGAGGGGCTGGCGCTCTCCGGCGGGATCATCGCCTATTATATGTTCTACGAGGCGATGACGCTGCTCTCCCTGCCGCTGGTCACCCATACCCAGACCCGGGAGGCGGTGGCGGCCGGCATCAAGTATCTGATTTACTCGGTCCTGGGCGCGTCTCTGGCGCTGGCGGGCGTCTTTCTGATCTCCCGCTATACGCGGACGCTGGTCTTTACCCCGGGCGGGGCACTGGATCCCGCAAAGACGGCGGGTCATGAGCCCGCCCTGCTGGCGGCGCTGTTTGTCATGATCCTGGGCTTCTCCGTCAAGGCCGGCATGTTTCCGCTCCACGGCTGGCTGCCGACGGCACATCCGGTCGCGCCCGCGCCGGCGAGCGCGGTGCTGTCCGGGGTCATTACCAAGGCGGGTGCCCTGGGGATCCTGCGGGTGATCTACGGGCTGTCCGGCCCCGGGGTGCTGGTGGGCACCTGGGTCCAGACCGCGCTCCTGATCCTCTCCCTGCTGACTGTGACGATGGGCTCCCTCCTGGCCTTTAAGGAAAATGTCCTGAAAAAGCGCCTGGCCTACTCCTCGGTCAGCCAGGTCAGCTACGTGCTCTTCGGCCTGTTCACCCTGAACGCCACCGGCCTCTCCGGCGCCCTTCTGCATATGGTTTTTCATTCCATCATTAAAAACGCGCTGTTCATGATCGCGGGCGCGATCATCTTTAAAACCGGAAAGACCCTGGTTTCAGAGTTGACGGGAATCGGGAAGCGGATGCCGCGGACCATGCTCTGCCATACCGTGGTATCCATGGGCCTGGTAGGCATCCCGCCGACCTGCGGATTTATCAGCAAGTGGTATCTGGCCCAGGGCGGGCTTTCCATGGCTTCCGCCTGGAACTGGACGGGGCCTGCGCTGCTGCTGCTCAGCGCGGTGCTGACGGCGGGGTATCTCCTGTCGATTTCGATCCGGGGTTTCTTCCCGGGAGAGGATAAGACCCACGAATCGTTTGCGCCCGCGGAGCCCTCCCCGGTCATGTGGGGGCCGATTCTGCTGCTCACCCTTTTCTGCCTGGGACTGGGCCTGTTCCCGACGGCGCTGACGGACTGGACCCATGCGCTGGCCGCGGCTCTTGCGGGGGGCGCCGGATGAGAGCGCTGATGATCTGTGCGCTGCTTCTGCCCCTGGCGGGCGGGCTGCTGCTCCCGCTCCTCCGCTTTCGGAGCGGGAAATCGATGCGGGTTTTTGTGGGCGGGGTGACGCTGGCGGTCTCCGCCCTGGCGGGGCTCCTGTGCGCCTTTCCTCCGGAGGGAACGCTGCGGGTGCTTTCCTTTACCCCGACCCTGGAGCTGGCCCTGCGGATCGACGGGACGGGAAGAATCTTTATGGCGCTGCTGGCCGTCCTCTGGCCGCCGGCGGTGCTGTATGCCTTTGACTACATGGAGCACGAAACGAGGCAGCGGAGCTTCTTTGCCTGGTACACGCTGAGCTTTTTCGCGGTTCTGGGCGTGGCTATGGCGGCCAACCTCTTTTCCCTCTATCTGTTTTTCGAGGGCGTGACGCTCTTTACCCTTCCGCTGGTGACGCATAAGCGGGACGCGGCTTCGATCCGGGCGGGACGGCGGTATCTGGTCTACTCCCTGACGGGGGCGACGGTCGCGCTGATCGGGATCGTCCTGCTGACCGGCGGGGGAACGATGCCCGCCTTTGTTCCGGGCGGATCGGTGACGCCGGAGCACGGGGCGGAGGAGCTGTATCGCTGGGCGTTTCTGGCGGCCTTCGTTGGCTTTTCCGTGAAGGCCGCCATGTTTCCCCTCCATGCCTGGCTGCCGGCGGCCTCCGTGGCGCCGACACCGGTGACGGCCCTGCTCCACGCGGTGGCGGTGGTCAACGCCGGGGCCTTCGCCTGCCTGCGGCTGACCTGTTATACCTGCGGCACCGCCTGGCTGAGGGGCTCCTGGGTCCAGGCGGCGGTCCTGGGGCTGGCGGCCTTTACGGTGCTGTTCGGCTCCGTGACGGCTTTCCGGGAAAAGCATCTCAAGCGGCGCCTGGCCTGGTCCACGGTGTCCAATCTGTCCTATATCCTCTTCGGCATCGCGCTGATGACCCCGGAGGGGCTGACGGCGGCCCTGACCCATATCTGGGCCCACAGCCTGACCAAGATCGTGCTGTTTTACGCTGCCGGGGCGGTGCTGGTGCGGACGGGCCGGGAGACGGTTCAGGAGACCCGGGGGCTGGGAAAGCGAATGCCCTGGACCTTCGCGGCCTTTACCCTGGCCGCCCTGTCCCTGATGGGCGTTCCGCCGCTGGTGGGCTTTCAGTCGAAGTGGAACCTGCTGGAGGCGGCGGTCTCCTCCGGCCTTCCCATGGGCATGGCCGGCTTCGTCGCCCTGCTGATTTCGACGGTGCTGACGGCGGTCTATGGCCTGGGGGTTGTGATTCCGGCTTTCTTTCTGCCCCCGGAGGAGGCGGAGCGGCTTCCCAGCCCGGGGCGGCTGGATCCCTCCTGGCGGATGCTGCTGCCCATGTTCCTGATCCTCTGCCCGGTGGTGCTGCTGGGGCTGGCGGGGGCGGAGGTCACCCGGATCTTTTCTGAATTCGCCTCGAAGCTGCTGTAAGAGGAGGTCTATGCGGAAAGGTCCTCAGTCGCCGCAGCGTGTCGCTGAGGGTGGCTGCGTGATAAAATCTGCCCGGAAAGGAGGGGTTAACCGGTGAACAGGCTGCTTCCGCTGCTGGTGCTATGGCCGCTGGCGGGCGCTTTTCTGACGCTGGGGGCCCGGGGCCGGGCGAAGGCCCGGCGAATCCTGGCCTGCTCCTTCCTGACGGCGGAATGCCTGCTGGCCCTTCCGGCCCTCGTCGCGGCGGCTTCCGGCCGGGAGCTCGCCTTTGCCTGGGAGGGCGTCGCCGGCCTGGGGCTGCGCTTCCGGCTGGACGGCTTTCGCGCCCTGTATCTGCTGATCGCCGCCTACATGTGGATGATGACCGGCTTCTTTTCCGTGCAGTATTTTGCCCACGCGGAGAACCGCGGGCGCTATGTCTTCTTTAACCTGATGACCCTGTCGGCGGTGGCCGGGGTCTTCCTGTCGGACGATCTGTATACGGCCTTCGTCTTCTTTGAAGTGATGTCCTTTACCAGCTATACCTGGGTGGCCCAGGAGGAGACGCAGAAGGCCATGAAGGCGGCGGAAACCTATCTGGCCATCGCGGTCATCGGGGGCATGGTGACGCTGATGGGTCTGTTCATGCTTTATCACCGGCTGGGCAGCCTGACCTTCTCCGCCCTGCGGACCGCCGGGGAGACCCTTCCGGCGGAGGAGCTTTTCCTTCCCGGAATCCTCGTGACGGTGGGCTTCGCGGCGAAGGCGGGCATGTTTCCACTGCACGTCTGGCTGCCGAAGGCCCACCCCGTGGCGCCGGCTCCCGCCAGCGCCCTCCTGTCCGGCGTCCTGACGAAGGTAGGCATCTTCGGCGTTCTGGCTGTCAGCTGCAATCTGTTTCTGAATCGGCCGGGCTGGGGAAGAATCCTGCTGGTGCCCGGGGTGATCACGATGTTCCTCGGGGCCTTGCTGGCGATGTTTTCGGTGGATCTGAAGCGGACGCTGGCCTGCTCCTCCATGAGCCAGATCGGCTTTATCCTGGTGGGCATCAGCATGCAGGCCCTGCTGGGCGCTCATAACGCCCTGGCGGTCCGGGGAACCGTCCTGCATATGGTGAACCACAGCCTGATCAAGCTGACGCTGTTCATGGCGGCCGGTACGGTGTATATGAATCTGCACCGGCTGAATCTGAACGAGATCCGGGGCTTCGGCCGCGGAAAGCCGCTTCTGCGTTTCGCGTTCCTGATGGGCGCCCTGGGCATCTCCGGCGTCCCCCTGTGGAACGGGTATCTCAGCAAGTCCCTGCTGCATGAAAGCATCCTGGAATATGTAGCGCATCTCCGGGCCGAGGGGCTGCCGACGGGGGCCTATTCCGCGGTGGAGTGGATCTTCGTGATCACCGGCGGCATGACCTTCTCCTATATGCTGAAGCTGTATGTCGCGCTGTTCCGGGAAAAGCATCCGACCCGGCAGCCGGAATTCGACGGGATGCGAAAGGGGTATCTGACGCCCCTTTCCGCCCTGGCCCGGGGGGGATCCGCTCTGGCGCTGCCGCTGCTGGGGTTCTTCCCGGATCTCGGGATGAGCCGGATCGCCGATCTCGGCCAGGGGTTCATGAACGGCGGGGCGCCTGCTCATCCGGTGGCCTGGTTCTCCGGGGAAAACCTCCTGGGGGCGGCGAAATCCCTGGCCATCGGCGCGGCGCTGTACGGGGGCGTGATCCGTCCCCTTCTGATGAGGAAGCGGGAGGGCGTCCGGGAGTACGTGAACCGCTGGCCCGCCTGGCTGGACCTGGAAGCCTGGATCCGCTCCGGAGCGGTTCGCCGCCTGGTCTGCGATCCCGTGGTCCGGCTGTTCCGCCTGCTGGACGGCCTGGCGGAAAGCCGGCCGGTCCGGGTCTGGATTCCGGCCGCGGCAACGGGGCTCATGCGCGGCCTGGATGGCCTGGCGGAGAGCCGGCCGGTTCGGGTCTGGATTCCGGCGGTCTGCACGGGGGCCTGCCGCCTGCTGAACAGCCTGACGGACGGACTGATCCGGCTGAGCCGGATGACCGTTCTTTCCGTGAAAAGGGCGCCGGAACGGCCCCCTGTGGGCAACCGGCTGACCTGGCGTCTGGGAAGGGCGCTGGACGCCCTGGCCCGGGGCCTGAATCGGACGATTCTCCGGAAACATCCGATGCCGACGGACTATGAATACCGCCTCGATGTGGAACGCCAGGAGGCGGACCGGGTCATGGGCCTGATCGCCCGCTCCCTGTCTTTCGGCCTGCTGCTGCTGGGCATCGGCCTGCTGGCCGTCTGCATCTATCTCCTGAGCCGGTAAGTCAGTGGAGCCGGTGCTCAGGGCCGGGCATGGCCGGACCAGGGAAGCCGCGGCGGAGACGATCCGAATCTGCAGGGATCGGGGTGTGCTGAAGGATTATCTGAAG
This sequence comes from Clostridia bacterium, assembly GCA_017433405.1. Classification (GTDB taxonomy): domain Bacteria; phylum Bacillota; class Clostridia; order Christensenellales; family Aristaeellaceae; genus Aristaeella. The sequence continues at coordinate 1,134 of JAFRHH010000039.1, read as the reverse complement.
GAACGGGAAAAGAGATACGCCCCGCTCCTGCGGGAATCGGGTGAAAAAGAATCATCGAACCCATAATCAGCAGTTGGAAATTATTCGAAAAAACAGTTGCGGAGTCCTCGCGGATTATGCTATAGTGAAATGGTTGGCAAAACACAATGATGTGAACAGGAGGGATTTTGTCACATGCAATACACGAAGGAAGTTGAAGACATGGTTTGTGTTGCAAAAGGACCGAACCATGGCCCCGCTCCGATCCCTGAGGAAGGCAAGTGGATCCAGGCGAAGGAAATCAAGGATATTTCCGGCTATACTCACGGTATCGGCTGGTGCGCACCGCAGCAGGGCACCTGCAAGCTGAGCCTGAACGTGAAAAACGGCGTCATCGAGGAAGCGCTGGTGGAGACTATCGGCTGCTCCGGGATGACCCATTCCGCCGCCATGGCCAGCGAAATCCTGCCCGGTAAGACGATTCTCGAAGCGCTGAACACCGACCTGGTGTGCGACGCGATCAATACGGCGATGCGCGAGCTGTTCCTGCAGATCGTGTACGGCCGGACCCAGTCCGCCTTCTCGGACGACGGCTTGCGGGTCGGCGCCGGCCTGGAGGACCTGGGCAAGGGCCTGCGCTCCATGGTGGGCACCATGTACGGAACCCGCGCCAAAGGAACCCGGTATCTGGAAATGACCGAGGGCTACGTGATCAAGATGGCGCTGGACAAGGATGATCAGGTCTGCGGCTATCAGTTCCTGAGCCTGGGCAAGATGATGGATGATATCAAGAAGGGCCTGTCCGCCCAGGAAGCCTACGACAAGAATCTGGGCACCTACGGTCGGTTCAAGGCAGAAGCCGGCGCGGTCAAGTGGATTGACCCGCGGAAAGAATAAAAGGAGGGGCAGCAAATGGCTTTGTTTGAAAATTATGAAGGACGCATGCCGCAGCTGCAGCCCGTCCTGGACAAGTACGGATTCAAGAATTTTGACGAAGTAAAGGCTTTCACCAACGGGAAGGGCGTGGATGCCTACAGCATCGTGGAGAGCACCCAGCCCATCTGCTTCGAAAACGTGAAGTGGGCCTATGAACCGGGCGCCGCCATCGCCATGAAGGAAAACGCGAAGAGCGCCGCCGAGGCCGCGAAGTGGATC